>JBBSDJ010000095.1:0-11024 GCA_038249555.1 Caulobacterales bacterium
ATTTCATAGCGGCTTGGCGGGTTTGGGTTTTATCTTTCCGAAGCGCTGTTTCCTGTACGCATAAATCCTCTCACAAGCTCGCCAGACTGCCTCAGCCTGTTGCAGGCTTTGTATTCCGGATGTCGATTCCTTCTCATTGATTCTCATTTTTTATCACTTGGTATCGATCTTTTATCGCTGGCTCTCGGGGTGTCGGATTTCGGCCTTTGGCTTCTATCCGGCCTACGGGTGTGGGGGTGAAGCTGAGTGTAACCTCGCGCGGAGGGGTGTGGCGCAAGGTTTCCGGAGAAATCTTTCAGGCGCTTGAGGCGGTTTCAGATTTTGTTTCCGGAGGGGGCGGGTTTTGTTGCACAAGCCGGTCCCGGCCTTGTGCCTAGCCCAAGAAAGAGACGTTCTCAGCTCTTCAGGCCAACCAGCGCCCGCGCAAAGGCCGCCGCACTGAACGGCCGCAGGTCTTCCGCCTTCTCGCCGATGCCGATGAAGTGGATTGGCAGGTCATGCGCTTCGGCGATGGCTACCAGCACACCGCCCTTGGCCGTGCCATCGAGCTTGGTCATCACCAGTCCTGTGACGCCCGCCGTGTGCCGGAACGCCTCGACCTGCGCGAGCGCGTTCTGGCCGACGGTGGCGTCCAGAACGAGGATCACGTCATGCGGCGCCTCGGGATCGAGCTTCCTCAGGACGCGAACGACCTTGCCGAGCTCCGCCATCAGCTCGGCCTTGTTCTGCAACCGGCCGGCGGTATCGACCAGCACGAGGTCCAGATCTTCCGCCTGCGCACGTTCTACCGCGCCATAGACGAGGCCTGCCGCATCGGCCCCGTGGGCGCCCGCCATAACCGGGATGCCGCCGCGCTCGCCCCAGACTTTCAGTTGATCCACCGCCGCCGCGCGGAACGTGTCGCCCGCCACCAGCAGCGCCTTGGCGCCCTGTGCCTGAAGCTTCGAGGCAATCTTGCCGATCGTTGTCGTCTTGCCCGAGCCATTGACGCCGACGAACAGAACCACGCGCGGGCGCGGGCCTTCCGAAAAATCCACGACCTTCTCGCGCGGCTTGAGGATCGCCTCGATCTCCTCGGCGAGCACGCTGCGGATTTCCTCACCGGAGATCTCGCGGTCGAACCGGCCCTTGGCCAGCCCCTTGGTCACGCGCGAGGCGACCTTGGTGCCCATGTCGGACGTGATCAGCAGGTCTTCGAGTTCTTCCAGCGCGGCCGCATCGAGCTTCCGGCGCCCGAGGGCCGCGAGGCCTTCCGTCAGACGCGCGGTGGAGCGCGCGAGGCCCTCGCCCAGCTTGCCGAACAGGCCGGGATCGTTCGCCTCGGCCTCGGCCGCCGCGCGCGCCGCCGCTTCGGCTTCCGCCCGCAGGCGCTCGTGCTCACGCCGGTCTTCGAGAAGTTTCAGCTCGGCCGCCGCCTTGGCGCGTACGGCCTCGTCGCTGGCCTCCTGTGCCTCGCGCCGCTGGCGCTCTTCCCAGGCGCGGTTGGCCTCGGCCACCTTCGCCTCGATCTCGGCCTTCTCGCGCGCCGCCGCTTCCTGCGCCGCAAGCTCTTCGGCCGACAGCTCCGGCGCGGGCATCGCTGCCCCGGCGGCCTTCGCCTCGTCGAGCTTCGTCTTCTTGCCGAACCAGAGGATCATGGGAGATGTGTTCCAAGCAATTGTTTGCCGTCATGTCCGGTAATCCGTACCGGGATGACCTGTCCGCCCTCCCCGGCCGGAGCACTGAGACGCACAGGCGTAAAATCCGGAAGCCGGGCCGCAAGGCCGCGCTCGAGCAGCGCATCACGTGTCTCGCCCACATGCCGCGTGAAGTGACGCAGCAGCGCCGCTTCACCCGCCGCGCGCAGGCGCGCCGCGCGGTCTTTTACCAACGGTTTCGCGACTTGCGGCATCTTCGCCGCCGGTGTGCCGGGCCGCGGGCTGTAGGGAAAGACGTGCAGGAAGGAGAGGCCGCATTCTTCGACCAGCCGCACGGAATTTTCGAAGTGCGCCTCGGTCTCGGTCGGAAACCCGGCTATGATGTCCGCGCCGAGCGCAATGTCCGGGCGGACAGCGCGCAGACGCTCCGTGAAGTGAATGGCCTGGCCGCGCCCATGCCGGCGCTTCATGCGCTTCAGGATCAGGTCGTCCCCGTGCTGCAATGACAAATGCAGGTAGGGCGCCACGCGCGCCTCGCCCAGCGCTTCGATCAGCGCCTCGTCCATCTCGATCGCATCAATCGAGGAAATCCTCAGCTGGCGGAGTTCCGGTACAAGCTTCAGGATGCGCTGCACCAGATTGCCGAGCTGCGGCGCGCCCGGCAGGTCCGCGCCCCAGCTCGTCAGGTCCACGCCGGTCAGCACCACTTCGTAGTGCCCGGTCTCGACAAGCCGGCGCGCCTGCGCCACCACCTCCCCTGCCGGCACGGAGCGCGAGTTCCCGCGCCCGTAAGGAATGATGCAGAAGGTGCAGCGGTGGTCGCAGCCATTCTGTACCTGAACATAGGCGCGCGCCCGGCCCTCCATCCCGTCGATCAGGTGCGCGGCGGTCTCGCGCACGCTCATGATGTCGTTGACGCGGACTTTCTCTTCGCCGCCGAGAAGGTCCAGCGGCGCCCAGGTCTCCGCCTGCATCTTCTCGTGATTGCCGATCACCCGCGTGACTTCCGGCATCGCCGCGAAGGCGTCCGGATCGATCTGCGCCGCGCAGCCGGTCACGAGGATCGTCGCGCCGGGATTCTCCTTCGCCGCCCGCCGGATCGCCTGGCGCGCGCCCCGTACCGCTTCCGAGGTCACCGCGCAGGTATTGATGATCACCGCCTCGCCGAGGCCTGCCTCGAGCGCATGGCGGCGCATCACCTCGGACTCATAGGTGTTGAGGCGGCATCCGAGGGTAATCACCGTCGGGCCAGAAGGAGGGGCGGTATCCGGCATGTTGGGGTGTCACATCGCCCTGAAGCGGGCGAAAAGCAAGCGCGGGCGCTGATTCGGCCGCCCTAGACGTCCGTCTCGAATTCCAGCTCCACCGGGCCGGTCATGTAGACATGGTCATCGCTCTCGCGCCAATCGATGAAGAGGTCACCGCCGTCCACGATGACCCGCGCCTTGCGGCCGGTCAGCTTGGCGCGCGCCGCGCAGACCAGCGCCGCGCAGGCGCCGGTGCCGCAAGCCTTCGTCAGCCCGGCCCCACGCTCCCAGACGCGCAGGCGTATGGTCTGCTTGTCGAGCACCTGCGCAAAGCCGACATTCGTGCCCTGCGGAAACAGCGGATGGTTCTCCACCAGCGGGCCGATCTTCGGGATGTCATAGGCGTTCACGTCCTCGACGAAGAACACCGCATGCGGATTGCCCATCGAGACGACTGCCGGCAGCGCCAGGATCGGCTTGTCGATCGGGCCGATCTTGAGGTCGACGCCGCGCACGTCCATTTTCTCCGCCAACGGAATATCGGCCCAGCCCATCAGGGGCGAGCCCATGTCCACCGTGATCAGGCCGCCCTCGGCGCGGAAGGCCTTCAGCATGTCGGCTTCGGTCTGGATCGTGATCCGGTCCTTGCCGGTCTCGGCGAGGATGAGATGGCCGACGCAGCGCGAGGCATTTCCGCAGGCATAGACCTGGCCGCCATCGGCGTTCCAGATCCGCATAAACACGTCCTTGGTCGCATCCCGCTCCAGCGCGATCACCTGGTCGGCCTTGAGATCGGCGGCAATCTGGCGGATCTGATCCACGCTCGGCGCGAACGGCGTCGAGCGCGCGTCAAAGATGGCAAACGCGTTGCCGGCACCGTTCATCTTCCAGAGCTTCATGTGGGGAGTCCTACCGGGTTTCAGCGTCTGCGGGAAGCGGCCCAAAAGCCTCACTTCGCTGTTCATTTCGGAACGCGCGCAGAGACCACCCATCCCGCCAGTTGAACGCCCAAAGCAAACATCAGGGCCAGCGGCACCAGCCAGTAGTCGAACACCAGCACGGCGGCTGCGGCCGCCATGCAGGCATAGTCCACAAGGTCGCTCGACATCAGCCACCCCATCGGGCCGCGGGCCCGGCGCACATCCAACAAAGTCACGCCCGGCCAGGTGCGCCCCATGCCAGGCGGACCGAACACGGCCATCAGCTGTTTGGGGTTCAGGATGCCGGTCATCTCGGCGAGGTCCGACAGTTTGGCCTCGCCCTGCGCAATCGAGCGCTTGCGCCCCGACGTGCCGATCAGGCTGACCAGCGCCGACAGGAAAATCGCCAGCGCCGTCGCAAACTCTGTGAAATCCACGTAAGGAAGATAGCCGCCCATCGCCCCCATATAGGATGTCTTTCGGGCTACGTCAGCGGGCCCGGGGTATCGCCGCCCAATAATCGAAGTCGAGCAGCACACCGTCAGCGTACTTGCCGTCGGCGTTCTTGTAGGCGAAGTCGCCCGGCGGCTGGTCTTTCACCGCGACGAGGCGCAGGCGCAGCGCGCCGCAGGTCTCCGACAGCTCCGCCTTGTCCAGCACTTCGCTCCAGGCATAGATCGTGTCCCAGGCAAACAGCGGGCTGACATGGCTGCCGGCATTGATCGCCAGCATCTGCCCGGCATTGGCGAGGCCGTTGAACGACAGCGAGCGGGCGATCGAGATCACCACGCCGCCATAGATCAGGCGCTTGCCGAACCGGCTTTCCTTCTGGCCATGGAAGTCGAAGTGGACCTTGGCGGTGTTCTGGTAGAGGCGCGTCGCAATCTGGTGCTCGGCCTCCTGGATCGTCATGCCGTCGGTGTGATTGATCTTCTCGCCGATCTCGTAGTCCTCATACATGTGCCGGCTGCCGGACTCGGCGATGTTCCAGCGCTTCATTTGGGGAAAGCCGGACAAGTCCTTGGCCGCGACCGCTGGTGGCAGATCCGGCACCACCGGCGTAGGCGCCGGCGAGGCCTCGTCGCGCTTGTTGACCATCACCCAGCGCACATAGTTCAGCACGTCTTCGCCGTACTGGTTGCGCCCGTTCGTCCGCACCCAGACGACCCCGGTCTTGCCGTTGGAGTTCTCCTTCACCCCGATCACTTCGCTGGTCGCGCGCAGGGTGTCGCCGGGCATCACCGGGCGCAGGAAGCGGCCATCGGCATAGCCGAGGTTCGCCACAGCGTTCAGGGAGATGTCCGGCACGCTCTTGCCGAAGACGATGTGGAAGGCATGCAGGGGATCGGCGCCCAGGCCCGGCAGGCCGACGCTGCGGGCAAACTCGGCGCAGGAGTATTGCGCAAACCGGCTGCCGTTCAGGGCGCGGTAGAGGGCGAGGTCACCCTCGGTCACCGTCTGCGGCGTCGCATGCACCAGCGTGTCGCCGGGCTTGAAATCCTCGAAGAAATTGCCGGGGTTCGACTTCAAACTCCCGGTTTTCTGAATCGTCGCTGCGCCTGCCACGTCCGTCTCCTTGGTTAGCGGGAAACGCGCGTCAGCTCCGGAACGGGGACGCCGCGCCCAGCACGGTCTCGGCGAACACCTGCACCTGAGGGCCCGGTGAAATCAAGGCGGGAGCGACAAAGGGCAGCGCCGCGATCAGGGCTGCCGCCGCCGCAAGCACGCCGGCCATGGCCTGCGCGTCCGGCCGCTCGCCGAATTCCTCGAACGCCCGGGCGCCCATCAGCATGTAGGGCAGCCCGAATGCCGCAAACGCCGCAAAGGCGAGCAGGAGACCGGCGAAGACAAGGGCGAGGATCATCATCCGCCGACTGTCACACGCCCGACCTGAAATTTGGCGAATCCGATCGGTGAAATTTGATCGACCTGCCCGGCTGAGGCCCGTTCTGCGACAAAATTGCGCGGCGCTCAGAGGATCTCGAGCAGCTTGGCATTGGGCCGTCCGAGCACGGCCTTCTTGCCGTTGATGCCGATCGGCCGCTGGATCAGCTTCGGATTCTCGGCCATCGCGGCATAGACCTTGTCGTCGCTCGCAGTCTCGGCGAGCCCGGCCGCCTTGGCGTCCGCCTCCCGCAGGAAGGCGCGCGGCGATACCCCGTCCATCTTCTTTGCGATGTCCTTGAGTTCCTCGACGCTGAGCCGCTCTGCCGCGCTCATGTACTTGCGGATCTGCGGCTTCACGCCGCTCGCTTCGAGCAGCTCCAGCCCCTTCCTGGACGAGCCGCAACCGGGATTGTGGATGAGGATATAGGTCATGGGCCGCTCCGTTGTCTGATGGGTGAGGACTTAGGGGCGGACGGCGCCGTGTCGAGTCTTGTGGTTCAAGTGCCCCACCCTAACCCTCCCCGCGCTTCGCGCGAGGAGGGGACAGGTTGCATGCTGCGGAAATGAACTTTGCAAAACTGAGCAGCCCGTCCCCTCCCCGCTTGCGGGGAGGGTTAGGGTGGGGCGAGGCACAGTGCCTAAGCCAAAGCCCGGATCGCCTCGTCCATCGCCACGGTCCGGCGCGCCTCGTCGAGGTGGAGCAGCTCGGTCATCTTGCCGTTGACCTTCAGTACGCCCTTGCCGGCATTCGCCGGGTCCGCGAATGCCTCGATCACGGCCTGGGCCTGTTCGACGTCATGGCGCGACGGGGCGAACACGCGGTTGCACGTCTCGACCTGCGAGGGGTGGATCAGCGTCTTGCCGTCAAAGCCGAGGTCGCGGCCCTGTTCGCATTCGCCGGCAAAGCCCGCCTCGTTCTTGATGTCATTGTAGACGCCGTCGATGGCCGTGAGGCCGTAGGCGCGCGTGGCCGCGATGCTGAGCTGCAGCGCGGTCTGGAAGGCGAGCCGGTCCGGGGTCATCCGGGCACGGTATTCTTTCGCAAGGTCATTGGTGCCCATCACGAAAGTCGTGAGGCGCGAGCCGATCTTCGCCGCCGCGATCTCCTTGATGTTGAGAATGGCCAGCGGCATCTCGATCATCACCCAGAGCGCAAAATCTGCGCCGGCCCCGGCTTTGCCCAGCGCTGCGTCCAGCCGTTCGATATCCCGCGCGCTGGTCACCTTCGGCGCCAGCACCGCATGCGCGCCGGCCGCCACCGCCATCTCGAGATCGGCATGCCCCCATTCGGTATCGAGCCCGTTCATCCGCACGACCAGTTCGCGCGGGCCGTATCCGCCGGCTTTCAGCGCCGCGGCAATCGCGCCGCGCGCTTCGGCCTTGGCCTCGGGCGCGACCGCGTCCTCAAGGTCGAGGATCAGCGTGTCGGCGGGAATCTCGCGGGCCTTCTCGAGCGCGCGGGCATTGGCGCCCGGCATGTAGAGGCAGGAACGGCGCGGGCGGTGAGCGGTGGACATGAGGGCGGGACTCCTTGACGAGGCGGACTTCAGGGGCGAAGGGGTGGCCTGTTTCCGGCGCGAAATCAATGCGGCCGGGCAACCGAGGCCCGCCATGCCCGACACGCCTTTCAGCGGCTTCACCGCGCCCGGCTTCGACGCCGTGCAGGACGCCTTCGCGGACAACTTCGCCCGCGGCGAGGAACAGGGCGCGGGCTTTGCGGTGCTGCTGGACGGCGAGGTGATTGTCGACCTGCACGGCGGCTGGGCCGACCGGGCGGGCACACGGCCCTGGGACGCGGGCACGATCGTGCCGGTCTACTCGACGACCAAGGGCATCGCTGCGCTCGTGCTGGCCATGGCGACCGAGGCCTTGCCTGCCGGTTACGAAACGCCCGTGGCCGAAGTCTGGCCGGAGTTTGCGGCGAACGGAAAAGAGGCGGTCACCATCGGCGAAGTCGCGAGCCATCAGGCGGGCCTGCCGGGGTTCATTGACGAGATTGACCCAGCCCTCTGGCTGGATCCGCCCGCCTGCGCCGCTGCCCTCGCGGCCCTTGCCCCGATGTGGCTGCCCGGCACGGCGCATGGCTATCATCCGCTGACCTGGGGCTATCTGGTGGGCGAGATCGTCGCCCGCATCACGGGCCGCACGCTCGGCACGATCCTGCGCGAGGACATCACCGCGCCGCTCGGCATCGACTTCCGCATCGGTCTTCCGGAGGCGGAGCATGCGCGTGTCGCCGAAATCCTGCGCCCCAAGGCGCTCGCCCCGCTGGGCAAGATCACGCCGCCGCGCCGTGCGGCTTTCCTGACGAAATGGTCGGCGCCCGACCGGGGCGGCGCGATCTGGCGCGAGATCGAGATTCCGTCCGCCAACGGACATGGCACCGCCTCGGCGGTGGCCACGCTCTACAACGCCTATGCGAATGTCGGCCTGATCGGGGGCAAGCGCCTGATGCGCCCCGGCACCTTCGCGGCGCTGACCACCGCGCGGGTGGACGGGCCGGACCTCGTGCTGCCGATGGTCACGCGCTTCGGCACCGGAATCATGCACAATAACCTCAAGGCCTTCGGCCCGTTCGAGGACGGGCTCGGCCATTGCGGCTGGGGCGGCTCGCTCGCGATCGCCTCGCCATCGCGGGGACTGACCTGCGCCTACGTGATGAACCGCCAGTCGAGCAGCCTGGTCGGCGACCCGCGCGCCGTGCGCCTTGTCGAAGCGGTCGCGGGGTGCCTGTAGCCAGATGCCGGACGGGTTTGACTGGATCGGATTCCTGTTCGCTGTCGCGGTCATCGAACTGACGCCCGGCCCCAACATGGGCTGGCTAGCGGCGCTGACGATCCGCGAAGGCCGCAAGCCCGCCTTCGGCGCGGTCGCCGGAATCGCCACCGGCCTCTCCCTGCAGCTCATCGCCGCGGTCACCGGACTAACCGCGCTGATCATCAGTGCACCGAGCGTTCACACCGGCCTGCACTGGGCCGGCATCGCCTTCATGCTCTACCTCGCCTGGGAGGCCTGGTCGGACACGGGTTCGGTCGCCCTCTCCGCTGTGGGCCAGGAACGCGGCTTCCGGCGCGGCCTGATCGCGAACGTGCTGAACCCCAAGGCGCTCGCCTTCTATGTTCTGCTGATCAACCAGTTCGTGAACCCCGCCAGCGCCCTGCCCGTCTGGCAGCAGAGTCTGCTGCTCGGCGCGATCCACCTGACTGTCGCCACCCTCGTGCATGTCGGCATCGTGCTGCTCGCCGCCCAGCTCGGCGCGCGGCTCGAGACCTGGCGCACCTCGCTCGCGGCGCGGTTAACTTTCACGGGCCTCCTGGTGGCCATCGCTTTCTGGCTCGCCCTCACCCCGCCGCGCGGCTGAGCCTGCGTCTGGCACGTGCATTGCATTTGTTCCGGTGAATTGAACAATGCTCTCATCAGCATTCGACAGACTTAGCGGCGGCGCCTTCGGGTTCCGCCGCTTTTTTTTGTGCTTCAGGCCGGCCGGGCCGCGCGCGCCAGCCGCCGCGCCTTGGCGTCGCCCATCAGGCTGTCGGCGGTGAAGATGACCAAGGCCGTCCAGATGAAGCCGAAGGCCACCGCGTGCACCGGGCTGAACGCTTCCTTGAACACGAACAGCGCGATCAGGAACTGCAGCGTCGGGCCGATGTATTGCATCATGCCGATGGTCGAGAGTTTCAGGCGCTTGGCCGCCAGCGCGAACAGGATCAGCGGCACCGCCGTGATCGGCCCCGCCGCGATCAGCAGCGCGATGTCCCAGCCGCCCTCCCCCATCCAGCGGCCTCCCGGCTGCGTCGTTGCAAACCAGACCAGCCAGAGCGCGGCAAGCGGCGCGAGCAGCGCGACCTCGACGAGGAAGCCCGCGCGGCTGTCGATGACGACCTTCTTCCGGATCACGCCGTAGCACGCGAACGTCGTGCAGAGTGCCAGCGCCACCCAGGGCACATGCCCGAACGCGAAGGCCATGATCACGACACCGATGGCGGCAATCCCCACGGCCACCCATTGCGCGATCCGCAGCGTCTCCGAAAAGATCAGCATGCCGAACAGGACGTTGACCAGCGGGTTGATGTAATAGCCGAGCGAGGCCTCCATCGCGCGGCCGGCATTGACGGCCCAGATGTATATCGCCCAGTTGGATGCGATCAGCACGCTGGAAAGCGCCAGCCATTTCAGGTTCGAGCCGGTGAAAGCCAGCTTCACGTCGCGCCAGTTGGCGGCCAGCGCAATCAGCAGGATCGCGGTCGGCACCGACCAGAGGATCCGGTGCGCCAGCAGTTCGAACGCGCTGACATGGCTCATCGCGCGGATGTACAGCGGCAGGCTGCCCCAGATCAGGTAGCAGCCGAGGGCGGCAGGAAATCCGAGGCGCAGGGCGGCGTTCATGCGCGGGACCTATAGGCCGGTGCCCAAACCCGCGCCACCCGGATTTTGCGGGCTGCGTTGCACTGGCCAACATCCCGTCCGGGCGCTAGGTCTGAGGGGCAACCAGACCCCCGGAACCGTCCCATGCTTCGCGCTCTCCTGACCGCCGCCAGCTTCCTCGCCCTCAGCGCCGCCGCCTCGGCCGAGACGACCCTTCTGTCCGGCGGCCATGTCATCGATGTCGAGCGCGGCACCGTCATGAAGGATCATGACATCCTGATCGAGGACGGCCGCATCAAGGCGGTCGGCCGGGCCGGCACACTCGGCGCCTCGGGCGTACCCCGGATCGAGATGAAGGGCGCCTTCCTGCTGCCCGGCCTGTCCGACAGCCACGTCCACCTGACCAGCCGGTCCGATCTGCACGGCTATCGCCGCCTCGCGGTTTCCACTTCGCGCTCTGCCATCTCCGGCGTCGCGAACGCGGAGAAGACGCTGCGCGCCGGCTTCACGACCGTGCGCAATCTTGGCGGCCCGGGCTTCGCGGATGTAGATCTCAAGGACGCCATCGATTCCGGCGAAGTGCCCGGCCCGCGGATCATTCCGGCCGGCCAGTCGATCGGCATCACCGGCGGGCATTGCGACAACAATCTCCTGCCGTATGAAGACCGCGCGGTTGGCGGCGGCGTCGCCGATGGTCCGTGGGCGGTGCGCCAGAAGGTGCGCGAAAACAAGAAGTACGGCGCCGAGGTAATCAAGTTCTGCGGCACCGGCGGCGTGCTCTCCAAGGGGACGACGATTGGCGCGCAGCAATTCACGCTAGAGGAAATGAAAGCCATCGTCGACGAGGCGCACGAGCTGGGCATGAAAGTCGCTGTCCACGCCCACGGCGCCAAGGGCATTGCGACCGCCATCGAGGCGGGCGTCGATTCGGTCGAGCATTCCAGCCTGATCACGGACGAGAGCATCAA
>JBBSDJ010000096.1:0-10923 GCA_038249555.1 Caulobacterales bacterium
AACCTTGCGGGCCTCGCGATCCTGATCATCGGCGCGATGGTGCTGAACGAGATGCGCGCCGGGTTCGTGGCGTCGAAGCAGCAGGACCTCGAGGCGCAGGCGCAGATTTTCTCGAGCCTGCTTTCGGATGATGCGACGACGCCGGAACCGGGGCTCAACTCCGAGGCGGCGCGCCAGACGCTGCAGCGGCTGAACCTGCCGGAACGGGTGCGCGCGCGCATCTTCACGCCGGAAGGCGAACTGATCGGCGACAGTTATTACCTCTCCGAACGCGTGGACGTGACCGCCCTGCCCCCACTCAGCGAGCCGGGCCTGCTGGCACGCACGGGTCGCGACCTCTCCGAATGGGCCGGCAACGCGTTCGATTTCTTCTCGCCGCGGCGCTCCTCCGAAGCGCTCCGCTCACAGAGCTTTGAGGATGAATTCGAGATTGCCGCCCTGGGCGGCCAATCGGCGAGCCAGCGGTTTTCGGACCGGGGCAACCGGGTGATCTCGGTATCGATGCCGGTGCAGCGGGTGTCCGCCGTGGTCGGCGTGCTGGTTTTGGAGGCGAGCGACATCGACGAGATCATCCGCGCCGAGCGGGTGGCACTGGTGCCGTTCATTGGCGTGGCGGTGCTGATGGCGTTCATTACCTCGGTGATGCTGACGCTTGGGATCGCGCGGCCGCTGCGGCGCCTCGCGCTGGCGGCGGACCGGATCCGGTCGGGCGCGTCCGACAAGATCGACGTGCCGCTGCTGACGCAGCGCACCGACGAGATCGGGGACCTTGCGACTTCGATCCAGAGCATGACCGAGGCGCTGCTGGAGCGGATCGAGGCGAACGAGCAGTTTGCGGCGGACGTGGCGCACGAACTGAAGAACCCGCTGACGTCGATCCGATCGGCAGTGGAGACGCTGGAGCGGGTGAAGGATCCGGATGCGGCGACGCGGCTGCGGCAGGTGATCACCTCGGATGTGAAGCGGCTCGACCGTCTGATCACGGACATTTCAAATGCCTCGCGCCTCGAGGCGGAGATGACGCGCCTGCCGGCGGAGCAGATCGACATTGCCAAGTTCGTGCGCGATGTGGTGCGCACCTATGAGGGGATCGGCGAGGGCGAGAGCGCGGTGCATGTCTCGTTCACCGACGCGACGATGGGCGCGCGGCTGGTGGTGCGCGGGCGCGAGGGGCCGCTGGGCCAGGTGCTGCGCAACCTGATCGACAATGCGCGCTCCTTCTCACCGGGCGGCTCGACGGTGGAGGTGCGCCTCGACCAGACGAATGACGGCCCGCGGACGATTGCGCGCCTGACGGTAGAGGATTCCGGCCCGGGCGTACCGCCCGACAAGCTGGAGACGATCTTCAACCGTTTCTATACGGATCGTCCGAAGGGCACGGCGTTCGGCAACAATTCGGGGCTGGGCCTGTCGATCGTCAAGCAGATCATCGCGACTCACCGCGGCAAGGTCTGGGCGGCGAACCGGACCGAGGGCGGCGCGCGGTTCACGGTGGATCTGCCGGCAGTCTAGGGCCGCTAGCCGGGAACGGCCGGCGCTGGCTACTTCCCCATGTACTTCCAGTTGCGCGGCTTGCCTTCGGCGAGCCATTCCACGGCTTGCTCGATGCGGCGGATGCGGGTGGCGTCCTGTTTGGCGTCCGTGATCCAGGTGACGTAGTCGCGCTGGTTGAAGGGCGAGAGCGCCTTGAAGGTGGCTGCCGCGGGCTTTGAGGCTTTCAGCGCCTTGGTAAGGTCCGGCGGCACGTCAGGCGGGGGCTTGGGCGGTTTGCGGGAAGCGGCGGGACCGGCCTCGATCTTCTGCATGCGGACCTTGAGGACTTTCGCGAGCGCGGCTTTTGTCGGCAGGTCGGCCATCGTCTGCATCTTGCCGAATTCGCCCATGCCGGTCTTTTTTTCTTCAGAGCTTTCGCCGTGGACAAAGCAGACGACGTGCGCCTTGAAGCCGGCGAAGCCGCAGAGGTTCTTGCCGCGGTAGGAAAGCGACGGGGCGCTCCACTTGATCGTTTCCTCCGCCTCCGGACAGATGGCGCGGGCCATTTCGCGAAGACGGTGCAACATCGGCTGCGCAAACTCCGCAGCCTCCTCGATGTAGGCGTCTACGCGGGCGTCTGTCTGCATCAGCGGTTCTGGCGGTTGTCGATCAGGTCGGTGACGACTTCCGGGTCGGCCAGCGTGGAGGTGTCGCCGAGGCTGCCGAATTCGTTCTCGGCGATCTTGCGCAGGATGCGGCGCATGATCTTACCGGAGCGCGTTTTCGGCAGCCCGGGCGCGAACTGGATCAGGTCCGGCGAGGCGATGGGGCCGATCTCGCCGCGCACGTGCTGGACGAGATTCTTGCGCAGCGCTTCATCCGCGACGACGCCCTGGCGGAGGGTGACGTAGGCGTAGATGCCCTGCCCCTTGATGTCGTGCGGGTAGCCGACGACGGCGGCTTCGGCGACGGCGTCATGACTGACGAGCGCGCTTTCGACTTCCGCCGTGCCCATCCGGTGGCCGGAGACATTGATGACGTCATCTACGCGGCCGGTGATCCAGTAGAAACCATCCTCGTCGCGGCGGCAGCCATCACCGGTGAAATACTTGCCAGGATAAGCGGTGAAATACGTGTCGACGAAGCGCTGGTGATCTCCGTACACGGTGCGCATCTGGCCGGGCCAGCTGTCGGTGATCAGGAGGTTGCCGTCTGCGGCGCCTTCGAGTTCCTTGCCCTCGGCGTCAACCAGCACGGGCTGGATGCCGAAGAAGGGATGCGAGCCGGCGCCCGGTTTCATCATGGTGGTGTTCGGAAGCGGCACGATCAGTGTGCCGCCGGTCTCGGTCTGCCACCAGGTATCGACGATGGGGCAGCGGCCTTCGCCCACAACATGGAAGTACCATTCCCAGGCTTCGGGATTGATCGGCTCGCCGACCGTGCCGAGGAGGCGCAGCGACTTGCGGTGCGCTTTCTTCACCGGGCCTTCGCCTTCGCGCATCAGGGCGCGGATGGCGGTGGGGGCGGTGTAGAAGATGGTGACCTTGTGATGGTCGCAGACTTTCCAGAAGCGGCTGGCGTCCGGCCAGGTCGGCACGCCTTCGAACATGACGCTGGTCGCGCCGTTGGCCAATGGTCCGTACACGATGTAGGTGTGGCCGGTGACCCAGCCGACATCCGCCGAGCACCAGAAGATGTCGTTTTCCTTCAGGTCGAAGACGTATTCATGCGTCATCGAGGCCCAGACGAGATAGCCGCCCGTGGTGTGCAGCACGCCCTTCGGCTTGCCGGTGGAGCCGGACGTGTAGAGAATAAAGAGTGGGTCTTCGGCGCTCATCGGCTCGGGCGGACAGTCGGCGGAGATGTCCTTGCCGATCTCGTGCAGCCAGTGGTCGCGGCCCTCGACCATCGGTACGTCGGCGCCGGTGCGCTGGACGACGAGGACGGATTTCACCGTGCCGCCAGCGATCTCGCAGGCGCGGTCGACGTTGGCTTTCAGCGGGACGGTCTTGCCGCCGCGCAGGCCTTCATCGGCGGTGATGATGACGGTTGATCCGCAGTCGGTGATGCGGCCTGCGAGGGCGTCCGGCGAGAAGCCGCCGAAGACGACCGAGTGGACGGCGCCGATGCGCGCGCAGGCGAGCATGGCGTAGGCCGCCTCGAGGATCATGGGCATGTAGATGGTGACGCGGTCGCCCTTCCGGACGCCGAGTTTCTTCAGCACGTTGGCGAACTTGCAGACGGCGGTGTGCATCTGGCGGTAGGTGATCGTGTAGGTCTCGCCGGGGGCGTCGCCCTCCCAGATCATCGCCGCCTTGTCACCGCGCTTTTCAAGGTGGCGGTCGAGGCAGTTGGCGGAGGCGTTGAGGACGCCGTCATGATACCAGCGCACGTGCAGGTCGCCGGTTTCCCAGGAGACGTCTTTCACCTGCGTGTAGGGCGTCATCCAGTCCAGCCGCTTGCCCTGCTCGCCCCAGAAGGCGATGGGGTCCGCGATCGAGGCGGCGTACATCTCGCGGTATTTCTCCGGCGTGAGGTTGGCCTGCGCGGCGAAGGCTTCGGGAACGGGATAGGATTTCGACGTGTCGCTCATGGATCGGGCCTGACTGGTTTGCTGGCACTAGTCTACCGGCGCCATGCCAGAGTCCGCAATGCCGTGGGAGCGGCGGGTGCCGGGAATCCGGATGTCCTCGACGAGGTCCTGGATGTCCTGCGGCGGCGGCTTTGTCGCTAGGGAAACGGCGACGCCGACGGCGATCGAGAGGATCATCACCACGAAGCCGATGCCCTCCGGCGAGACGCCGAGGAACCAGTCCTCCGCCGTGGCGGCCTTTCCGGCGCCCAGCTTGAAGTGCCAGATATAGGCGAAGGTAGGGATCAGGCCGGTGAGCATGGAGGCGATGGCGCCTTCCCGGTTCATGCGCTTCCAGAAGATTCCGAGCAGGATGACCGGGAACAGCGACGCCGCCGCCAGGCCGAAGGCGAAGGCGACCACCTGCGCGACGAAGGCGAGTTGCTGCGAATAGATGCCCATGAAGCCCGCCGCGATGACGGCGGCGGCGGCGGCCCCCCGGGCGACACGCAGCTCGGTCTTGTCTGTCATGCCCTTGAAGAAGGTACGGCGGCAGAGATCGTGGCTGATGGCGGAGGAGATGACCATCAGGAGACCGGCGGCGGTGGAGAGGGCAGCCGCGAGGCCGCCGGCGACGACGAGGCCGATGACCCATTCCGGCAGCTGCGCGATCTCGGGATTGGCGAGGACGTAGATGTCGTTGTTGATGGTGACTTCGTTCTCGAGGCCGTCCGGTGCGGCGGGGCCACGGATCTGCATCTGGCCGTCGCCGTTCTTGTCGTCGAAGGCGACGAGGCCGGTGGTTTCCCAGTTGGCGAACCAGGCGGGGCTGGGCGACTCGCCGGCCTCGCTGACAAGCTGGCTACCTTCCGCATATTCCGCGGCGGGCACATAGGTCGTCTCGTTGACCGACTCGATGATGTTGTGGCGCGCGAAGGCGCCGACGGCGGGGGCGACGGTGTAAAGGATCGCGATGAACACGAGGGCCCAGCCTGCCGACAGGCGCGCGTCCGCTGCGTTTGGCACCGTAAAGAAACGGATGATGACGTGCGGCAGGCCGGCGGTGCCGAACATCAGTGCGGCGGTGATGCAGAAGATGTCGAAGTTCGTCTTGGTTGACGAGAGATAGCTTTCGAAGCCGAGGCCTTTCACGGTCTCGTCCAGCTTCTGCAGCATCGAGACATCATCGCCCTTGAGGTTGCCGATGAAGCCGAGCTGCGGGACCGGGTTGTTGGTGAGCATCAGCGAAATGAAGATAGCGGGCACGGTGTAGGCGAAGATCAGAACGACATATTGCGCGACCTGGGTGTAGGTGACGCCCTTCATGCCGCCGAGCACGGCGTAGACGAAGACGATGCCCATGCCGAAGAAGATGCCGGTGTTGAAATCGACGCCGAGGAAGCGAGAGAAAGCGATGCCGACGCCGGACATCTGGCCGGCGATATAGGTGAACGAGACGAACAGCGCGCAGATGACGGCGACGATGCGGGCAGTGCCGGAATAGTACCGGTCTCCGACGAAGTCCGGCACGGTGAACTTGCCGAACTCCCGCAGGAATGGCGCGAGCAGCAGGGCGAGCAGCACATAGCCGCCGGTCCAGCCCATCAGGTAGACCGAGCCGCCATAGCCCATGCCGGCGATCAGGCCGGCCATAGACAGGAAGGAGGCGGCGCTCATCCAGTCCGCCGCCGTCGCCATGCCGTTGACGACCGGGTGGACGCCGTGGCCGGCGACGTAGAAGTCATTGGTGGAACCGGCACGGGCCCAGAGGGCGATGCCGATATACAGGCCAAAGGTTCCGAAGACCCAGATCAATGTCCAATCCATGTCTCAGCCCTCGATCCGGTATTTTTTCTCGAGGCGGTTCATCGCGGCGCAGTAGTAGAAGATCAGCGCGACGAAGACGTAGATCGACCCGTTCTGGGCGAACCAGAAGCCGAGCGGGGCGCCGCCGATATGAAACTGATCGAGGAATTCGCGGAACAGGATTCCGGCGCCGAAGGAGACGAGGAACCAGATGGCGAGGAGGGTCAAGGTCAGTCGGATGACTTCGGGCCAATAGGCCTTGCGGTCTGGCGATTGGTCTGGCGATTCTGGCGCGTCGGCCATGTGGTCCCTCCCCGGACTCGGTGTTCGGGTGATGTGGCAGCACTAAACCAGCCCGATCAAGCCTTTACTTGGCGCAAGGAGCGCGTTCTGATCGGCGGCAACAAGAAACAACGGGAGGACGGGCCATGTTCAACAATACTGAATGGCTGAGCCAGGTGCGCGAGGAGGTGATTGATCCGGCGCGCGAAATTGTGGACCCGCACCATCATCTCTGGCCGAAGCCGCATCTTGAATATGATCTCGAGGAGCTGTGGTCCGACACGCAGGACGGGCACAAGGTGGTGCAGACGGTGTTCATGGAATGCGGCTCGGCCTACCGGACGGACGGGCCGGAGCATCTGTTCCCGGTCGGCGAGACAGAGTTCGTAACGGCGGCATCGCTGCGGGCAGCGCAGGAGCCATCGAAGGCGCAGATCGCGGGGATCGTCGCGCACGCGGATTTGCGGCGCGGTGACCTGGACGACATTCTGGACGCGCATGAGGTCTCCGCGCGCGGCCTGTTCCGGGGCATCCGGCATTCGGGGTCGCGCGACGAGAGCGGCGCGCCGCTGAGCATTCCAGGACGCGCCCCGAAGGGTCTGTTCGAGGACAAGGATTTCCGGCGCGGCGTGGCGCGGCTGGGAGAGCGGGGGCTGACCTATGATACGTGGATTTACCATCATCAGCTGACGGACTATGCGGCGCTCGCGCGGGCGGTGCCGGGTACGGTGATGATCCTTGACCATTTCGGCACGCCGCTGGGCGTCGGCCCGTATGCGGGCAAGCGGGACGAGATCTTCGCGAAGTGGAAGGACGACATTGCCGCGGTGGCGGCCTGTCCGAATATGTATGCGAAGCTCGGCGGGCTTGCGATGCCGGACAATGGCTTTGGCT
The DNA here is from genome assembly GCA_038249555.1 of Caulobacterales bacterium. Classification (GTDB taxonomy): domain Bacteria; phylum Pseudomonadota; class Alphaproteobacteria; order Caulobacterales; family Hyphomonadaceae; genus Hyphomonas. The sequence continues at coordinate 7,028 of JBBSDJ010000096.1, forward strand.
GGGCCGGGCGGGAGAAACCTCCGGGATCGGATGAGTTCGCCGAGGCGCAGGCGCCGTGGTATCATCATGCGATCAAGGTGTTCGGAGCCGAGCGCTGCATGTTCGAGAGCAATTTCCCGGTGGACCGGCTGTCGCTGAGCTACCGGACGCTGTGGAACGGCCTGAAGAAGATCGCGAAGGACTATCCGGAGGCGGCGCAGGCGGCGATGTTCAGCGGAACGGCAAGGAAGGTCTACAAGCTGGAGGGCGTGCAATGACGAAACTCCCACCCCTCCCCGCGCAGCCTGCGGGTGTAGCTTGGCCCACCCACGAATGGCCCGAGGCGAAGCCGGGTGCGGCGACGGCGGCGAAGCTCGCGCCGCTTCTGGACCTGGCGTTCAGCGATCCGGCGCCGGCGAGCCTCGGCGAGACACATGCTTTCCTTGCCGTGCAGGGCGGGCGGATCGTGGCGGAGCGCTACTGGACCGGGTTCGGGCCGGAGAGCACGCATCATTCCTGGTCGCAGGCCAAGAGCATGACGCAGGCGCTGGTCGGCATCCTCGTGCGCGAGGGCAAGCTGGATATCCATGCGCCGGCCGACGTGCCGGAATGGCAGGGTGCGGACGATCCGCGCCGGGCGATCACGCTGGACCAGCTGCTGCGGATGTCGAGCGGGCTGAAGTTTGCCGAGGATTATGTCGATGCGGGCGTCTCGGATGTGATCGAGATGCTGTTCGGCTCGGGCAAGGAGGATGTCGGCGGGTTTGCAGCGAAGTTCCCGCTGATCCATCCGCCGGGCACGGCGTGGAGCTATGCGAGCGGGACGACAAATATCGTGGCGCGGATTGCGGCGCGGGCGCTGGGGGCGAGCGGTGAGGCGTTCCGCGAGTTCATGTTCCGGGAAATGTTCGGGCCGATCGGCATGACGTCGGCCGATCCGAAGTTCGACAAAGCGGGCACGTTCATCGGCTCGTCCTTCTGTTTCTGCACGGTGCGGGATTTTGCGCGCTTCGGGATGCTGTACCTGCGCAGCGGCGTCTGGGACGGGCGGCGCATCCTGCCGGAGGGCTGGGCGGACTATGCGCGCACGCCGACGCCCGTGCCGCCAACCGAGACCTATGGCTACGGCGCGCACTGGTGGCTCGGCATGGCGGGGCCGGGCAGTTTCTCGTCGAATGGCTATGAGGGGCAGTATACGGTGATGGTGCCGGAGCTGGACCTGATCCTCGTGCGCAACGGGAAATCCCCGCTGGAGCAGAAGGACGAGGTCATGCGCTGGATGGGCGACATAGCGGACTGTTTCAGGGGCTAACGGCCCCGCTTGCCTTCCAACCGCCCTTCCCCTATACGCCCGCCTTCAAAGGACGGCGTCAGGCCGTACCTGTCAGGTTCCGACTTTCCCCAGGGGAAAGCACGGTCCAGGGCGAAAGGAAACCAAATGTCCAAGCACAAGATTTCATTCAATGTTGACGTGCGTGAGCGCGTCGGCACCGGCGGCGCCCGCGAAGCGCGCCGCCAGGGCTTCGTGCCCGGCGTCCTGTACGGCGGCGATCTCGCCCCGGTCGCCATCAATCTCAAGAAAGCCGAAGTGATCAAGGCGATCGAAACAGGCCAGTTCCTGAACGCGACCGCCACGCTGATCCACAAGGGCGAGAAGCAACTCGTGATCCCGCAGGGCATCCAGATGCACCCGGTCTCCGACCAGCCCTGGCACGTGGACCTGCGCCGCGTCGAGCCGGACCAGATCATCAAGGTCGAGGTTCCTGTCCACTTCAAGGGCCAGGAAGCCAGCCCCGGCCTCAAGAAGGGCGGCACGCTCAACATCGTCCGCCACGCAGTCGAACTGAACGTTCCGGCAGCCAAGATCCCGGAATACATCGAGGCCGACATTTCGGCGCTCGAAGTCGGCGACAACATCAAGATCTCGGACATCAAGCTGCCGAGCAACGCGACCCCCGCCATCACCGACCGTGACTTCACGATCGCCACGATCGCAGGCCGCGGCGGCAAGGCCGAGGAAGAGCCCGCAGCGGCAGCTTCGGCAGATGCCGTTCCGGCCGCCAAGGCCAAGGCACCGGCCGCAGGCGCAGCAGCCCCGGCCAAGGGCGCCGCCCCTGCCAAGGCCCCGGCGAAGCCTGCCGGCAAGAAGTGATCCTTCTGGACAATCTGGAGGCCGCCCGTCACAAGCGGGCGGCCTCTTTGATTCCGGGGGCGGATGAAGGACGGACAGGCGAGCCATGCTGATCCTTGCCGGACAGGGAAACCCGGGCGCGAAGTATGCCAAGAACCGGCACAATACCGGCTTCCTGCTGCTCGACCGGATTCACGCCGCACACGGCTTCGGGCCGTGGCGCGCGAAGTTTGATTCCGAGATTTCCGAAGGGGCGGTCGACACCGCGAACGGCCGGCTGAAGGTGCTGCTGCTGAAACCGCAGACCTACTACAACGAGTCCGGACGGGCGCTGTCGAAGGCGTGCGCGTTCTACAAGGTGGGGCCGGAAGCGGTCACGTTGATGTATGACGAGATTGATCTTGCGCCGGGCCGCGTACGCGTGAAACGCGGCGGCGGCGCGGCGGGCAACAATGGCGTGCGCTCGGCCACAGCCCACCTTGGCCCCGACTTCCGGCGCATCCGCGTCGGCGTTGGCCATCCGGGCGACAAGGCGCTGGTGATGCCCTACGTGCTGTCGGATTTTCCGAAAGTCGATCTCGAATGGTTTGTTCCGCTCGGCGACGCGATCTGCAAGGCCCTGGCCTACCTGCTCGCGGACGACGACGAGCGGTTCCAGACCGAAGTCATGCGGCTTGCCCCCGCCCCGAAACTGGACCCGAAACAGGCGGGCCGTCCGGGGACGGAGTAACGCCGGTCAGGCCTTGCGGACGATCACCATGCTGGAGCGCGTGGAGTCCACAACGACCCGGTCGCCGAGGTTCAGCGTGCCTTCGCCGTCAGCGGCTTCAGCGCCCCAGACGGTGTCACCGATCCGCACCTGGCCTTGCCCGCCGTTGAATTCCCGCGTGATCTCGCCGCGCTGGCCGACAAGCTGGACCATGCGCTTGTTGAGTGTCGGGTGTTCCGGCGCGGCCTTGCGCATGTTCGGGAAGACCGAGCGGCTGAGAACGATCAGCGCGACGGACGCGAACATGAACACGAGGATCTGGACGTGCCAGGCGGTGGCCGATTCCGGCGCAACCGATGCGAAGATCGCCGTCAGAGCCGCCGCGATGGATGCCATCAGCAGGTCGAAGGTGCTGGTCACCATTTCGAGGCCAAAAAGCATGAGGGCCAGCACCAGCCAGTGCCACCAGGTGATCTGAGAGAGCAGTTGTTCCATGGAAATAGCCTTCTTCTGCAGGCGGAGGATCAGGTGCGGGTCGGCGGCACGGCGCTACCGGCTGGCCTTGGCGCGGCGTTCACCGCTTTCGCCGAGTCCGTCAGCCCACGGATACCTTCGATGGTGCCGAGAATGGACGAGAATTCCGCCGGGATGATGACCGTGCGCTGCTGCGGCGAGGTCGCGAGTTTCTCGAACGCGGCGACATAGGCCTGGCCGAGGAAGTAGTTGATCGCGTTGACGTCGCCCTTGGCAATCGCCTCGGAGACCATGGCGGTGGCTTTCGCTTCGGCTTCGGCTTCGCGCTCGCGCGCTTCAGCGTCGCGGAAGGCGGCTTCCTTGCGGCCTTCGGCTTGCAGGATCTGCGACTGCTTCTGGCCTTCGGCCTTGAGGATCGCCGATTGCTTCTCGCCTTCGGCCGTGAGGATCTCCGCGCGCTTCAGGCGTTCGGCCTTCATCTGGCGGGCCATGGCTTCCGTGATGTCGGCCGGCGGGGTCAGGTCCTTGATCTCGATACGGGTGACCTTGACACCCCAGGGGAGCGTAGCGGCGTCGATCGTGCCGAGGAGGCGCGCGTTGATC
>JBBSDJ010000097.1:0-10845 GCA_038249555.1 Caulobacterales bacterium
CGGGGATCGCGTAGTACAGGAACACCGAATGCATCGCCCGGCGCACCGGCTCGTTGCCCCGGAAGCTGAACGAGACGTTGGAAAGCCCGCCGGAGATATGACAGCCCGGGCACGTCTCGCGGATCACCTTCGCCGCCTCGATGAAATCCAGCGCGTAGTTGTTGTGCTCCTCGATTCCCGTGGCCACCGCAAAGATGTTCGGATCGAAGATGATGTCCTGTGGCGCAAAGCCGACCTCATCAGTCAGTATGCGGTACGCCCGTTGGCAGATCTCGATCTTGCGCGCCGCCGTGTCGGCCTGCCCCACCTCGTCGAACGCCATCACGACGACGGCTGCGCCATACGAGAGGCACGCCAGCGCCTGCTCGATGAACTTGGCTTCGCCTTCCTTCATTGAGATCGAGTTGACGATGCCCTTGCCCTGCACGCATTTCAAGCCGGCCTCGATCACCTCCCACTTGGACGAGTCGATCATCACCGGCACGCGCGCGATGTCCGGCTCGGCGGCGATAAGGTTGAGGAACGTGGTCATGGCGACGGCGCCGTCCAGCATGCCCTCGTCCATATTGACGTCGATCACCTGCGCGCCGCTCTCGACCTGTTGGCGCGCGACCTCGACGGCCTCGCCATAGCGCCCATCGGTGATCATCTTCCGGAACACGGCCGAGCCGGTCACGTTGGTGCGTTCACCGATGTTGATGAAATTCCGGGAGGAAGATTGCTGTGTCATTTTCTTGTTTTCCCCGCATCAAGCGGCCAATTTCCATCCGCGACCGGAGCCTGTCCGCCCACGGAGCGATTATACCAATAGATCCAGGCGGTCTCGCCGGTCGCCGCGCCGGTCTCGTCCAGCAGCGGCACCTTCACGCGCAGGTAAAGCGACGTCGCCGGATCCTCCGTCACGTCCTCGAACGCGTCCATCGCCGGAACGATACCTGCGTCCCGCACCCGCCAGCGTACGCCGTGGCACAGCGTCTCGCCGGCCACCACGCCCGGAAAGCCGCCGAGATCAACCATCCGCCCCCGGAACCGGCACGGCGCGCCGAACTCGCCCGCCTCTGCGAGGTTCATCTCCCCCGGCTGGCCCGCGGCCCCCTGCTTCAGGAGGCCATAGAACACAAACAGGTCGCCGCTTGCCGCCGCGCCCGGCATCAGGAAGCGACTTCAAACGGCTCAAGCCCGGACAGCCGCAGCGCCGGCTGCAACACCGGCACCGCGCGCGGGGTCTTGCCCTTGGCGGCGCCTGCAATCGCTGCGATATGCGGCGGGGTCGTGCCGCAGCAGCCGCCGAGCACATTGACCAGCCCGCTCTTCGCCCATTCGCCGAGGTGCCCGGCCGTCTGGTCCGGCGTCTCGTCATAGGCGCCAAAAGCGTTCGGCAGGCCGGCGTTCGGGTAGGCAATTACGCGCGTATCGGCCACGCGCGAAATCGCGGCGATATGCTGGCGCATCAGATCGGCGCCCAGCGCGCAATTGAGGCCGATGGCCCAAGGCCGCGCATGGCGCACCGAGTTCCAGAAGGCCTCGGCCGTCTGCCCACTGAGGGTCCGCCCGGACGCGTCCGTGATCGTGCCGGAGATGATGATCGGCAGGTCGATGCCTTCGATCTCGCGCAGGTCGATCAGCGCCTTGATCGCTGCCTTGGCGTTCAGCGTGTCGAACACCGTCTCGATCAGGAACATGTCGATGAACGGCGCCATCGCCTTCGCCTGCGCGTAATAGGCGTCCTTCACCTGGTCGAACGTCACGTCCCGGTAGCCCGGATCGCTTACTTTCGGCGACAGAGACAGCGTCTTGTTCGTCGGCCCAATGGCGCCCAGCACGCCGCGCGGCTTGCTGTCCCGCGCTTCCAGCTTGTCCGCCACGCCCCGCGCAATCCGCGCGCCTTCGGCCGCAATCTCGTCGGCGAGGGCTTCCATCTTGTAATCCGCCATCGCGATGGTCGTCGCGCTGAACGTGTTCGTCTCGACGAAATCGGCGCCGGCGTCGTAATACGACTCGTGAATGGCCGCGATGATATCCGGCCGCGTCAGGTTGAGCAGGTCATTGTTCCCGCGCAGCGGCGACGCCCAGTCGGCAAACCTCTGTCCATGGAAGTCTTCCTCCGTCAGGCTGTAGGTCTGGATCATCGTGCCCATCGCGCCATCGAGGATCAGGATGCGTTTGGCCGCCTCGGCTTCGAGTTTGGCCACCCTTGATTTTGCGTCCATGGATCAGGCTGCCTTTGCGGTTTTGGGCTTCAGGCCGAGCAGCCGGCAGGTCGACAGCGCCAGGCTCGCCCGGTTCAAGGTATAGAAATGGAAGTCGCGCACGCCGCGCTCGTGCAGCTTGTGGCAAAGCTCCGCCGCCACGGTCGCGGTCACCAGGTCGCGCGTCTCGTCGTCTTCCTCGAGGCCTTCATAGAGGCGCTCAAGCCAGTGCGGCACGCTTGCGCCGCAAAGCGCCGAGATGCGCTTCAGGCCCGTGAAGTTCGGCTGCAGCATGATGCCCGGCACGATCGGCAACGTCACGCCGCCGGACCGCGCACGGTCGAGGAATTCGAAATAGACGTCCGGCTCGAAGAAGAACTGCGTGATCGCCCGGTCGGCGCCTGCGTCCTGCTTCGCTTTCAGGTATGCGATCTCGGCAGCCCAGCCTTTGTTCTCGGGATGCAGCTCCGGATAGCAGGACACCGAAATCTCGAAACACTTGCCAAGTTCCGGCCGGTGCGCCCTCAGCCCACGGATCAGATCGACCGAGTCCAGAAACCCGCCCGGATGCGGCTCATACTTCGCGCCCATCCCCGCCGGCGGGTCGCCCCGCAGCGCCACGATATGCTTCACGCCGGCCTGCCAGTATTCCTCGGCAATCGCGAGCACATCTTCCTTGGTCGCGCTGACGCAGGTCAGGTGCGCCGCCGCGCGCAGGCTCGTCTCCGCCGCGATCCGGCGCACGGTGTCGTGCGTGCGCTCGCGCGTCGAGCCGCCGGCGCCATAGGTGACGGACACGAAGTCCGGCGCCATCGGCTCCAGCCGCTTGATCGTGTCCCAAAGCCGGGCGGACATGCCCTCGCTCTTCGGCGGGAAGAACTCGAACGAGACGCGCAGCGGCTCGGCATTGCGGTCGGTCTGTGTCAGTGTACGGATCATGCCGCCCTAGCCCTGGAAAGGGCGGGCTTGGTGGCCCGCCAGATGTTGACGGTAAGCCCCGGCGCGCCTTGCGTCGGGGGATCAAACGAGCGCGGCGCTTCAAGGGTCAGCCCCGCCTGCGCGGCCCACTCGGTCAGCGCGTCATGGCGCACGCCAAGCCGGCGGTGGCCATGTTCGGCGCGCAGGAATTCAAGATCGTGCGGCGCAAAGTCGATCACCAGCAGCCGGCCGCCCGGCATCAGCACGCGCGCCGCCTCGGCAATCGCATCGCCCGGCGTGTCCAGATAATGCAGCACCTGGTGCACGATCACGAGATCGGCCGAAGCGTCCTCGAACGGCGCCGCTGTCACGTCGCCAAACCGCACCCGGCTGTTGCTGACCCCCGCCCGCTCCAGATTGGCGCGCGCCACGGTCAGCATCCGGTGGCTGAAATCGATGCCTTCGGACTCGGCCGCGCGGCTGGAGAACAGCAGCAGCATCCGCCCCGTCCCGGTTCCGAAATCCACCACGCGCCGATAAGGCCCCGGCCCGGCGAGGTCGAGCAGCGTGTCCTCGATGGCCTCGTTGGGAAAATGCAGCGCGCGCAGGGAATCCCAGGTTTCGGCAATGCTGGAGAAGTAGGCCTCGGCCGAGGCCGCGCGCGCGAGGATCACTTCGCGCAGCTTGTCGCGGTCCTCCCGGAATTCCGGCGCATCAGGGCGCGTCTGCGAAAACAGCTGGTTGAGGAAAGCGAGGCCTGCGCCGGAACGTGCGGCGCGGTAGAAGACAAAGGCCCCTTCCGGCAGCCGCTCCGCGAGGCCGGCCTCGGACAGGTTCTTCAGGTGATGCGACAGCCGCGGCTGGCTCTGCCCCAGCACCTGTACCAGTTCGCCCACCGACAGGTCGTTCTCCCGCAGCAGCGCGAGCAGGCGCAGCCGCGTCGGCTCGCCCGCCGCTTTGAGCTTTTCGAGGAGATCATCGAAGGTGGTCATTACGGAAGCATATAAACAATCATTTATATGATCTGGCAACATGGTTCTGGCCGTATAACCTGTCAGACATTCTCAACAGTGTTGCGCCAAAGCTACTTTCGTCTGCCTCCCGCCTTGCCCACCCGTTGAAGCTTTTGCCCCCACTCTCCATCTAGCAGCCGTCAATGCAGGAAATCCTCCCATGAAACTGCACGCCAGCGCCGCTTTGGCCTCTCTCGCGCTCACCGCTTGCGCGACTGCCCCGGCCGCACCTGGCGAAATGGCGGACCCGTATGAGGGGTTCAACCGGCAGATGTTCGCCTTCAACAACGGCGTTGACAAATACGCGATCAGCCCCGCCGCCACGGTCTACAAGACCGTGACGCCCGAATTTGCGCGCGACCGCGCCGGAGACTTCCTGCGCAACCTGCGCGCCCCGGTCATCCTTGCGAACGACGTGCTGCAGGCCGAGCCGTCGCGGGCGGGAAATACCGTCGCCCGCTTCACCATCAACACCACGGTCGGCCTGCTGGGCCTTTGGGACGCGGCGGATCATTTCGGGATCGAGCATCATTCCGAAGATTTCGGCCAAACCCTTGCCGTCTGGGGGGTCGAAAGCGGACCTTTCCTCGTGATGCCGATCCTCGGCCCCACGACGCCGCGCGACCTGCTCGGCACCGGTGTGGACCGCGCCCTGGATCCCCTCACCTGGGTCGAGATCGGCAATGACGAAGACACCGACCTTGCGGTGCGCGCTGGCATGGGAATCATCGGTGCCTTGAATGCCCGTGTACGGTTCGATGACCAGATCGACACCCTCAATTCGCAGCCAGAACCCTATGTGGCGCTCCGGCGTCTTTATTCATCCCAGCGTCAGGCAGCGATTGCTAATGGCAGGGTCAATGAGGCGGAAGCGTACGAAGATCTCCCAGATTTCGACGAATTTGAAGATTAAGTACCAGCCGCCGGAAAGAGGAGAATTCTCGTGAAACACCTGATCCGTTCAGCACTTGCCGCTTCGGTCCTGCTGGCCAGCGCGATGCCCGTCTTTGCGGACGCGCGCACCGAGGCCTATGTCCAGAAGAACGCCAGCGAAGTGCTGAAGTCGCTCAACAACCCGGAGCTCTCGGCTGCCCAGCGCACTGCCGCGTTCAGCGCGTACATGGACAAGTTCACCAATCTCGATGCCGTGTCGAACTTCGTCATCGGCAAATACAGCCGCCGGTTTACCGAGGCGGAGCTCACCAGGTACCGCAAGGCGTTCCGCGCCTACGCTCTGGCCGTCTATGAGTACCAGCTGGATGCCTATCGCGGCGAAGCGGTGGTCGTGAAGAATTCGGTCGACCGTTCGGAAACGGACTCGATCGTCAACACCGTGATCAAGCGCCAGGATGGCAAGGACATGGATGTTCGCTGGCGCGTGCAGGGCAAGGAAGGCAGCTACCAGGTGGTCGACGTGGCCCTGAACCTGGACGGCAACCTGATCTGGCTCGCCATCGAACAGCGTGCGCAGTTCATCGCCCTGCTCGACAACAACAATGGCTCTGCCGACAAGCTGATCAAGAAGATCGACTCGATGACGGCAGACCTGAAAGCCAAGAAGCGCAGCTGACGCGCCTTGCTTCGCAGCCGTCAGGACGCCCTGACCCGATGGGTCAGGGCGTTGCTATTTCCGGCAGGCTGTAGGCCACCGGCGCGCCGGGCCCCAGATCGACGCCGAGGTAGAACCACGCAACCGTCAGCGCGATGCCGGAAATAAGAAGCCAGACCGAGTAGGGCAGCATCAGGGCCGTCAGGCTGCCGAGGCCGAATCCCTTCTGCCAGCGCTGGGCGAAGATCAGGATCAGCGGGAAGTAGACCATCAGCGGCGTGATGATATTGGTGGCGCCGTCACCGACGCGGTAAGCGGCCGTTGCGCCTTCCGGGCTGATGCCGAGCAGCATCAGCATCGGCACCAGGACCGGCGCCAGCAAGGCCCACTTGGCGCTGGCCGAGCCGACGAAGAGGTTCAGGAAGGCGGTGAAGAACACGATCAGGCCGAGCACGACCGGCAGGGGAAGCCCGCTCGATTCGATCGCCCCGGCGCCGTGCACCGCGCCGATCAGGCCGAGGTTGGACCAGCCGAACATCGCCACGAAGTGCGCCGCCGCAAACGCGAGCACCAGGTAGTAGCCCATGTCCTTCATCGCTTCGGCCATCATGGCGACGAGGTCGCGGTGGTTCTTGATCGATCCGGCGGCGGCGCCGTAGGCCCATCCGGCAAACAGGAACAGCAGGAAGAAGGCGGCGACCAGCGACTGGTAGAGCGGGGCAAGCCGGGCGTGGACCGAACACTCGCCTGCCGCCATCGCGTCTGCGGCGCAGGCGTCCTCCTGGATCAGCGGTGTACCGGGACCAACCGTCATGAAGATCCACAGCGCGATCACGGCCAGCGAGGCAAGCCCTGCCCGGCCGAGGCCCTTGCGCTGGCCCGCGTCGAGCGGCTTGTCCTCGTTGCCGAAATCCCTCGCCTGCTCTTCTGTCGGCGTCCATTTGCCGAGGCGGGGCTCGATGATCCGGTCGGTCACGAACCAGATGATCGGCAGGTAGATCACCAGCAGCACGGTGATGAAGAACCAGTTGCCGGCAATGTTGACCTGCAGGCCTTCGACCAGGCCGGAATTGTCCACGGCCTGCTGGGTGATGCCGAACAGCAGCGCATCGAGCTGGCCGGGGGTGATGTTGGCGGAGAAACCGCCCGAGACGCCTGCAAAGGCGGCGGCGATGCCGGCGATCGGATGGCGCCCGGCGACAGCATAGAGAATGCCGGCCAGCGGGATCAGGACGACATAGCCGGCGTCTGACGCGTGATTCGAGAGCATTGCGATGAGGGCGACGACCGGGGTCAGGAACGCGGTCGGGGCACCGCGCACGGCGGCCCGCATGCCGCTGGCGAACAGGCCGGAGCGTTCGGCCACACCGGCGCCGAGCATGACCACCAGCACGTAGCCGAGCGGGTGGAAGTGGGTGAAGGTCTTGGGCATGTCGACCCAGAGGCGCTGCAGGTTTTCGGGCGACAGGAGGCTTGCCGCCGAAATGATGACGGGCGTGCCATCCTCGGCGGTCTGGGTCGGATGGATGGCGGACACGCCGAGCAGGGCGCAAGCCACGGAGATGCCGATCAGGATCAGGATCAGGTAGAAGAACAGGAAGACGGGGTCAGGCAGCTTGTTGCCCGCGCGCTCCACAAAACCGAGGAAACCTTTCTGCGTTGCCGCAACCGGTGCATCCGTCATTCGCCGTCTCCCATCAATCCGGGGCAGAACTGACCGAAGGACGGTGGAATTGGCAAGGGTTTTATCGCGGTAGGGGTGGAATTTGAGGAGTTGCACCCGTCTTGTTGGCCAAGACCCTCACCTCCCACGACCTCCGGTCGTGGGCCCCTCCTCTCCCATTTCATGGGAGAGGGGTTAGGGGGCGGCTCTCTTACCCCTTTCCCGCTCCGCAGGAGAGGAGGGACCCATTACGGAGCAATGGGAGGTGAGTGTCTTTTATGTTTGCGAAGTTTTTTTGCGTGAGTTCATGCAGGGAGTATAACTCCGTGCACTGAGGTGTGGCGGAGGGAAACGCGAAGTATTTTTTAACGGCTTGGCGGGGTTGGGATTTATTTTACGGGCGGGGTGGATTTTGTAGGCGCAAGTCCGGGCACCTGCCCTGCCCAGCCTTCTCCAGACTGGTTCATCCGTGTGCACTCAATGCACACGGAATTTCAATTCTCTCTCAAGGATTCTCATTTTTTATCATTCTATGGCGGGATCTTATCGCCCCTTATCGCCCCCGCAGCGGCTCGCTCATTTCTGCATGGCGGCTTCTATCTCGGGGCGGTCTTCGGCGGTTTCGAGGTATTTCGGGGTGAGGCGGATGCCGCTCGCCTGTTCGTAGGCATAGCCATAGGCGAGCATGTCCGCGTCGGTATTCTTGCCGCCCATGAAGGAAATGCCGATGGGGATGCCGTGGACGTCGCCCATCGGGACGGTGAGGTTGGGGTAGCCGGCCACCGCGGCGGCCCAGCCGGCGCCGGCCCATTCGGGCCAGACATCGCCGTTGACGGGATCGACGCGGGGAGAGACCGGGCCTGAGGGGGCGATGAGGACGGAAACGTTGTGATCGGCCAGCAGCTTGTCGATGCCGTTCTCGCGGGTGGCGGACTGGACCAGCTTGAGGGCATTCACATAGGCTTCGTCCGTGAGCGGACCAAGGGCGTCGGAGGCTTCGAAGAGGTCCTGGCCGAACAGGGCGAGTTCTTCGTCGGCGTGTTGCTTGTTGAAGGTGATGACGTCCGCCAGCGTGCGCGTGGTCACGGCCGGCGGCGCGGCGGCCAGATAGGCGTTGAGGCTGGCCTTGAACTCGTATTCGAGAACCAGCAGCGAGGCGGGCCAGAAACCTTCCGGCGGTTCCACCCCCTCGACTTCCACGAGTTCGGCGCCCTGCCCCTTCATCACTTCGAGCGCGGCGTCGAAGCGGGCGATGATGTCCGGGCTCGAGCCTTGCGCGGTGCGCAGGACGCCGATGCGGACGCCCTGCAGGGCGCCGGGTTTGAGGGCGGCGGTGTAGTCCGTCGCGCCCGCGTCCATCGCGTTCATCAGCATCGCAGCGCCGAGGACGGTGCGATCCATGGGGCCGGCGGTGTCCTGGCTGGGCGAGATCGGGACGATACCGTCCTGCAGGATGAGGCCGACGGTGGGCTTGAAGCCGACGAGGCCGATGACGTTGGAGGGGCAGATGATCGAGCCGTTGGTCTCGGTGCCGATGCCGCCGGCGGCGAGCGAGGCGGCGACTGCCGCGCCGGTGCCGGAGCTAGAGCCGCAGGGGTTGCGGTCGAGCATGTGCGGATTGCGGACCTGTCCGCCTACGGAGGACCAGCCGCTGAGCGACTGGTTGGAGCGGAAGTTCGCCCACTGGCTGAGATTGGTTTTGCCCAGGATGATGGCGCCGTGATCGCGCAGGCCGGCGACGAGCGGGCTGTCGCGTCCGGTGAGGTTGTCCTTGAGGGCGAGCGAGCCGGCGGTGGTTGCCATCGGATCGGCGGATTCGATGTTGTCCTTAAGGAGGACCGGTATGCCGTCGAGTGGGCCGAGTGCCTGCCCTGCCGCCCGGCGGGCATCGCTGGCGGCGGCCTGCGCGAGGGCGTCCGGGTTGACGGCGAGAATCGACTGGAGGCGCGGGCCAGCATCGTCGATGGCCGCGATGCGGTCGAGATAGGCCTGCGTGAGTTGGGCGGAGGTGATCTCGCCGTTGGCGAGCGCGGCGGAGAGTTCGGGGAGTGTTTTGGCGAGGAGGCCGGTGGCCTCATAGCTTGCGATGGGCGCGGGGGTAGCGGGTGTGGGCGGGGCTTCGACGGGGGTCGCGCAGGCCGCGAGGGAGAGCGCGCCGAGGGCGGCGATGAGTTTGTGGTGCATGGCGCGGGGTCCCGGATTACAATGAGGGGGACGGTAGCGGGATCGCGGGACGAGACAAGAGGCGCGGGACCCCCGCCTTCGCGGGGGTGAGAGGGAATGACCGAGAGATCGTCCCGGCTCAATCGGCTGCTGCGCAGCCTTTGGCCGGGATGACAGATTCTATCGAGCGAACTTCTTGAACTTGAGGCGTTTCGGGTTGACCGAGTCTTCGCCGAGGCGGCGTTTCTTGTCTTCGAGGTAGGACGAGAAATCGCCTTCGAACCATTCGACATGGCTATCGCCTTCGAAGGCGAGGATGTGAGTGGCCATACGGTCGAGGAACCAGCGGTCGTGCGAGATGACCACGACGCAGCCGGGGAAATTGTCGAGGCCTTCTTCGAGGGCCTGCAGGGTTTCCACGTCGAGGTCGTTGGTCGGTTCGTCAAGGAGGAGCAGGTTGTGGCTGCCCTTCAGCATCTTGGCGAGGTGGACGCGGTTGCGCTCACCGCCCGACAGGATGCCGACTTTCTTCTGCTGGTCTGTGCCCTTGAAGTTGAAGGCGCCGACATAAGCGCGTGACATGACGGTGACGCCGCCAAGGTCGATGACGTCCGTGCCGCCGGAGATTTCTTCCCAGACGTTCTTGTTGGCGTCGAGCTTGTCGCGGCTCTGGTCCACGTAGCCGATCTTGACCGTCTCGCCGACGCGCATGGCGCCCTTGTCGGGTTTTTCCTGGCCGAGGATCATCTTGAACAGCGTGGACTTGCCGGCGCCGTTCGGGCCGATGACGCCGACGATGCCGCCGGGGGGCAGCTTGAAGGAGAGGTTGTCGATCAGGACGTTGTCGCCGAAGGCCTTGGAGAGGTTTTCCGCTTCCAGCACGACGCCGCCGAGGCGGGGGCCGGGCGGGATGCGGATCTGCGAGGTCATCACCTGCTCGCGCTCGGCCTCGGACGCCATCTTCTCATAGGCGTTGATACGGGCCTTGGATTTCGCCTGACGCGCTTTCTGGCCGGAGCGGACCCATTCGAGTTCTTTGGCGAGGGTGCGCTTGCGGCCCACGTCTTCGCGCGCCTCCTGCTCCATCCGCTTGGCCTTCTGTTCGACCCAGCCGGAATAGTTGCCCTGGAACGGGTTGCCGCGGCCGCGGTCGAGTTCGAGGATCCAGTTGGTGATGTCGTCGAGGAAGTAGCGGTCGTGGGTCACGAGGATGACGCAGCCGGGGAAGTTGATCAGGAAGTTCTGGAGCCAGGCGACGGTTTCGGCGTCGAGGTGGTTGGTCGGTTCGTCCATCAGGATCATGTCGGGCTTCGACAGGAGCAGCTGGCAGATCGCGACGCGGCGGACTTC
>JBBSDJ010000098.1:0-10239 GCA_038249555.1 Caulobacterales bacterium
CCCATCCCTCCACGGGACCCGCGCCAACGCCGTTTGACGCCGCCGCGCCAGCGCTTCAAAAGGGCTTTTCCAAACCCCGATCCACGCCGGAAGCGGCCTTATAAGGATGAACCTCATGGCGCGCAACCATGCAAAACGGCCTGGCAACCGGCCTCCGGGCCCTCCGGGCGCGCGGCCCGGCCCCGCCAATTTCACCCGTCCCGAGCGCGAAAAGGAAGGCGGGCCCGTCTGGCTGTGGGGCACGCATGCCGTGCTGGCCGCCCTCGCCAACCCCGACCGGCAGTTCCTGCAGTTCGTCGCCACGGAGAACGCGGCGGAGCGCCTGCCGAAGCTGCCGCTCTCCCCGCAGATCATCACCGGCAAGGAACTCGACCAGCGCCTGCCCCCCGGCGCAGTCCACCAGGGGATCGCCATCAAGGCCGAGCCGCTCGAGGCCCTCGCCCTCGAAGACCTGATCGCCGAAGGCGCCACACGCATCGCGGTGCTCGACCAGGTCTCCGATCCGCACAATCTCGGCGCAGTCTTCCGCTCGGCGGCAGCCTTCGGCTTCACCGGCCTCGTCCTGCAGACCCGCCACGCGCCGCCGATCTCGGGAGTCGTGGCGAAAAGCGCCGCTGGCGCTGTCGAAACCGTCATCGAAGTGCGCACCGTCAATATCGCCCGCGCGCTGGAACAGCTGGGTGAAGCCGGCTTCCACACCGTCGGCCTCGCTGGCGAAAGCACACGCCCGCTCGACCTGGCGGTGAAAGGCGCGGCGAAAGTCGCCATCGTGCTTGGCGCGGAAGGCTCCGGGCTGCGCCCTGCCGTTGCAAACGCCTGCGCGGAACTTGCGCGCATCCCCATCGCGGCGGCGATGGAGAGCCTCAACGTGTCAAATGCTGCCGCAATTGCCTTCTATGAGGCGAGCCGCGGCAGTTTTCCCGCCGCCTGAACGTCTGCTAGACTGAACGCCACTACCGGGGAGACCAACAATGCTGCGCATCCTGTCCGTCCTGATTGTCATCGTGGGTCTTGTCGTCGCCGGCATTGGCGGCGCAGCGCTGCTGGAGCGCTACGCGCCGCAGGAAGAGCTCGCCGCAGCGTCCGCGCCCGTTGAAGAGATCAGCGCTGCATCTGCGCCTGCCGAAGAACCCGCCTTCGAAGTCGCTGCGGCCGAAGCCCCCATCAACGAAGTCGCCCCTCCACCGGAAGCGAGCGCCAAGAGCGTCCCCGAAGCCGCCGCCGAAACGGGCGAAGCAGGCGAACCTGCGATTTCGGAAGAAGAATCGCAGTTCAACTTCCAGACCGAAATGGAGCCCTCCCCGATGGCGCGCTCCGCCGCGCCGGATGTGAGCGACAACTTCGAAGCGATGCCGGAAATCTCGGCTATGTCCGCCCCCGCACCCGCAGGGCCTTCGTTTGAAGACACGCTGAGAACCGTCCCCGTCGCCCACGAGACACCGCGCTCGGCCGAGTACAAACGCGCCTTCGATGTCACCTTCGCCATCGACGCGACCGGCGACACGACCGCCGCCGATGCCCTGCCCGGCCGAGGCGTGATCGAGGAAAGCGAGGCGAAAGTCTCCGAGCGCGTCGAAGTCCGCGTCTCCGGCGCCGCCTTCAACATCGTCGCCGCCTCGCCGCCGGTTCAGACACTTTCTCCGATGACGGAGAATACCTGGCGCTGGTCGGTGACGCCGCTCACAGCCGGCGATCATGACTTGGTGTTCGAAGTCTTCGCCATCGATTCCGATGCCGTGACCCCGCTGCGCACCTTCCAGGACACAGTCACCGTCAAGGTCTCCGGCCTCAACCGGGCGATCGCATTTGCCGATCAGGCGAACCCGCTCTTCGTTCTCCTCGGCGGGCTCGGCTCAGCCCTCGCCGGCCTCTTCGCCGCCTTCCGGTTCTTCGGGAACAAGTAGGCACCCAAAGGCTTTCGTGTAAAAGATATTCCCGAGAAGCGCGCAGACAGCGCTCCCGGGGGATCGCATGGGCATCAAGGTCTTCAGCGCCGGATTCGGCCGCACCGGCACACTGTCGCTCAAGCTCGCCCTTGAAGAGCTCGGCTTCGGGCCATGTCACCACATGAAGGAAGTGATCGAAAACGGTCCGGTTCAGGTGCCGCTCTGGCACGCCGCCGCCGATGGGCACCCGGACTTCGCCGCCCTCTACAACGGCTACAATTCTGCTGTCGACTGGCCCACGGCAGCCTTCTGGCGCGAACTCGCCGCCGCCAACCCGGACACCAAGGTCATCCTCTCGACCCGTTCGGCCGAAAGCTGGTACGGCAGCTTCTCCGAAACCATTCTCGCCAGCCTGCTGGCGAAGGAAAACTGGCCGCCGCCAGCCGTTCCCTGGCTCAGCATGGTCGTCAAGGTCGTCATCGACCGGAGCCTCGGCGGGCGCACCGACAAGGAAGGTATCATCGCCGCCTTCAACGCACAGGAAGCGGCCGTCAAAGCCGAGATCCCCGCGAGCCGCCTGCTGGTCCACACCGCCAAGGATGGCTGGGAGCCGCTCTGTGCTTTCCTCGGCGTGCCCGTTCCGGCGACGCCTTACCCGCGCACCAACAGCAAGGAAGAATTCTTCGAACTGATGAAGGGCGCCGACAAGATCTGATCCGCCTGCGGATCAATAACTCTTCGGCAAGCCGAGCACGCGCTCGGCGATGAAGTTCAGGATCATCTCGCGGCTGACCGGCGCGATCCGCGCAAGCATCGCCTCGCGCATCATCCGCTCGACATGATATTCGCGCGCGTAACCCATGCCGCCATGCGTCAGCACAGCCGTCTCGCACGCGGTGAAACCCGCTTCCGTGCCGAGATATTTCGCGGCGTTGGCCTCTGCGCCGCAGTCCTTTCCGGCATCGAACAATGCGGCCGCCTTGTACGCAAGCAGCTCCGCCGCCGAAAGCTCCGCCCACGAACGAGCCAGCGGATGCTGGATGCCCTGGTTCTGGCCGATGGGACGGCCGAACACGACACGTTCGTTCGCGTAACGCGCCGCGCGCTCAAGCGCCGAAAACCCGAGGCCGACAGACTCGACCGCAAACAGCACGCGTTCCGGGTTCAACCCTTGCAGCAGGTATTTGAAGCCCGCGCCTTCTTCGCCGATCAGATGCTCTTTCGGCACTTCCAGCCCGTCGATGAACAGCGTGTTGCATTCGACTGCCTTGCGGCCCATTTTCGGGATCGGGTTGGCTTCGATCTTCTTGCGGTCGAGATCGGTGTAGAAAAGCGACAGGCCGAGGTGCGGCTTGGCGCATTGGTCCTTAGGCGTGGTGCGCGCGATGATCAGGATCTTGTCCGCACGCTGAGCACCTGTCGTCCATATCTTGCGGCCGTGGATCACGTAACCCTTGTTGGTGCGCTCGGCTTTCGTCTCAAGGCTCGACGTATCGAGGCCGGAGTTCGGCTCGGTCACGGCGAAACACATCTTCTCCTGCCCGGAGATGATCTTCGGCAGGTTCTCGCGCTTCAGGTCCTCGTTGCCGAACTTCTCCAGCGGCTTCGGACCGAAAATGTTGAGGTGGATCGCCGAGGCGCCGGAATAGCCCGCACCCGTGCGCGTCACTGTCTGCATCATCAGCGCCGCTTCGGTCAGGCCGAGTCCCGCGCCGCCATATTCTTCCGGGAACGCAATCCCGAGCCAGCCGCCCTTCGCCATCGCCTGGCAGAACTCTTCCGGCCACTCGCCCGTCTCGTCCGTCTTCAGCCAATAGGCGTCATCGAACGGCTCCAGCGTCTTCGCCACCGCATCGCGGATGGCGGCCTGGTCCTCGGTCATCGGCTGGATCACATGCATGCCCGTAACTCCCTTTGGCGCCGAGACTTAAGGCGGCCCTCCCCGCTCGTCCAGCGTCAGGGCGTCGCGGCCTGCCCCCCCCCCCGAGGCGGCGTCACGGCAGTAGCGCGACGGCGTCGATCTCGATCTTCCACGATGGGTCGACCAGCCGGGAGACGAACACGGCGGTCGAGGCGGGCCGATGCTCACCGAGATACTTTGCGCGCGCCTGGCGCACGCAGTCGGTGCCATCATCGTCTTCAGTCAGGAAAGTGGTCAGCTTAACGATGCTGGACGGCAAAGCGCCCAGCGACGCGAGAATTGCCGTGATGTTGGCGTAAACTTGGTCCGCCTGCCCGGCCAATGTGTCGGCAACCGTCCCGTCCAACGCGACCGGCACCTGCCCGGACAGGAACACCATGCGCTGGCCCGCCGGCACCTCGACGGCATGAGTGTATCGCCCGAGCGGGGCTGTAACAGAGTTGGGATTGTGAAATACAAGGTTCATGTGTTCGCTCCAAAGCATCAGTGGGCGGAGGATAGTTTACCAGATCCAACGAACTGCCTCCGGGGCGAAAATGCCTCGACCAGATCGCTGCGTTTACCATCAAGAATGAGGTCGGCCATAACGCGCGCTGTGATTGGTGCCAGCAGAATTCCGTTGCGGTAATGTCCCGCCGCCACGAACAGGCCCGGCGTGATCGTCTCGCCGATGAACGGCGCCTGATCCGGTGTGCCGGGCCGCACGCCCGCCCAGCTTTCCGCGACCGGCGCATCCGCAAGTCCCGGACACAGCCGCACCCCTTCAAGGCGCAGCTCTTCGATCACTTCGGCCTCCGGCGCATCCAACACCCGGTCCGGCTCGACGGTGGCCCCGATCACCACCTGCCCGCCGCGCGGCACCAGATATACATGCCCCGCCCGGACCACGCGCTTCGGCGCGCCCTCGCCCGCCACCACCGACAGCATCTGACCGCCGTGGCAGTCGATATCGTCCAGCGCCGTATCCCAGTTCACGAGGCTGAACAGCGCGCCGTGTTCCTCCACCTTGATGACCGCCGTCTCCCAGCCCGCCGCCACCAGAACCGCGTCATGCCCCTCAAGCGTGAGCTTCCCGCCGGCCGACTTCAGCGGCGCCGCCCCCTCGACGAACACCACGTTCGGACTCGCCCGCAGCGCTGCCAGCAAGGCAGTTACCGTCTGCCGGTTGTGCACCCGGAAATCGCTCGCCAGCTCCAGCCCGCCAAGGACCGCCGGATTGAGCGCCGGCTCCATGGCGAGAATCTCCGCCGCCGCGAGCGCCGTGTGCTCGACGCCAGCCGCCGACAGGACCCCAGCGATCCGGCGCAGCCGCTCCGCTTCGCCCTCGTCCAGCGCCGCCGCCAGCGACGGCGTCCGGTCAAACCCCACATCGACACCGGTACGCGCCGCAAGCTCGCCCGCAAACTCCGGCCACAGCGCCGCGCTCGCCAGGCAAAGTTCAAACAATCGCGGATGCACGCCGGGCTCCGCTGCCGCCTCGAACGCCGGCGCCAGCATCCCCGCCGCCGCCCAGCTCGCGCCCCGCCCGGGTGGCCGCACATCATAGATCGTCACGCGCGCGCCGCGCCGAACGGCGAGTTCATACGCCGCCGACAGGCCGATGATGCCTGCGCCGATGACGGCGATGCGTGGACGGGATGAGAAAAATGCCATTCCTGAAATGCCTTTGGCCGGGTTTAGAAGCCCGGCGGGCGACATTCAACGGCGCGCGTCAGCCTCAGTTCAGGCCGCGAAAGGCGGCCCAGAAGGAGTTGAAGGCGTGGGCAAGGTCATGCTGCTGGAAAACGATCTGCTTCAGCCGCTCGCCGCCGGGACCAAGGACGGTACGCACCATCAGGTCGAGGTCGAACGCATCGCCGCGAAAGCCGGAGTCATGCATGCTGACAAAGGAATCGATCGCCGCTGACAGACGGACATCCTCGTCCTCGCTGTTCAGTTCGACATCCAGAACGAAGTCCGTCATCGCGCCCCTCCATCAGTTACCAACAAGTTAACAGACAATACGTCCAAACAGAAACGATTTCGCACCTGCAACATATTTTTGCGACTGCGGCTCGCCTGCCAGGCGAGCCCGCAATGCAAGAACCGGGCTAGAGTTCCAGAACACGGTCACAACAGTCGCAGCTGCGATTGGTTCCTATTTGCATGCAACTGTGGTTGGGATGGTGAAAAGCTTACAAGGATCCTCTCATGTTCAGACTTTCCCTTGCGGCAACCTCAATGGCCCTGCTCGCCGCCTGCGGCCAACCTGTCCAGCAGATCCCGGCGCCAGAAGCTGCCGCGCCCCCCGCCGCTACTGCGTCGGCGGAAGGCCAGGTGCTGAATATCTACTCCGCCCGCCACTATGATTCGGACAAGGCGCTCTACGCCAAGTTCGAAGCAGACACCGGCATCAAGGTTAACGTGCGCGAAGCCGGCGCGCCGGAACTTCTGGAAACGATGAAGGCCGAAGGCGAAGCGAGCCCGGCAGACGTGATCATCGTGGCCGATGCCGGCGCACTCTACCGCTTCCAGTCCGAAGGATTTACCCAAGCTGTACGCTCGGATGCGCTCGAGGCAGCCATTCCGGCACAGCTGCGCGAGAAGGACGGCCACTGGTTCGGCCTCGCCAAACGCGCGCGGGTCATCGTTTACGATCCCCAGCTGTTGCCCCCCGAAGAGGTCGACACCTATGCCGACCTCGCCGAGGACCGCCTGAAGGGTGAGCTTTGCGTCCGCTCCAGCACCAACATCTATAACCTGTCCCTGCTCGGCGAATTCATCAGCCGCAATGGCAGCGAAGCCGCCGAGGCCTGGGCCAAGGGGGTTGCCAGCAATTTCGCCCGGCCGCCGGAAGGCGGCGATACAGCCCAGATCGAAGCCGTCGCGGCTGGCCAGTGCGCCGCCGCGATCGTCAACCACTACTACTGGGTGCGCCTTGCCACCGGCACCACAGAAGAACGAATGACCGCGGCCAAGACATCGGTCTCCTTCCCGGACCAGAATGAAAACGGCACGCACATCAACATCACCGGTGCGGCTGTCTCCTCCACGTCCCGCTCGCCTGAGCTGGCGGTCAGGTTCATTGAATACCTGGCAACCCCCGAAGGCCAGACGATGCTGACGTCGGAGACGAAG
The DNA here is from genome assembly GCA_038249555.1 of Caulobacterales bacterium. GTDB lineage: Bacteria > Pseudomonadota > Alphaproteobacteria > Caulobacterales > Hyphomonadaceae > Hyphomonas. The sequence goes on from JBBSDJ010000098.1 coordinate 6,925, forward strand.
GAATATCCCATCGTGGCAGGTGCTCCGAACCCGGAAGGTCTCGAAATCCTGCCCGGCTTCAAGCAGAGCGACTTCCCGCTCACCGAACTTGGACCCAACCAGGCAGAAGCCCAGGCGATCTTTGACCGCGCAGGATGGAACTGAAGACGCCAGCCCTCTCAGCGCCGGCGCTTCGCCAGATCCCGGTCCTGATGGCCGGGCTCGTCATTGCCCTGCCGGTTGCCATCGTCCTCGTCACCGGCCTCGCCGAGGGCGGAGGCGCAGCATGGGATCACATCCGTGATACGCTCCTGCTGCGCTACCTGACCGGGACGCTGTCAGTCCTCACGCTGACAGCGATCCTCTGCCTGCTGATGGCTGTGCCTGCCGCCTGGCTGGTCACCATGTTCCGCTTTCCGGGCCGGGGCCTGTTCGAATGGCTGCTCGTGCTGCCACTTGCGGCGCCCGGCTATGTGCTTGCCTATGCCTGGAGCGATCTCGCAGGTGTCGGCGGGCCGCTGCAGTCTGCGCTGCGAGACGCTACAGGCTGGTCTGCGCGTGACTACTGGTTCCCCGACATCAGCTCCCTGCCGGGCCTGTCTTTCGTGCTCGCCTGCACCCTCTACCCTTATGTGTATCTAACCGCACGCGCAGCGTTCATCTCGCAGTCTGTCTGCACGATGGAGGCGGCAAGAAGCCTCGGCGCCAGCGCGGGCCGCACCTTCTGGTCGGTCGCCTTGCCAGCGGCCCGGCCTGCCATCGCCGCCGGGCTGGCGCTCGCCCTGATGGAAGCTGCCGCAGATTACGGGGCGGCGGAGTTCCTGGGCGTGCCGACGCTGACCTATGGAATCGTCCGCGCCTGGAAAAGTTTCGGCGAACCCGCCGCCGCCGCGCGCCTCGCCTTCGTCCTGCTCGCCCTCATCCTCACCTTCGTGATTGTCGAGCGCCACTTGCGGGGGCGCGCCGGCACGCAGCAGAGCTCGATCCGCTGGCGCCAGATACCGCGCGCGACGCTGTCCGGCCCGGCCGCAATCGGCGCCACGACATTCTGCGCCAGCCTTTTCGCGCTGGCTTTTGCCTTGCCCGTAGGCCGCCTCGTCTGGCGCAGCCTGGAAGCCGGCGCGCGTAGCACGCGGGTATGGGACGCGCTGGGTAACTCTGTCCTTCTGGCCAGCGCTGGTGCGACGCTTGCCTTCATCCTTGCGCTGATCATTGCCTTGTCGATCCGCGCCAGGGGGCCACTCGCCACATTTGCCCGCATCGCTGCGTCTTCGGGATATGCAATTCCGGGCGCCGTACTCGCCCTTGGCGCCCTGGCCGTCATCGCCGCGCTGCCCGTCACCCTGTCCGGCATCACGGCGCTCGCCGCCCTCGCCTGGGTGTATGCCGTGCGCTTCACGGCGGCGGGAACCGAGCCGATGGCCGCCGCCCTGGCACGCGCGCCCGTCTCCATCGGGCAGGCCGCGCAGAGCCTCGGCGCATCGCCCTTCCGCCGCACGTTCGCTGTGGACCTGCCGGTGGCCATGTCCGGCGCTGCGGCCGCCGCGCTCGTCCTGTTCGTGGAAGCCCTCAAGGAGCTGCCCGCCACCCTGATGCTTCGCCCCTTCAATTGGGACACGCTCTCCGTGCGCGCCTATGCCTATGCCAGCGATGAGCGCCTGGCTTCAGCCGCACTGCCAGCCCTGCTGATCACGCTGGCCGGCTTGCTGCCGGTCATCCTTCTTTCCTGGCAAATATCCCGCGCCCGCCCGGGAGGCGCCGCATGACCGAACGCCTCGAAGCCCACTCGGTCACCCGCCGCTACGGGGCCCGCGCCATCGTCGACGATGTCTCGTTGTCACTGGCGCCGGGCGAGATCACCGCCCTGCTCGGAGGCTCCGGCGCAGGCAAGTCCACCTTGCTGCGGCTCCTCGCGGGGCTTGAGCCGGTCGATGCCGGCGAAGTGCGCCTAGGCGCCCGCATCCTGTCCGCACCCGGACGAACCATCCCGCCGGAACAACGCCGCATCGGACTCATCTTCCAGGACTTTGCGCTGTTTCCGCATCTCACCGCGGCGCGCAATGTCGGCTTCGGCCTGAAACATCTGCCGCGCGATCAAGCCGCCGCAACGGTGGATCGCTGGATCGGCCTCCTCGGCCTCGCGGACCGCGCCGGCGCCTATCCGCATGAACTCTCCGGCGGCGAACAGCAGCGCGTGGCCATTGCGCGTGCCCTCGCGCCTGAGCCCGCAGCCATCCTGATGGACGAGCCCTTCTCGGGTCTCGATCCCGCGCTCAGCGGCAGCGTGCGGGAGGCCGCGCTGGCGGCCGTCCGTGCAGCTGGCATCCCTGCGCTGATGGTGACGCACGATCCGGCCGAGGCGCTCGAGAGCGCCGACCAGATTGCCATTCTCTCCGGCGGCCGCCTCCTTCAGTCCGGCACGGCGGAAGACGTATACCGGCGTCCCACCAGCCTCGCCGCAGCCCGCGCGCTCGGCGCCGTCAATGTCTTTCCCCGCGCGGGCCTGCCGGCGTCCTGGCAGGCGGTGCTGCCACAAACCGGCGAGTCGATCGGGTTTCGCCCGGAAGGCGTGCGGCTCGATCCCGCCTCGCAAACGCGCTTCACGGTTACCAGCCGGCGCTTGATGGGTCCGCTGGTCCGGTTAACGCTCGATGGTCATGGCCTTGAGCTCAATGCCCTCGCCGCGCCTGCATCAGCCCCGCCCCGGGGCACCGAAGTCGGCGTCAGTCTTGACCCTGCGCTGACGTTCACATTCGCGTCAGGCGAAACCTGACAATGAAGTAACCGGTGCCCCGGAGCCTCGCTTTCGCCGGTTTTAGGTTCTAGACTCTACACTGTTCATTGGAGACTTTCTGGATGGCCGCAAAACTGTTCCGGGCTGCTGCCGCTGTCGCCGTTTCGGCGATGCTCGCGCTCGGCGCATCCGCGCAAGGCCTGATCCGCGACGCCGAAATCGAAGAAACACTGCGCGAATGGACAGACCCCATCCTCGAAGTCGCCGGCCTCGTGCCGGCGGATGTCGAACTCTACATCATCAATGATGCATCGCTGAACGCGTTCGTGGCCAACGGGCAGCGTATCCACCTGCATACCGGGCTGATCATCGAGGCCGAGAATGCCGCCCAGATCAAAGGCGTCATCGGCCACGAAACCTGCCATATCGCCTGCGGCCATACGGTTGCGCGCATGCGCGCCGCGTCAGTCGCCATGCGCCCGGCCCTCGTGTCCATCGGCCTCGGCATCCTCGCCATCGCCGCCGGAGAGCCCGGCGCCGGCGCCGCCCTGATCGGCAGCTCCGGCCAGTTCGCCGCCCTCAACTTCTACATCCACACCCGC
>JBBSDJ010000099.1:0-9714 GCA_038249555.1 Caulobacterales bacterium
ACCCGCTAAGAGCCTCGCCTTCGCCTGAAAACCCCGGAAAGGACCCGCCATGGCCGACAATGCCGAGATCACCAAGATCGACGAAACCACCCGGGAAAAACTTCGCCAGACCGTCGCCAAGATCGAGCGTCTGGAAGAGGAGAAGAAAGAGGTCGCCGAGCAGATCAAGGAAGTCTACGGCGAGGCGAAAGCCATCGGCTTCGACACCAAGGCGCTGCGTGCAGTGATCCGCCTACGGAAGATCGAGAAAGCCGAGCGCGACGAACAGGAAATGATCCTCGAAACCTACCTGATCGCCCTCGGCGAAGCCTGAGATTGCGCGCGCCGCCCAAATCGCCTTAGGTATGCGCCATGCCCAGGGAGGTTGACGAGCGCAAGAAACGCGCCGCGCTGCGAAAGCTGCGCCGGGCGGCCGATCTTGCGGCGCAGGGCCTCGGCCCGCCGCTGACCGATTGGGAAGTCGCTTTCCTCGAAGAAGTCGAGGGACGGATCGAAAAGTACGGCTCCGCCTTCTCCGACCCGATGAAGGGCGCTGACGGCGAGGCCCTGTCCGGTCTGCAGCAGCTGAAACTCAAGCAGATCGACAAGAAGGCGCGCGGCAAAGAGGCCAAGGGCTTCGGGGCGAAGAAGCCGATGGGCCAGAAGCGCCGCCTGCCGGCCCCGCCCGAGCGCCAGGCCGAGACCCCGGCGCCGCCGGCCGAAGCCCCGCCTCCTCCAAAATCCCGCCCGTCCCTTGTACCGGTTGCCGGCCTCGCAGGCTCCGGAAACGTCACCGCGCTGCGCAAGGCAAAGCCTCGCCTCACGGTGATCGAGGGCGGCGGGAAAAAAACTGAAACCTAAAGGCGCGGTAGTGCGTATAGGGGACCATGACCGAACTAACTGCCCCTGCCTTCGCGCGCACTGTTCTCATCACCGGCGCCTCTACTGGGATCGGCTATGCCGCCGCCCGCCATCTTGCCGCACAAGGGTGGACCGTGTTCGCCGGCGTGCGCTCCGATTCGGATGGCATGCACCTCAGGGAAGGCTCTTCCGGCGATCTCAGGCCGATCAAGCTGGATGTGGCCAAGGCCGAGCAGGTTGAGGCCGCCGTCCCGGTCATCGCCGCGGCGCTCGGCAAGCGGCGCCTGACCGGCCTCGTCAACAATGCCGGCATCGCCAAGATGGGGCCGCTCGGCATCCAGCCGCTGAAGGATTTCGAGGCGCACTTCGCGGTCAACGTGTTCGGCATGCTGCGCGTCACGCAGGCTATGCTGCCGCTGCTCGGCTCGGACCCCGCCCGCGAGGGCCCGCCGGGCCGGATCGTCACGATCACGTCGGTCGGCGGGCGGATCGCCTCGCCTTTCCTCGGCGCATACACCGCCACCAAGCATGCCAACGAGGCGATGACCGACACACTGCGCCGGGAACTCGCGATCTACGGCATCGATGCCATCGCCGTCGGCCCGGGCGCGGTGCACACACCGATCTGGGACAAGGCCGAGAAAGACAATGCCGAAGGCCCCTACGCCGCCAGTGACTGGGGTCCGTCCCTGAAAAAATTCGAGCAGGCGATGTTCAGGGGCGGGCAGACCGGCCTGCCGCCGGAAAAGATCGCCGCCGTGATCGAGACGGCCCTGTCGGCCCGCAAACCAAAGGCGCGTTACGCGCCGGTGCCGGACAAGCTGACCAACTTCACCATCGCCACCCGCCTGCCGAAGCGGGTTCTGGACGGGATTTTCATCTCGCGGTTCGGTTTGAAGAAGAAGTGATGCCGGGCACCAGGGTCTAAAACCCGGAAAGAGCGAAGAAAATTTTGCCCTGTTTTTGATTTTGTCCGCCCGGTGCAAAGTTCGGGCATGTCGAAAAGCACTCACCCGAAGAAGCCTGCGCGCAAGAAAGAGCCCAAGACGGTACGGCTTGAGTTCGATTTGTCAGGCATCCCCGCCGGAAGCCTGATGTTCGTCGCCACGCCCGAGATCATCGAAGACTATATCCGGCGTATTCCGCCCGGCGAGACCCGCAGCCTGATCGCGATGCGCCGCGAAATCGCGCGCCGCCGGAAGTGTGACGCAACCTGTCCGGTTTCGACCGCGATCTTTGTGCGCATGCTTGCCGAGACAGCGTTGAAGGAAATTGCGGCGGGCAGGCCGGTCTCGGATGTCACCCCTTTCTGGCGGCTGATCAGTTCAGCAGACAAAATCGCCAAACGCCTGTCGATTGACCCCGAGTGGATCGACACGCAACGCGGACTTGAGGCCGCGTCCTAGGTCAGCCCTTGACGCCCCTCGCGGAAGGCCAGCGCATGTCGCGGCAAAACGGGAGGAAGACATGGCAGATCTCAAGGGCAAGGTTGCCGTCATCACGGGCGCCGCGAGCGGCATCGGGCTGGCGGGCGTCGAGGTTTTCGTCGCCGCGGGCGCAAAGGTCATTGCGGGCGACATCCAGGACGAGAAGGGCCGCGCTCTCGAGACGCGCTTCGGCAAGGACAAGGTCCGCTTCGTGCACTGCGACGTGACCAACATGGCCGAGCTTCAGTCGATCATGGACGCCGCGCCCAAGGCCTTCGGCTCGCTCGATATCGTCTGGAACAATGCCGGCCATGGCGGCACGCCCACCTCGGTCGAGGAACTCGACCTCGACGGCTACGACCAGACGATGAACCTCCTCCTCAAGCAGGTCTTCGCCGGCACCAAGTTTGCCATTCCGCACATGAAGGCCAAGGGCGGATCGATCATCAACACGTCCTCGATCAGCGCGGTCTCCGCCGGCTATGCCCCGATCACCTATTCGGTCGCCAAGAAAGGCGTCGCGCACTTCTCGAAACTCGCGGCCGCCGAGCTCTCCAAATACAAGATCCGCGTCAACGCGATCCTGCCGGGCTTTATCGCCACCTCGATCTTCGGTGCCTCGCTCGGCCTGTCGCGCGAGCAGGCTGACCAGATGGCCGAGATGCTGGCGCAAGGCGGCGGCAAGATCCAGCCCGCCGGGCGCACCGGCAAAGGCACCGACATTGCCGAAATGGCGGCCTTCCTCGCCTCGGACGCCGCCGGCTTCATCACCGGCGGGGAATTCCTCGTCGATGGCGGCATCACGGTTGGCCCGCGCCACAGCTGGGACGAGACGGCAAGCAGCCCGGTGCTCGACGCGCTCGGCATCACGCCGGAACAGGCCGAGCAGCTTCGCCTTGCGCAGGCCGCGGCGCAGTCCTAGGGCGGCGCGTCCGGCAGTTGCGGCACCGCCTCAACCGCCTTCAGCAGGTCTTCCAGGGTCGCCGCTTCCCGAAAGAGGTTGCCCCGGTCGTCGCTGAGGGCGTAGCCTGTCTCTGTCCGGGTCAGGGGAAAGCGCCGCCAATGCGTCAGTGTACGGAAGATCCAGACCGTCCCCGGCCGCTCGCCGGCCGCTGCCCACCCGGTCCACATGTGGTCCCAGGCCTGGCTGCGCCACAGCCGGTCGATCTCGTTGATATCCTCGGGTGAAAAGTCCGGCATGAGCAGTGATCCCTCCCCTTCAATAAAGCGCACACCGCTGTCGGGCAATCTTCAGGGCGCGCTCTGGATGATCGTCTCCGGCGCGGGCTACACGCTGCATCTCGCGCTCGCCAAGGAAATCACCGCCGACATCCACCCCGTCTTCCTGGCCTTCTGGCGCAGCTTCCTCGCCTTCCTGTTTGCCTCGCCTTTCATCTTCCTCGGCATGGTCAAGCTGCACACCGCCCGCTTCGGGGCCCTCGTCACGCGCAGCCTGATTGGCTCGGCCGGCTTCGTATTCGGCCTGATCGCGATCTGGCCGGTCTTCGAACTGCCGCTGGCTGAGTTCAACGCGCTGAGTTTCACGCGGCCGCTGTTCGTCACACTGCTGGCGGTCTTCCTGCTGCACGAGAAAGTCGGCGTGCACCGCACCAGCGCGGTCATCGCGGGCTTCATCGGCGTGTTGGTGATGACCGCCGTCCCGGCCCTGCTCGGCAGCGACGGCGGCACGCACTTCAATATCGGCAGCCTGTTCGCGATCCTCTCCTCGCTCTGCTTTGCCTTCACCATCGTGCTGGTGAAATCGCTGACCGGTGTGCACTCGCCGCTGGCCCTGCTGATCTGGGCGAACCTGCTCTCCTCAATCTTCATCCTGCCGGCCGCGCTCGCGGTCTGGGCAAGCCCAAGCCTCGCCGAATGGGGCCTCATCGCCGCGATGGCCTTCTTCGGGGTCGTCGCGCAATTCTGTTTCATCAAGGGCATGTCGGTGGGCGATGCCTCGTTCCTGTCGCCGATGGACTATCTGCGCCTGCCGATGGGGGCGACGGCGGACTGGTTCATGATCCGCGCCCTGCCCGGCCCCTTCGTCTGGGCCGGCGCCGGCATCATCGTGGTCTCGACGCTCTACATCACCTGGCGCGAGCACGTGATGAACCAGAAGAAACCGGTTGAGCCGCCGAAGCTGTTTTGAAACTCGGCTCATCCCCGCGAAGGCGGGAACCAGCGGCGGCAAGAGAGACGGATTCCTCTTGGAATACGAAACAATACGCTTAGTGTTCACGAAATCCCTGGGAGGGCAAAATGGCCAAAGTTCTCGTCACCGGTGCGACCGGCTTCATCGCCGGGCATGTCATACACCAGCTGGTCGAGGCGGGCCATGAGGTCACCGGAACGGCGCGGTCTGCCTACAAGGCCAACGCGCTCAACAAGACGCTGAGCGCTTACGCGGGCAAGAACATCCGCATCGCCATCCGCGCCGCAGACCTCTCCTCCGACGCCGGCTGGACCGAGGCCTGCCAGGGCATGGACTATGTCCAGCATATCGCCTCCCCGATTCCGACCAACCTGCCCAAGGACCATGACGAGCTGATCGCGCCCGCCCGCGACGGGGCGATCCGTGTGCTGACGGCAGCCAAGAAAGCCGGCGTGAAGCGTGTCGTGATGACCTCCTCGATGGCGGCCGTCGCCTATGGCTGGGGCGACGCGCGCCCGAAACTGCTGACCGAAGAACACTGGTCCAACTCCGGCAACCTCGCTGACAACACGGCTTACACCCGCTCCAAGACGATCGCCGAGCGCGCCGCCTGGGAATATGTGAACGGCGACGGCAAGGGGCTCGAGCTGACCACCATCAACCCCGCCGCCGTGCTGGGCCCGGTGATGAGCGGCGACTTCTCCGCTTCGGTCGAAATCCTCACCCAGCTGCTCTCCGGCAAGCTGCCCGGCACGCCCCGCGTCGGCTTCGGCATCGTCGACGTGCGCGATGTAGCCTCGGCGCATGTGCTCGCGATGACCAATCCCGCCGCCGCCGGCGAGCGCTTCCTCGTCGCCGACAAGTTCATGTGGTTCTCGGAGGTCGCCCATACCCTGCGCGGCCAGATACCCGCCGCCTACGAAAAGAAGCTGCCGAAAGGCGAACTGCCCGGCTGGGTTCTGAAACTGATGGCGAACATCAACCCCGCCGTGAAGCAGGTGATCCCGGAACTGAACCGCGAGCGCAATGTCTCGAACGAGAAAGCCAAACGCGTCCTCGGCTGGCAGCCCCGCACCGCCGAAGAGGCCATCATCTCGGGCGCCAAAAGCCTGATCGCGCACAAGGCGGTTTGACCGTTAGTCTGCTTTCGCGCCCAAGGATTTACGCACGCCTTGAATTCGCCGGAAGGCGACGGCACGGTTGAGGGCAATGCGGTGCGAGGCCGAAGCACCTGAACCGGGGAGAACCAGATGTTGCGTTATAGCCAGGCTGCCATAGCCGTTATCCTGCTCGCGGCCTGTTCGCCCCCCGCGCCCACCCCGCCGGAAAGCGAGGCACCGCCCGTCCCCGAGGCCATTTCGGTCCCCGCTGCCGAAGTGCCTGCGCCGCGAGAAAGCATCGCTGAGATGCACGGCGCGACCTGTACCTGGGGCGAGGTCGTATCGTCCGGCATCTCGATCTGGAGCTATACCTGCCCCACCCTTCGCCTTGTCGCCGACGAAACCCTGCCCGGTTTCCAGCGCGAGGAGACCGGCGCGGATGGCACCGTGATGCGCACGCCGGTGATCCAGTTCTTTGCCAAGCCGGCCGATGCGCCCATCGGCGCGGTCATCGACGCCGTGCGCGCGGCTTCACCCGGTTCCGAATCGTGCGAGATCGAGCCTGGCTCGCATGATGATCACGTGCTGATGCCGACCGGCGAGGCGGCCTTGGCCTACAGCAAGTTCATCAGCGGTGAGGCGGAAGAGCCCAGCCTGCCCTGTGGCCCGCTGGGGCCATCCGAGGCCGGTGGCAGGACGTTCCGTGTTCTGGCGGATGTGCCGGACAAGGTGATCATGATCGACTGGGGCACCGAGCCGCCGGTCTATGACCCGGACACGCTGAGCGCCGCGAACTAGTACGAAGGCTAAGATCTGGCGGCATCACGGCTTTCCGGCCCTAGCCGCCCTCAGAAATCGTAGGCAATTCCCTTGCGTTCCCAGTCGCCATAGCGTGTGGGCTCGATGCCTTTCGGGCCGCCGCTTTCGTCCTTCGGAAGCGCCGCGTCCGCCGCCTGGCGCGCATCGGCCTCTTCCAGCGCCCGCCGCGCCGCTTCCGGCAGCGCCGCGCGCCGGGCGGCTTCTTCCTCTGAGATCACAGAAGCGTTATCGGTCATGGGGCTCTTCCCGTTGCATTTACTGTTTCCCATATAGGCTTCGCCGGAGGCAATGTCCGCCCGGCATGCTACAACGCCGCAACCGAATGGAGTCTACCGCCCCATGGGCACCGCCAAAACCTTCGTCCTTCTGGCCATGCTGACCGCCCTGTTCGTGGGCATCGGATACCTCATCGGAGGGGCCGCCGGCATGCTGATCGCCTTCGCCGTGGCCGCAGGCATGAACGTGTTCGCCTGGTGGAACTCCGACAAGATCGTGCTCAGGATGCAGGGCGCGCAGGAAGTGCCTGCGGATACCCGCAACCCGATGCTGCGCGCCTTCCGCGACGATGTCGCGAAACTCGCTGACCGCGCCGGCCTGCCGCAGCCGAAGGTTTACATCATCGACACGCCGCAGCCGAACGCCTTCGCCACCGGCCGCGACCCCAACAATGCCGCCGTCGCCGCCACCACGGGCCTGCTCAGCGCGCTGACGCGCGAGGAAGTCGCCGGCGTCATGGCGCATGAACTCGCCCACGTCGAACATCGCGATACGCTGACAATGACTGTCACCGCGACGCTCGCCGGCGCCATCGGAATGCTGGCGAACTTTGCCATGTTCTTCGGCCCGCGCGATTCCGAAGGCCGCTCCAATCCGATCATGGGCCTCGCCATCATGATCCTGGCCCCGCTCGCCGCCGGCCTCGTGCAGATGGCGATCAGCCGCTCGCGCGAATACGTCGCCGATGCGCGCGGCGCCGAAATCTGCGGCAATCCGCTCTGGCTTGCCTCGGCGCTGGAGAAGATCGAGCGCGGCGCCCGCGCCCAAATAAATCCGTATGCGGAGCGCTCGCCGGCGATGGCGCACATGTACATCTCGAACCCGCTGAACGGTCGCGGTCCGGACAATTTTTTCTCGACCCACCCCTCCACCGCCAACCGCGTCGAAGCCCTGCGCCGCATGGCCGGCGAGATGGGCGTGACCGCGTCCCGCGCCCCGGACATGGCACCCCGCCGCACGGCTGGCCCATGGGGTTGATCCGCACCGGCCACCCGGCGTGAGCGGCGCCGAATCCCGGCTCGCCGCCGCTGAACTCCTGCACCTGACGCTCGACAAGCGCCGCACGCTCGACGAGGCGATGGAGCTGTCGGAAACCTATGGCGAGCTCGAAGGCTCGGACCGCGGCTTTGCCCGCGCCATCGCCTCTTCGGCGCTGCGCCATCTCGGCTGGATTGACGAGACCGTGCAGCCGTTCCTGTCCCGCCCGCTGGCGGCCACCGGCATCGAGATCCGCGCGCTGATCCGCGCCGGCGCGGCGCAGGTCTGGTTCCTCGAGGTCGCCCCGCACGCCGCCGTCAATGCGACGGTAGATGCCGCCCGTCTGACCAAGGGCGCGCGCTCCGGCGGCAGTTTCCTCAACGCCGCCCTGCGCCGGGTGTCGGAAGCCACGCCGCCTGGCGAGACCCTGCCCGCCGAGAACATCTGGCCGGTCTGGCTGCGCGCCCGGCTGACGGATAGTCTGGGCACGGACGGCGCCCGCGTCCTCGCCAATGCCCAGCGCGGCGAGCCTGCCCTTCACCTGACCGCCGCCCGCGATCCCGCTGCCCTCTCGGCCCTCATCGGCGGCCCACTTCTCCCCTCCGGCTCCGTCGAGGCGCCCGGCGGCGCCATCGAGGAGATACCGGGCTTCGCCGAAGGCACCTGGTGGGTTCAGGACCAGGCCGCCGCCCTGCCTGCGAAACTGCTCGCCGCGAAACCGGGTGAGCGCGTGGTCGATCTCTGCGCCGCACCCGGCGGCAAGACGCTGCAACTCGCCGCCACCGGCGCGTCCGTCACCGCGCTTGATCGTTCGGCCCCGCGCCTTGACCGGCTGCACGAAAACCTCGCCCGCACTGGCCTCAAGGCGGACGTCATCGTCGCCGATGGCGAGACCTGGACGCCGGACGCCCCGTTCGACAAGATCCTGCTCGACGCCCCCTGCTCCGCCCTCGGCACGCTGCGCCGCCACCCGGAAGGCGCCTGGATCAAGACCGAGGCGGATGTTGCCCGCTTCCCCGCCGTGCAGGCCCGGCTGCTGGCGGCCGCCACCCGCCTGCTCGCTCCCGGGGGCACGCTGGTCTATTGCGTCTGCTCGCCGATCGCCGCCGAGGGGCGCGATGTGGTCAACGCCGCGCTAACCAGCGGCAGCCTCGTCCGCGTGCCGGTTTCGGCCGCCGAATGCCCCGGTTTCGAGGATTGCGTCACGCCCGAGGGCGACGTGCTGACCCTGCCCGGTCCCTCGCGCGACTGTGATGCCTTCTATATCGCCCGGCTGGCCAAAGCCTCAAAGTGAACGCAATTCCATACGAAAATTCATGTCTCATTCAGGCGGCTGGCGGCTATATGGCGCCATCGCAGGTATGCAATGCGAAAGGATGAACTCGAATGATGATGCAGCTTTCTGCACACTCGGCCACGCGTAAAGCGATTGCAGGCGCGCTGGCTGCCCTCACACTGGCCGTTTCCGGCTGTGCCAACTCCTATGGCGTCGGCACCACGAGCACCGGCTCGGTCGGCCAGGCCTCGACGGTTTACACCGGCGTCGTCACCTCGGCGCGCGAAGTCACCATCAAGCCGGACCGCTCGCTGATCGGCACCGCCACCGGCGCCGTGCTCGGCGGTCTCGCAGGCTCCGAACTCGGCGGCGGCGACAAGGCCCAGACGGCCGGCGCCATCGGCGGCGCGGTCGTGGGCGGCATCGCGGGTAACGCCGCCGGCAAGGCTGTCGGCACCCAGCGCGGCTACGCCTACATCGTTCGCTTCGACAATGGCGAAGTGAAAGAGATCATCCAGGGCGCAGACCTGTACATCCAGCCGGGCACCCCGGTCAGCGCCATCGCCGGCGCGGATGGCTGGAAACTGATCCCCCGGTAAATCCGGCTCAGCCTGACATAAACGGACAGCCGGCTGCCTTGTGCGGCCGGCTGTTCCCTTTTAGGGATGGACCCATGTCTCCGGTCCTGATTTCCCCCTCCATCCTGTCGGCTGACTTCGCCAAGCTGGGCGAGGAAATCCGCGCCATTGATGCGGCCGGCGCCGACATGATCCACGTCGATGTGATGGACGGCCATTTCGTCCCGAACCTCACCTTCGGCCCCCCGGTGATCGAGAAGCTGCGCCC
>JBBSDJ010000100.1:0-9647 GCA_038249555.1 Caulobacterales bacterium
CCTAAAGAAAACTGCCGCGCGAACAATCACCGCACTCTGGGCTGCAATCGCTGACGCTATCCTCCGCATCGAGCCCGAAGAATGCGCCAACTACTTCAGCGCCTGCGGCTATGACTGTGGTTGAGATGAATCTGCTCTAGTACTTCGGCAGCCGCATCAAGCTGCAGCGCACCGACGATGCCGGAGGCAATCCAGAAACCGGAAAGCACCAGAAGCAGGACGGGATAGACAAGCGCGATCCGGGCGTAGGTCCGCTCCTGCAAGGTCGATGGCAGGTCCTGCAGGCTCTGCGCCAACGGACGCGGGCTCTGCCCAGTCAGCGCAGGCCAAGCGGCGGCGTCGCCAGTAACACCAGTCTTCAGTACACGGAGGGCGGTGGTGCGCAGCGCCGGACGCCAGCCCAGCCAGCCTGCGAGATCTCCCAGACGCGCAACCATGCCGCCCACGACGGCCGGAACGCGGATGACGGCAACAGGCGGCGGAAAGCCGAGCCAGCGGCGAAATGCGAGGATGAGCTGTTCGAGGCTGACGGTTTCAGGCGCAACCAGATCCGCATCCACCTGCGTGAGCTGTTGCTCCACGCAGTAGACAACGGCTGCAGCGACATCCCCGACATGAACGGTCTGCACGGTCGCATCGGCCAACATAACCGGCTGGGCCAGCGGGAATGCCGCCAGCTGGCGCAGAAGACTCGTACCGCCATAAGAGTGCGGTGACAGGACGAGGCCGGGCCGAAGGATAACCCAGCTCAGCCCACTCGCACGAATTGCAGCGTCACCTTCATGCTTGGTACGAAAGAAGGCTGTGTTGGATTTTGCGGATGTGCCGGGTGCGGATATCTGCACCAGTTGGCGAACACCGGCTTCGCGCGCTGCTTGAGCAAGGGCGCAGACCGCGTCGCGCTGCACGGCGCCTACGCGGTCCGACAGGCCGTCCTGAAGGACGCCCGCGGCGTTCACGACGACGTCAATGCCGGCAAGGATGGCGCGCCAGTCGGATGAGTTCGCAAGACGGGACAGGTCCGCCTCCAGCCAGCGCGCTCCGGGCGCGGCGGCCTCGCCTTTGCGCACGGAGCGGCCAAGGCCAGTAACGTCATGCCCGGAAGCGATCAGGGAGCGGACAATCTCGAGCCCGATCAACCCGTAGCCGCCGAGAACCAGCACCTTCATGCCGGACGCCGCCAGGCCCGGCGCATCGGCGTCAGCTCATCCATTTCAGCACGCGGGGCTGGATGGGGTTTTCGAAGGGGCGGGTCTCGGTGCGGGCGGCGGTCCATTCGCGTTTGAGCTGCTGGTACCATTTGGCCTGCACGTCGATATCGTCGATCCAGAGCATCGCTTTCTGGTGCGCCATGCCCTGGTTCTGCAGGTCCACCATCTCGCCGTCCTGCGCGAGGAATTTCGCGCCCATGCGTTTGGCCACCGGCACGGCAAGATGCAGCAGCGGGGCGCCGGTCCACCAGGTGAACTGGGTGATGCGGGTTTTCTTCGGCGCCTCGGGCGTCAGGCACGTCAGCGTCAAAAGGCGCGCGGTCTCATTCGAGATGATCTCCCACCGGTAGCCCGGCAGCTGGAAACAGATCTCGGTCTGCACATTGCCGCCGAAGACCCAGCGGTAGAGTTTCGAGTTTGACGAAGGCGCATGCCGGTCGATCGCCCAGCCGCGCTCGATCGGGCCGAACGGTTTTTCCTTGAGCTTCAGGCCCGTGGACGGCGGGCGCCACCACCACTGGTTATGCACGAAGGGCACGTGGGCGGGGTCCATCAGCCCGACGACGGCGTCGTCCATATGGGCGTTGAACACGTCCTCGATGATGAAGCCCGGTTTGTCCGGGAGCGGACCAAAGGACGGCGGCGGCACGGCGGGCGGTGCAAGGCTGCGCGGGTCATGCGCGACGTAGAGATAGACCGCGCCGTTCGCCTCGTGGACGGGATAGCGGCGGACCTTCACTTTGGTGGGGTCGTACGCGCTGTCCTCGGTCAGGCTCGGCATCAGGCGGCAGCCGCCATCGGTGCCGAAGCGCCAGCCGTGATACGGGCATTGCAGCGTCCACTCGCCCTTGGTCTCGATCTGCCGTCCTGCGGAGAGCGGCACGAGGCGGTGCGGGCAGATGTCGCGCAGGGCAAACGCCTCCCCTGCCGGCGTACGGCCGACGACGACCGGCTCACCCAGCACCATCAGCCGTTCCTGCGTGCCGGGCTTCAGCCGGGCGGACGGTGCAGCCAGGTACCAGCAATCGGTGAGGTAGCCCTCATCGGTGATGCCGGTCTTTGCAGGAACGGGTTGGGTGTCGGGCAAGGCGGGGCCTACTCCGTGACCGTGACGGTCAGCTCGTAGGTGTCGGTTGGCGGCTCATCGGATTCCCAGGGGCGGCCTTCGTGCAGCTTGAACTTGCCGGTGCCGGGGGCGTTGGCCGTGAAGTCGAACGAGAGATAGTGGTTGCCGCCGGTGAAGCCGGGCAATTCCTGGTGGGCGGGATCGGTCGGGCGGCCGCCCTCCCCTGCCGGGGACATGAAGGCGGGTGTCTCGCCCAGGAGCCAGACGTATCCGGCGGTCGGGATCGATTGGAGCTCGATGCGGAGCGTATTGCCGACCTTGAGGGCAATCTCGCCGCCTTTCTTGTCATAACCGGCATAGACGACACCGGCTTCAGCAGCGGCCTGGGCGTCGGCAGCGGCCTTGGCGGCCTCTTCGGCGGTCGGCATTTCGGGGGGCTGGTAGTCTGACGGCTCCACGGCGGTCTCCTCTGCAGCGGCGGGGGCAGCCCCATCCGCGGCGATCTTGGGGGTGTGGCAGCAGGCGCCGAGCGCCAGGGCGGCCGAAGCGGCCAGCAAAAGTCTCATGGAAAGTCCTCCTTACTTCAACGCCCGCATCTTTACGACGCGCCGCCCGGCGGCGCCAGCGCCGGTGTAAGTCCGGGCCTACTTCCCGCAGCCAGACTCCCCCGCTATATGCCGCCCATGACCCCACGCGACAAAATCCGCAATTTCTCGATCATTGCCCATATCGACCATGGCAAATCGACCCTCGCCGACCGGCTGATCCAGGCCTGCGGCGGCCTGACCGACCGCGAAATGAGCGAACAGGTGCTCGATTCGATGGATATCGAGAAGGAGCGCGGCATCACCATCAAGGCGCAGACGGTGCGCCTCAGCTACAAGGCGAATGACGGCGAGACCTATACGCTGAACCTGATGGACACGCCGGGCCATGTCGACTTCGCCTATGAGGTGAGCCGGTGCCTGGCCGCCTGCGAGGGCTCGCTGCTGGTGGTGGATGCCTCGCAAGGCGTCGAGGCCCAGACGCTGGCCAACGTCTACCAGGCGATCGACCAGAACCACGAGATCGTGCCCGTGCTCAACAAGGTAGACCTGCCGGCCGCCGATGTGGCGCGCGTCAAGGAGCAGATCGAGGAGATCATCGGCCTCGACACCTCGAACGCCGTGGAGATTTCGGCCAAGACCGGCTTCGGCATTCCGGACGTGCTGGAAGCAATCGTCACCCAGTTGCCCCCGCCGAAGGGCGGCGAGGTTACCGCCCCGCTGAAGGCCGCGCTGGTAGACGCCTATTACGACCCCTATCTCGGCGTCGTCGTCATCGTGCGCGTGCATGAGGGCGTGCTGAAGAAGAAGCAATCGATCCGCATGATGCGCACCGGCGGCGTCTACGAGATCGACAAGATCGGCACCTTCAATCCGAAGCTCACCGAGACCGACGCCCTCGGCCCCGGCGAGGTCGGCTACTTCGTCGCCTCGATCAAGGAAGTCGGCGACACCGCCGTCGGCGACACGATCACCGAGGACAAGCGCCCCACCGACAAGGCCCTGCCCGGCTACAAGGAGGTGCAGCCGGTCGTGTTCTGCGGGCTCTTCCCGATGGACGCAGGCGACTTCGACGACCTGCGCGCGGCGATGAGCAAGCTGCGCCTCAACGATGCCTCCTTCACCTGGGAAATGGAAACCTCCGCCGCGCTCGGCATGGGCTTCCGCTGCGGCTTCCTTGGCCTCCTCCACCTCGAGATCATCCAGGAACGCCTCAGCCGCGAGTTCGACCTTGACCTGATCGCGACCGCGCCGAGCGTGGTCTACCAGATGACGATGACGGACGGCTCCGAGATCGAGCTGCACAATCCAGCCGACATGCCGGACGTCGTGCGCATCTCGGAAATCCGCGAACCCTGGATTTCGGCAACGATCTACACGCCGGACGAATATCTCGGCTCGATCCTGAAACTCTGCCAGGACCGGCGCGGCGTGCAGACCGAGCTTTCGTACGTAGGCGGACGAGCCTGCGTGAAATACGAACTGCCGCTGAACGAGGTCGTGTTCGACTTCTATGACCGGCTGAAATCGATCTCGCGCGGCTATGCGAGCTTTGACTACAACCTCATCGGCCACCGCGCCGAGAACCTCGTGAAGCTGCAGATCCTCGTCAACGAGGAACCGGTGGACGCGCTCGCCATGCTGGTCCACCGCGACCGGGCCGAAGGGCGCGGCCGCCAGATGTGTGAGCGGCTGAAGGACCTGATCCCGAGGCAGATGTTCAAGATCCCGATCCAGGCCGCCATCGGCGGCCGCGTCGTGGCGCGCGAAACCATCAGCGCGATGCGCAAGGACGTGACCGCGAAATGCTATGGCGGCGACGCCTCGCGCAAACGCAAGCTGCTGGACAAGCAGGTGGCGGGCAAGAAACGCATGCGCCAGTTCGGCAAGGTCGAAATTCCGCAGGAAGCCTTTGTGGCGGCGTTGCGGATGGATGGGGACTAGATCCAGTCAGACCGCCAACCGCACAACCAGGCGATGCCGAGCACGATGATTGGGCCCAATCCGGTTATCAGCATCCACGTTCGAAAGCCGTGCGGCCAATACCATGTTCCGACAAAACGGTCATAAAGGCCGCCGATCCTGCGCTTCTGAGGCTTGGGGCGCTTAGGCGCTTTTTCGTTCCGGTGACGGCGCCGGAAGTCGAGAATGTTGTTCCGGCGATTCATGCGTGAGCTGGAGTCCGTTGTCTGATGGCGCAGGATTGCACAGCACGGATCACTTCTCGTTTCGGAAGTTGGTAAAATTTGGCGGAGTTCTTTCAGTCAAAGCCCACCAAAGCCACCTTGCCCACGCGGGCGCGGAGAGGGAGTTTTAGAGATCAATCACCCCGCCCCATCCAGCGCCGTGATCTCCTTGTCCAGCGCCTTCACCGCCCGCGCATTGAGCCAGGCGACCAATCCGAACACGGCGGCAATCGGGGCGGCGGTGGTGGCGAAGAGGGTGAGGCGGGCGATCAGCGGTGCGTCCAGTTCCGGCGTGAAGGCAACTGCGCCGATGAAGACCAGCATACCGGGCACGAAGGGCGCGAGATACCATTGCCAGACGGAGGCGAGGGCCGTCCGTTGGCGGAGGAGTTCGGCGCGGTGGAAGTCCGCGAGGCTGGCGGCATGGTCCAACCCGCCAGCGTCCGTCGCGCCCGCCAGCGTGTGCAGTTTCCAGCAGACATACAGCGTGCCGAGGATGATGAGGCCGGCGCCGGCCCGCACCATCGGCTCCGGAATGATGACGACCATCCAGGCGAACACGCCGATCACCAGCGCGGCGGCAGCGTATTCGATCCTGTTCCGGGTACGGATTTTTGACTGGAAGCGGGTGGCGTGCTGGCGCAGTTGGGTGGCGGTCATGGTGAAGGGTTCCTGTTGCTGACGGGTCCAGAGGGCTTGGAGGGGATCGCGCTCAGACATTTTGGGTCTCCTTGAAATCCTTCGCGAGCTGCGTCTTGAGGCGGGAAATGCGGGTGGCGACGGCGCCGGGCGTCAGACCGGTGATGTCGGCGATGGCGTCGGCGCCCAGGTCTTCGAGATAGAGCGTGAGCAATTGCCGGTCCGGCGGCTTCAGGCGGCGGATCCACGCATTGAGCCGGTCCACGCCGTCGCGCTCTTCCAGCTGGCGGGCGAGGCTGTCGGCGCCCGCAAGCTCGCTCGCCGCATCGATGTCGATCGTGTCCCGCCGGGCGCGGCGCTCGCGGTCGACATGGCTGGCGGCTGTGTTGTGGGCGACGCGGTAGGCCCAGGTGCGCAGGCTGCAGCGGCCATCGAAACGGGCAAAGCTGCGCCAGAGGGCGACATGCATGTCCTGCAGCAGGTCGCGGCGGCGCTCCTCGTTCGCCTCGGTCGCCCGGGCGAGGCGCTGCAGCGCCGGGCCGAAGGCTTCGGCGGCTTCGAAATAGAGCTGATCCTGATCCGGCGCGGGTTTCATGATCAGGTTAGTCGGGCGCGCGGGAGGTTTCTTACTAGGCTATCTGCGCGCAGAAGGCCGCTTCTATGGCGGCGGAGTCAACGCTATACGCGCGCCATGACCCGCGCCCTCACGATCCTCGGCATCGAAACCTCCTGCGACGAGACCGCCGCCGCTGTGCTGCGCCTTGAGGGTGGCCGGGCGACGCTGCTGTCGGACGTGATCCGGACGCAGCTGGAGGAGCATGCGCCGTATCTCGGCGTGGTGCCGGAAATTGCCGCGCGGGCGCATGCAGAGCTGGCGGACGCCGTGGTGGCAAAGGCGATGGCCGAGGCGGGCATCGGATATGACGCGCTGGACGGCGTGGCGGCGACCGCCGGGCCGGGCTTGATCGGCGGCGTGCTGGTGGGGTTGATGACCGGCAAGGCGGTGGCACAGGCTGCCGGCGTGCCGTTCATTCCGGTCAACCATCTGGAGGGCCACGCCCTCTCCCCTCGCCTCTCGGCGAGATGTCCGTTCCCGTATCTTCTGCTGCTCGTCTCGGGCGGGCATTGCCAGTTTCTGGAAGTGCGCGGGCTGGGCGAGTACAAGCGCCTCGGCTCAACCATCGACGATGCCGTCGGCGAGGCGTTCGACAAGGTCGCGAAACTAATGGGCCTCGGCTTTCCCGGCGGGCCGGCGGTGGAGCGGCTGGCGGCGAGCGGGAACCGACAAGCACATGACTTTCCGAGGCCCTTGCTGAACCGGCCGGGTCTCGAGATGAGCTTTGCGGGGCTGAAATCAGCCGTCGCGCGCGTCACCGAAGGCGCGGAGACCGACGCGGCGAAGGCCGACATCTGTGCGAGTTTCCAGGCGGCGATCTGTGATGTGCTCAGCGAGAAGTCCGCCCGCGCGCTGGCCGGGTTTGATCCGGGCCCGAACGGCAAGCGGTTCGTGGTCGCCGGCGGCGTCGCCGCCAACAAGGCGATCCGCGCGGCGCTGGAGACGGCAGCGGCGGCGCAGGGCGCGCAGCTGATCGCCCCTCCCCTTCGTCACTGCACGGACAATGCGGCCATGATCGCCCTTGCGGGGGCCGAACGGCTGGCAGCGGGTCTGGCGGGCGAGGCGGACGGACTGGACGCCGGATCGCGGCCGCGCTGGCCACTGGACGAGGCGGCGGCGCTCAGCGCCCCGGTCTATGGCGGCGGCCACAAGGGCGCCAAGGCGTAGTTTCAGGTTTCAGGAAAAGAAAAACCGGGACCTGAAGGGCTGGGGAAGCCTCAGGTCCCGGCAGGAACCCTCAAACGCGCGTCAGGGGCAGTGCGCAGGGAGCGGGTGTATTGCGGCTGCCGGCCAGCGGCAGGGCGCGTCACGTTCAGACGACGAAGTTAACGAGGCCGAAGGTTGCCCACACGGTGAGCAGGGCGGCCGGAACGGCGGCGAGGAAGGAAACGAGGGACTGGCGGGCTTCGGTGCGGGAAGAGGTGGTCATGGCGGGGCTCTTTGGACTGCTGGAGGGCAACTGCTGCCGTCCATAAGCCTTATCTAGCACCGACCTGAACGTTGGTCAATGAACAAAATAGTTTTTATTCACTAATCAGCCTTCAGGGCAGAAACGGGCAGGAGTTTACCCGTCACCGGGCAGACTTCGCCGGTCGACGGGGTGATGCCGTCCCAGGGTGCGGGAACCTGCGCGCCCTTCGAAATGCCGGCGAGCAGCAGGTCCATCACGCCGTCCAGTTCGCGCTGCAGTTTCGGCAGGGTGAGCTTCGAGAAGAGTTGCGGGAAGCGGAACTTCATCAGGGCGGACTGCCACATCTCGGCCGTCTCGTTTGGGTTCGCGAGGGCGCGGAATTCACCTGCTGTGACGCCTTCATCCATGATCTGGACGAGGAAAACCCGCTCCTGGGCGAGCTTGTCATTCATGTAGATCGGACGTTCCTTGGCGAGCACTTCGGCGACTTCGAGAATCTTCGCTTCATCCTCGATCGCCGAGTAAGTGCGGGCCAGATCATAGTGAAAGAGTTCGCGCAGCCGGTTGGCGGCGGTGTCCTTGCGGGCAACAATCTGGGCGAACGTGAGGTAGGATTCCTCGTTGAACTTCTGCGCCATGGCTTCGGCGATATCCAGCTTCGACGCGAAGAACCGGTAGATGTTGCCGGCGGACATGTTGCAGTCGCGGGCGATCTCCGCCATCGTCGTCTTCGAATAGCCGTAGTGGAGGATACGCTCCACGGCGGCCATGAGGATCTGCTTGCGGGTATCGTCTGTCGGGCTTGGGTTCATAGGATTATCCTACACAGGATGATTGAATAATCAATACACCATTCAGCGTCCACTCGCAAACCGGGTAATTCCCCCGCGTCAGTACGCCTCACTGTTTCATAGGCGCGGCCGAAGCCCTGTGGCATAGCGGGCAAAACACACGAAGGAGGGTTCGTTTTGGCGCTTTTCTGCCTGCATTGCCTGGATAACGAGACAGACGGCGCCGCCAGGCGGGCCGCTGCCCGGCCGGCGCACCTGGAGTGGGCCGGCGGGCTCGGCCCGGTCGTCCGGATGGCAGGCCCATTGTTGGACCCAGAGGGCCGCATGGTCGGATCGGTCTTCCTGATCGAAGCCGAGAGCCTGGCCGCCGCCAAGGCACTCAACGCCGCAGACCCCTACTCCAAGGCCGGCGTGTTCGGAAAAGTGATAATAAACGAGACTCGTTGGGCCATAGGTGAGGGCAAACCGGCATGAGACAGTTCGTTTCCGGCAATCTCAATTACTCAAGTTGGTCGATTCGGCCGCTCCTGGTGGCCCGAAAAGTCAACTTGCCGGTCGAAGAAGTCATCGTGCCGCTGGATTTCCCCGAGACAACCGCGCAGCTGAAAGCGCTCAGCCCGACGGCCAAAGTGCCCCTGCTTATCTGGGACGGTCTCGAAATCTGGGAGAGCCTCGCGATTGCCGAGTTCATCGCCGAATGGGCCCCGCCGGGCGCTGTCTGGCCGCTGGAGGCCGAGAAGCGCGCCATTGCACGGGCCGTTTCCAGCGAAATGCACGCGGGATTCCAGACGATCCGCCAGCTGTGTTCGATGGACATTCGCTCCCGCCACCCTGCCCCGGACATGACACCGGCGCTGGAGGCTGACATCACCCGGCTTCAGGCGATGTGGTCCGGACTGCGCGCCAAGTATGGATCGGGCGGCCCGTTCCTGTTCGGGGCCTGGTCAGCGGCGGATGCGTTCTACACCCCTGTGGTCACGCGGTTCCGCACCTATGGACTGCCGCTCAGCGGCGCGGCGGCGGAGTATTCGGCGGCTGTGCTGGAAGACCCGCTGTTCCGCACCCTTGAGGAACAGGCGAAGCTCGAGCCGTGGTGGATCAAATATGGTCCAGGCGGGACTGGACGCTCAACCGGCTATCTCAAGCCGTAGGCGGCGTCATGAAGTCGTAGCCGAGATCGTA
>JBBSDJ010000101.1:0-9430 GCA_038249555.1 Caulobacterales bacterium
AATGAAGGACCGGGAGCCGGCGCGATTGCCGGCTCCCGGAAAGCAGGAAAAGTTACGGGAAGAGTTTCAGGCCAATGCCGAACTGCGTCTGCCCATAGGACGGATCGCCGAAGATGGCAGTGCCCGAGACATCGCGGTCGCGGTTGCGCGCGAAGACTTCCCAATGCAGGCGCTTGTTCATCTTATACGTCGCCACGGCACCGAATTCCAGATTTTCGTCCTTGCGGTCGATTTCCTCGTACTCGTAGTTGGATATACCGGCATAACCCGAAAGGATAATGTTGCGGCGCAGTTCGTGGTCAACACCGGCTCCGAAGCGTGTTTCAACGGCGCTCGGCGAGTCGAAAGCACCGATATCCACCACGCGGCGGCCGGCATTGAAGTTGACCGTGGTGAGACGCGTCGGGAACCATTCCATCTGCGCATCAACCGAAAGGCCGCTGACGTCGGCGAAGAAGTCGTCGTCCTTGTCTTCGTTCAGATAACCGACGGCGATGTCACCGCGCACCAGCGCCGTGAGTTCGAAGTCGACACCGCCGGAGATGGTGTAGCCGCTGGAGTCGCGCGAGCGCGGCAGGCCGCCGAAGATCTGGGTCGTGTCATATTCGCTCTGACCGAAGGTGCCCTGCCCGAAGACGGCCAGGTTCGGCGAGACGGCGTAGGACAGGCGCGAGCGGCCCTGCAGGACAGTGCGGTCGCGGTAGTCCTGGTCGATGTTCAGACCGGTGCCGAGTGCTTCGCTGTCTTCGTAGTTTTCGTCGCTCGTCGTCAGGCTGTTGTTCCAGCGGACGCGGTCGCGTTGATAGTCGGCATCAACCTGCACGCCCGTACGGGTGTACTGGATCGGGCGATCAGCGCTGAAAGCGTTGACGAAATCGGTCCGCGGCTCGGCGCGGTCTTCGGCGAACACGGCGCCGCCAACAGAGAAGGCGCGGGTGACGTCGACGCGGCCGCGAAGGCGGGCGGTCAGGTCGGTGGTCGATTCATCGCTGAGATCGAGATACTGGTTGCGATAGGCCGAGGCGTCGAAGCCGAGGGCATGGACGCTCCAGTCGGTCGTGCCCGAAACGTCGGCGCCGACGCGGGCAACGATATCGGACTGTTCGTTGCCGGACGTCGCGAACACGTTGTCATTCGAGACGAGGCCAGCTTCACCCATCGAACGGACGACGAATGTGCCAAGGCGGATCGGTTCCGGATCAAATTCCGGCTGCGCACGCTCACGCACGGACTCGTACTTGTCGCGGCTAAAGAAGTCACTGCCCTGACCCAAGGCAACCGGCGCAATCAGGGCGCAGGCGGCAACACTCATCAGGCTAACGCGTTTCAGTTTGGACATTTCACCATTCCCCAGTTTCTCTGCGAGGCCGACATGGCCTGGGTTGTCTTCTCAACCCGTGCAAGTTCAATACCATCCCGGATTGCCCGCATTTGCGGTGAATTCGGGTGCATATCCCCCAATACCTGCAAATGGTTCGGAATTGAATATCGGTCCCCGGAATATTCGTTAACAAAACACCACATCCGTTACTTTGCGGATTGAAGTTGCTAACGAAAAGAAAGGACCGAGCGCGCTATTGGTTCCAGACGCACAGGCTACCAGCTGAGTTTTTACCATGCCAACACTGACCCTGGCCCCTGCCTCTGTTGCTGACTACCGCCGGTTGGCCGAGCGCCGCCTGCCCCGCTTCCTGTTCGATTACCTCGATGGCGGCGCGTATGCAGAGGTCACGCTCGCCCGGAACGTACGTGATTTCGAGCGGCTCGAGCTGCACCAGCGGATACTTCGCGATGTCTCGGCGCGGTCCACCGCAACGACCCTTTTTGGGGCAGAGTTAACGCTGCCGCTGGCGCTTTCGCCGGTCGGACTGTCCGGGATGATGGCGCGCCGGGGGGAAGCGGCCGCGCGGCGCGTCGCGGGATCCTTCGGCATACCCTACTGCCTCTCAACGCTTTCGGTGTGTTCTGTAGAGGAGACTGCAGCCGCAGGCTCAGGCCCGCTCTGGTTCCAGCTTTACATGATCCGCGACCGGGGCGCCTGCGCCGACCTCATCGCGCGGGCCAAGGCATCCGGTGTAACCGTCCTTGCCCTGACGGTTGACCTGCCGGTCGTCGGCACGCGCTACCGCGATGTCCGCAACACGATGAGCGGCGGCGGCGGAAGCTGGGCCCGCCTGCGGCGCGGGCTGATTTCCTATGCCCTTCACCCCGGCTGGGCGCTTGAGGTGGGCCTCGGCGGCAGGCCCCACATCCTTGGAAACATTGCCCCTTATGTGAAGAACGCCTCCACCCCGGCCGACTTTTCAGCCTGGGCGAATGCCTCGATTGACCCGTCGATCAGCTGGGCGGACCTCGCCTGGATCCGCTCGCAATGGGACGGGCCGCTGGTGATCAAGGGCATCCTGAGCCCCGAAGATGCGTTGGAAGCCGTGAAAAGCGGGGCGGACGGCATCATCGTGTCGAACCATGGTGGCCGCCAGCTGGACGGCGTTGCCTCCACGATCTCGATGCTGCCGCGCATCGCGGACAAGGTGTCCGATCAGACGAAGTTGTTGGTCGATGGCGGGGTGCGCTCCGGCCAGGATATCCTGAAAGCGATGGCGATGGGCGCCGATGCGGCGATGGTGGGACGGCCCTGGGTATACGCGCTTGCGGGCGCCGGTGAGGCGGGATTGCTCAACCAGCTCAAGGCGTTTCACGGTGAATTTTCGGTATCGATGGCGCTCACCGGCGTCACGGACACACGCCAGATCGGGCGATCCGTTCTCGATCTGCGTTCCGGCGGAGACGCCTGAAGATCAGGCGTCCGGAATGGCGATATAGGTTTGCGGACCTTCCGGCTGCTGACCGGCCAGGATGTTCTTCTCCGGCGGCACCCGCTTGAGCTGCGCCTTCAGGAGTGTCGGGAAAGCCTCCAGCTGGCCGCGCGCGAAGCCCCAATCGAACACCCAATAAGCGTATGGGCGTTTGCCAGCCAGCGTGCCGAATACAAGCAAGAAACCTGCGCGGGCAAGGCGGTACAGGCTGAACGCCAGGTAACGCCACCAGGGCTTCATGCCGTACCGGATGTGTAGCTTGACATGTCCCCGGCCCCAGGTGCGGGCCTGTTTGAAACGGCCGTCCGCCGTGTCGCGCAGCCGGTAGTGCACCAGCGCTTCCGGCACATAAGTCAGCTTCATGCCGGCCAGCTGCACACGCCAGCAATAGTCAACGTCCCAAGCCGTGCCGATCCAGTCGGTCGGATCACCCACGCGCTTGTAGCAGTTGCGGGTCATGCCGATGGCGTTGCAGGCGGCGAACGGAAGGTGGAGCGGGCCGACAACCGTCGGCAGGCCTTCGGCCCGGCCCTGCAGGCCACGGTCCTTGCCCCAGGTCATGCTGGGTGGATTGAGCCTTTCATAGTCGAGCGCCGGGACGGCGAAATCGCAGGTTTCGAGCGCCTTCACCATGTGGCGCATCCAGTCAGGATCGCACTCGTCATCGGACTCGCAGACGAGGATCACGTCGCCCTTGGCGGCCCGGAAACCCACCGTGTAGGAATGCCCGACCGTGCCTTGGGGGCCGTGGCCGATATAGGCCTGAACCACGCGGACCGGCAACCGGTCGGCATAGGACATCGCCATTTCGACCGAATTATCCGTCGAGCCGTTGTTGACGAACACCAGCTCCCAATCGCCGTCGTAGGTTTGCCGGACCAGTGAGTCCAGCATCACGGCGAGGGTGGCGGCGCCATTGTAACAAGGCAGCACAACACTGACGAACATAGTAGTCCCCTGAAAACCGGCACACCACACTTGTGCCCGTCACTTGCAATATACTGGCCAAAACTACCGCAAAACTCAAGGCGGCAAAGGTAACTGTCCGCGACCATCAAGTCGTTGGTCCCGCATCAATCCTGTGCACCCGCTTCATCCCGCGTGCAATACTCCGGTTCCGGAGTATTTGACCGGAGATATCGAAAAGACCTGCCTTGTAACTTGAACCCTGCATCGGCCCTTTGGTATCAGTGTGCATCGCACCAGAACGGCGCACCGTCTTCCGAACAGTGGTATACGAGTTGCAAGCGCGACCTGCGAACCCCTGCCTTCCAACAAGGATTGAGACATGCTGATCGTCGATACAGCCCTGAAGGCGCGTGCAGCGTCCGGGCGGCCTGTCCAGGTGGCCATGTTCGGCGCCGGCTACATGGCGCGCGGCATCACCACCCAGATCGTCCGCTACACGCCCGGCCTCCGGCTCGCGGTGATCTGCAACCGCACGGTCGAAAAGGCCATCGGCTGCTACACTGCGGTCGGTGTTGACCCGGCCGACATCCGGGAAGTCACCAGCGCCGCGGCGCTCGACCAGGCGATCCGCGATGGCAAGTATGCCGTCACCAACGATCCCGCTGTCGCAGCCAGCGCCGGCCTCATCGACATCACCCTCGAAGCGACCGGCCATGTCGGCTATGGCGCGCTCGCCACCACGCTGTCGATCCAGCATCGCAAGCCGATGGTCTCGATGAACGCCGAGCTCGACGCGACCTGCGGCCCGATCCTGAAAGCGATGGCCGACGAAGCGGGCGTCATCCTCTCCGGCGCCGACGGCGACCAGCCCGTCGTCCAGATCAACCTCTGGCGCTATGTGAAACAACTTGGCATGACGCCGCTTCTCTGCGGTAACATCAAGGGCCTGCAGGACCGCTACCGCACACCGGAAACACAGGCCGCCTTCGCCAAGCAATGGGGCCAGACCCCGGAGATGGTGACCAGCTTTGCCGACGGCACCAAGATTTCCTTCGAACAGGCGATCACTGCCAACGCAACCGGCATGACCATCGCCCAGCGCGGCATGATCGGCCATGAGTTCAAGGGCCATGTCGACCAGATGGTGGACATGTACGACATCGACCAGCTTCGCACCCTCGGCGGCATCGTGGACTATGTCGTCGGCGCCGCGCCGAGCCCCGGCGTCTACGTGTTCGCTGAAGCCAGGGACGAGATCCAGAAGGTCTACCTGAACTATGGCAAGCTCGGCCAGGGCCCGCTCTACAGCTTCCATACCGGCTGGCACCTCACCTCGCTGGAAGTGCACAATTCGATTGCCCGCGTCGCGCTCCTCAAGGACGTTCCGATTGAGCCGCTCGGCCCGCCGGTGGTTGAAGTGATCACCATAGCCAAACGCCCGCTTAAGGCTGGTGAGACCATCGACGGCATCGGCGGTTTCATGACTTACGGCGTCTGCGAAACGGCCGCCATCCAGCAGAAGGACCGCCTCCTGCCGATGGGCCTCGCCGAGGGTTGCCGCCTGAAGCGCAACATCAACAAGGACGAAGCCATCAGCTGGGACGATGTTGTTCCGCCCACGAACGACCTGCCGCACCAGCTGCGTGCCAAGCAAGACGCCAAGTTCGCACCGGCTCGCATGCCGGCGACCTCTCACTGACCCTCCTTCCCAAAGCCAGAGTTGCGTTCATGAAAACTGCCCAAGACATCGTCAAGACCGACCTCGCCTACATGGCGGAACGTCTCTCCTCCGAGTTCGGCGAAATGGCCGGAAAGCGCCTGCTGATCATCGGCGGAGCAGGTTTCCTTGGCTATTACCTTGTACAGGCGGCGTTGTACTACAACGACGTTTCAGGCAAAGCGCCGATCCAGCTGACCGTGTTTGACAACTACATGCGCGGCATGCCGGACTGGCTGAAAGCGCTGGAAGGCCGCAAGGACCTGACGCTTCGCAAGCATGACGTGCTGGACGCCCTGCCCGCAGACCTTCCGCCCCAGGATTACCTGATCCACGCAGCTTCTATCGCCTCGCCGATCTTCTATCGCCAGTTCCCGCTGGAGACGATGGATGCAAACGTCAACGGCCTGCGCCTGCTTCTCGAGTATGCCCGCGACCTCGCTGCCAAAGGCAAGCCCATGTCGGGCTTCCTCTTCTACTCGACCAGCGAAATCTACGGTGATCCGACCCCGGACAATATCCCGACGCCGGAAACCTATCGCGGCAACGTCTCCTGCACCGGCCCGCGCGCCTGCTACGACGAGTCCAAGCGCTATGGCGAAACCCTGTGCGTCGCCTTCGCCCAGGTCCACAAGGTGCCCGTCAAGATGGCGCGCCCCTTCAACAATTACGGACCCGGCCTAAAGATCACCGATGGCCGCGTCCTGCCGGACTTTGCCCGGGACATCTTCGCGGGCCGCGACATTGTCATGCTGTCGGACGGCGCTCCGACGCGCACTTTCTGCTACATCGCGGATGCCATCGTCGGCTATTACAAGATCCTGGTCCGCGGCCGCCCGGGCGAAGCCTACAACATTGGTACCGAGACGCCAGAGATCAGCATGGCCGAACTCGCCCGCCGCGTCACGGCCATTGCCGCCGAAGAATTCGGCTACAAGGGCAAAGTCGTGCTCGGCAAGTCGGACGACGCCGAATACCTCACGGACAACCCGAACCGCCGCTGCCCCATCATCACCAAGGCACGCACGGAACTCGGATATGAACCCACAATCGGTCCGGACGAAGGGCTGAAACGCTCCCTCCTCTGGTATGCCGGCAATCAGGTCGCGGAGCTCGCCTAATGAAAATCGCCATCATCGGTACAGGCTATGTGGGCCTCGTCTCCGGCGCCTGCCTTGCCTCCAAGGGGCATGAGGTCGTCTGCGTGGATGTGGACCCCGCCAAGGTCGCCCATATCAACGACCGCAAGCCGCCCATTTACGAAGTCGGCCTGCAGCAACTGCTCGACCAGGTCGTACCTTCGCACCTCACCGCCACGACGGACCTGAAGAAGGCTGTTCAGGGAGCGGACATTTCCCTGATCGCGGTCGGCACGCCCTTCGACGGCGATCTGATAGACCTCAAATACATCCGCGCCGCGGCCCGCCAGATCGGCGAAGCGCTGAAAGACCATGACGCCTACCATGTCGTCATCGTGAAAAGCACGGTCGTCCCGGGCACCACGGAAGACGTTGTCCTGCCGATCCTCGAAGAAGCTTCGGGCAAGAAAGCCGGCCGCGATTTCGGCGTCGGCATGAACCCCGAATTCCTCAAGGAAGGCGAGGCCATCGACGACTTCATGCACCCGGACCGCATCGTGCTGGGCGGCATCGACGCGCGCACCATCGGCGTGATGGCGAAAATCTATGACGTGTTCCCGGATGTCGACGTGATCCAGACGAAGCCGCGCACGGCCGAGATGATCAAGTACACCGCCAACTCCCTGCTCGCGACGCTGATCTCCTTCTCGAACGAGATCGGCAACCTGTCGGCCACGGTCGGCGTGGACGTCGTCGAAGTCATGCGCGGCGTGCACCTCGACAAGCGCTTCACCCCGATCCGCAAGGATGGCGAGCGCGTCATCCCGGGCTTCATCTCCTACCTCGCCGCCGGTTGCGGCTTCGGCGGCAGCTGCTTCCCGAAAGACGTGAAAGCCCTGATCGCGCATGGCGCCGGCAAGGGTGCCCGGATGGACCTTCTGAAGTCGGTCATCTCCGTCAACGCGGACCAGCCGGCCCGCATGATCGAGATGCTGAAGCTGCGCTTCCCGGATATTGCCGGGGTGAAAGTCGCTGTCCTCGGCATGGCCTTCAAGCCGGGCACGGATGATATCCGCGAAAGCCCGTCGCTCCCCGTCACGCAGGCCCTGCTGGACGCCGGCGCGGTGATCACGGCGTTCGACCCGATCGCCCGCCATGAAGCCGAGAAAGTCTTCCCGTCGGGTGTCACCTTCGTGGACAGTCTCGACGGTACTGTGGCCGGCGTGGACGCCATCCTCATCATGACCGGCTGGCCCGAGTTCCGCGCCCTCCCGGCCCTGCTCGAGACGACCGGCGCAAACCCCTACGTCGTCGATGGCCGCCGTCTGCTCGCGAAAGACAGCGTCCGCGCCTATGCCGGCATCGGCCTGAAAGCCGAACCGGTCGCCTGAGCTTAGACACCTCCAAAAAACAAAGCGCCGCTCCATGGAGCGGCGCTTTTCATTTGTACCTTGAGCAAAAAGCCGAGACCTCCTCAGCCCGCGAAATCCGCCCATTGCTTGTCCTTGTCCGACATCTCGGTCGGCGCCAGTGGCCAGGTGATACCGAACGCCGGATCGTTCCACCGAACACCGCCTTCCGCTGCGCCGTTGTAGCGCGCGGAAACGAGGTAGGAGACTTCGACATGATCGCTGACGGTCTGGAACCCATGGGCAAAGCCCTTGGGTACCAGCAGCTGGCGCTTGTTCTCCTCGTTCAGTTCGAACGCTTCCCACTGCTTGTAGGTCGGCGAGTCCGGGCGCAGGTCGAGAACAATGTCGACAATCGCGCCGCGCAGGCAGCGGATCAGCTTGTCCTCGGCGTGCGGCGCGCGCTGGAAGTGCATCCCGCGGATCGTGCCCTTGGTTGCCGAGTAGGACATGTTCTGCTGCACGAATTCGGTGGGCAGGCCGTTCGCGGCGAACTCGTCGGCGCAGAAGGTGCGCGCGAAGAAACCGCGATCATCGCCCCGCCGTTCCAAATCAATCAGCACGGCATCCTTGAGCGAGGTGGGATGGTATTTCATGCGATCACTTCACGTGCTTCAGCCAAGGCGCGCCCTTGGCATAGGCCGCTTCCAGAACCTGCCGGTCGCGGACGGTATCCATGGCCTGCCAGAAGCCGGCATGACGATAGGCGGCCAGCTGTCCTGCCTCGACGAGCCGGTTCATCGGCTCCTGCTCCCAGACGGTGGCATCGCCGTCCACGAGATCGATCACGTCCGGCTCACACACGAAGAAGCCGCCATTGATCAGGCCGACATCCGCCGAGTCCTTCTCGCGGAACGACTGCACGATCGGTGTGTCATTCGAGAGGCCCATGACGCCGAAACGGCCGGGCGGCGAGACGGCGGTCACGGTTGCGCGGGCGCCGGACGCCTTGTGGAATTCGATCAGCGCTGTGATGTCGACATCCGACACGCCGTCGCCATAGGTCAGGCAGAAGGTCTCGTTGCCGATCACCTTGCGGGCCCGCTTCAGGCGGCCGCCGGTCATCGTATCGACGCCGGTGTCCAGCACGGTGACTTTCCAGGGCAGCGCCTGCTTGTCGGACCAGAGGATCTCGCCGTTCGACAGGTCGATGGTGAAGTCGCTTTTGCGCCAGTGATAGTTAAGGAAATAATCCTTGATGAAACCGACCTTGTAGCCGCCCAGCACGACGAATTCGTTGATCCCGTGCGCGGCATACATTTCCATGATGTGGTGGAGGATCGGACGGTCGGCGATTTCGACCATCGGCTTCGGCCGCAGGGCCGTTTCCTCGCTCAGGCGCGTACCGAAACCGCCTGCAAAAATGACTGCCTTCATGCTTTGTCCATCCCCATGGCTGCGGCGCGTGCCGGATCGGGATATCCGGCGCCGCCCTTAAGGATTGGTGCATTGGCTATGCCAGCGCCAGCAATCGGCGCGCGATTTCGTCGATCCGGCCCC
>JBBSDJ010000102.1:0-9340 GCA_038249555.1 Caulobacterales bacterium
ACCGGCGAAGATGAGCGCCGTAGACGGAGTATATTTCTTCAGAGAAAACATGACAACTGCTCCCGGCATTCTGCCAATTCCAGACGTTGTGTTTCTAGCACAGCATGGATAAGTCCCCGTTCCGTGTACGGATTGGATTTTTCAGAAGCAGTTTACGTATTCTTAACCGGCGACAAGCCCGCAGCGAGGCTGCTTATCAGGCCCGCGCGTCCCTTTTTCACAGGCGGGGCCAGGCCGTCTGCAGCGGCGAGGCGCAGCAGGCAGCGCTCCAGCGCCGATGGCAGGAGAAAACCGGAGATGGGGCCGAAAGCGATAACTCTTGAAAGCCCCGCGCGTGCGAGTTCACAGCTCAGGTACGCGGCGATCGGGAGGACGAGTGGCGCGCCGCCCTGGGCACCGATGGGATAGCGATCGCGGTTGTTGCCTGAAAGAAGAAACTGGCTGCCAAAAGGCGGGAGCCGTCGCAGATCTCGCATCCGTCGCAGCGTTTCGCTCATTCGCGATGCCCCACAGCCAGTCGTCATGCCAGTTGAAACCAGGAGGAGATCATGATGCGCAGTTATGCGCGTAAGCCAACCGTCGTCTGCCGGGCTAGTCAGACACGCGCAGCACCGGGCAGACACAGCTTATGGCTCTCGGCCCAATGCTTAGCGCAAACCTTACCGCGCCGCTCCCGGCGACAGTGTCTGCGCGTCTCCTCCCGCGCGTTGCGGTCGGAAACGTTCTCGCTTTTGTGTCTGCGAGCGATCCGAACGACAATCGTGGGCGCGCCCAATCCCGGCGTCAGTCTGGTCTTCGAGCTTGAGGACCAGATGCGTTTGGAGACCCAGAGGGTTCGGGGGACAGTTCCGGCCCGTATCGCTCGCGCAAAACCTTACGTGCAACCTGAGCCGCAAAGTAGTCGTACCGCCTCTGACCCAGAGCATGCGCCGCGTCTCGTTCACCCTGGCGCAATGGCTCGGTAAGCGTCAGCCAATAGAGAATGTAGTGCTGAAGCGTCTCAAGGCTGATCGCCACATCGCGCTCCAACGCTCCTTGCCTTCGATCGATCCTGTCCAGGCGGCGAAGCAGTAAAGCCTCGGGTGGCTCCACTTTTGAGTCTTCAAAATACCTTTCCAGCGCCGCCTCGATGATTGCCGTCATCGTCACGCCATGCAGGCGCACCTCGCGATCAAGTTGCTTCGTCATCTCATCGGTGACGCGGATATTGAGGCGGCGTGGTTTGACCATCAGAATTTCGGGAGGATCTTGTCATCGATTTCGCCCGCCGCTGCGGCGCGGCGCATAACCGCACTCCGATCAAGAGGTGCTGGATCCATTCCCTCGTCCTGCTCCGGCGGTATTCCCGGTTCGACTTCCAGACTTTGCGGGAGGTTATCGCGGATGAGTTCGCGCTGGAGATCCCGCCCTCCCTCATCCGAAACACAAACCTCATGCGACTGTGCATCGGACACGGCCGCCGCGTTGCCCCTCCAATCAGAGGCAACACCCAGATTGACGCCAGCAACAGCTGCCGGGTCTATCACGCGCTCTGTGAAGTTGCGGTCCTTGAAATACCGCAGCTTCTTCGCGAGGATCGGCGCAACACCCGAGATCATGACCACCTCCTTATCGGCCGGCATCTGCATCACTTCGCCCGGCGTCATCAGTGCTCGCTGGGTTTCCTGCCGCGACACCATCATGTGGCTGAGCCAGGGCGAGAGCCGGTGGCCTGTATAGTTCTTCTGCGAGCGAAGCTCTGTCTTTGTCCCGAGCGCGTCAGAGACCCGCTTTGCCGTGCGCTCATCATTCGTCGCAAACGCGATACGGACATGGCAGTTGTCGAGGATGGCGTTGTTCGGCCCATAGGCCTTCTCGATCTGGTTCAGCGACTGGGTAATCAGGAACGCCCGGATGCCGTACCCGGCGAGGAACGCCAGCGCTGTCTCAAAGAAATCCAAACGGCCCAGCGCCGGAAACTCGTCCAGCATCAGAAGCAGTTTACGCTGCGACGGCCCCGGCAACTCCTCAGTCAGTCGCCGGCCGATCTGGTTGAGGATCAATCGCATCAGTGGCCGCGTCCGGGATAGGTCCGAGGGCGGAACAACAAGGTAGAGCGAAACCGGCAGATCGCCTGCAACGAGATCCATGACGCCCCAGTCGCTGGCAGAGGTCAGCTGAGCAATCACCGGATCGGTATAGACTTCCAGCAGGGTGAGCACAGTCGACAGGACGCCTGACCGCTCATTCTCCGATTTGCTGAGCATCGCGCGCGCGCCTTCGGCGACTTTGGGATGGACGCGCCCCTTTCCGTCTGGCCCGACAAGGTGATGCGTCGTGCGCATCCGTTCGATCGTCTGGAACAGGGTGTGTTCGGGATGGGCGAGAAACCGGGCGCAGCCGGCAAGCGATTTGTCATCCTCGGCATAAAGGACGTGCAGGATCACCGCGACGAGCAAGGCGTAGCCGGTCTTGTCCCAGTGATCTCGGCGCTCGGCGCTACCCTCCGGGTCGACAAGAATGTCGGCGATGTTCTGGACATCACGGACCTCGAAATCGCCCTTCCTGATTTCGAGGAGTGGATTGTAGCGCGGGCTTGCCCGGTCGGTCGGGTCAAACCGGATGCAGGGACCAAGCGTCGAACGCCAGCCAGACGTAAGCTGCCAGTTCTCGCCTTTGATGTCGTGGACAACGCAGCTGCCTGTCCAGGACAGCAATGTCGGCACGACGAGTCCGACACCCTTGCCAGAACGCGTCGGCGCGAAGGCAAGCACATGTTCCGGCCCGGCATGGCGAAGATAGTTCCCCTGCCAGGCACCCAGGAACACGCCGTCATTTCCCAGAAGCTTCGCGCGGGTCAGATCGCGCCGGCCCGCCCAGCGGGCTGAGCCATAAGTCGTGACATGCCGTTCCCAGCGTGCCCGCCAGAGCGAGCCCAGCACTGCGGCCAGAATGCCAAGAAGGCCGC
Source organism: Caulobacterales bacterium (assembly GCA_038249555.1). GTDB lineage: Bacteria > Pseudomonadota > Alphaproteobacteria > Caulobacterales > Hyphomonadaceae > Hyphomonas. The sequence continues at coordinate 2,948 of JBBSDJ010000102.1, forward strand.
CACTCGCCGCGATGGCGCCGGCCTTGGCAAACACATCCGGCGCATAGGCCTCATAGGCATACCACCACTGGTAAAGCCGCCATGGGAGGTAAACCGGAACATCACCCATCAAGAACCACGAGCGTCCGAGCGCGGGCTGATAGCCGAGCTGGGCCGCGGCCCACTGGGTCGCAAACCAGGTCGCCGCGATGATGATGATCAGTACAATGAAGACCTGACCGATCAGGATTTTTGAAGGGGACAAGGGACCAGAACCTCCGATGCTAAAAACGCGTTCAGCTTCGGTCTCTCGCTGCTTCCTGACCAGTGTGAATGGCGGCAAATCGCGGCAAGGACCTGCAAAGCCACTACCGCGTCCTGCCGCGCCCCCGGCCTCCCGGAAACGTCCAACCCATCCCGGCGCCCTTTGTCTCAATCACCAGGGCCTGCCCCCGCAGCCGCTCCATCTCGCGCCGCCAGGGGACAAGCGCGAACGCTTTCTCCGAACCGATCAGCGCCATGCGCCCCTGGGCGAGATGGAAGCTGCGCTCATAGCGTCCTTCGAACGGCGCGCCGCTCGGCTCAGCCAGCGTCCTGCCAGTTTTCGCAGCTTCAATGGCGGCAACCCTTGAAAGCTCAGCCGTGCGCAGGCGCATCCTCGTATCCGAAGACAGCGCCATCTCGCCTGCCGCCAGGAGGCCCTGCTCCCTGAGGAATGCGAGGCGGCCCTGGCGCGCTGAAGCAATCCTCGAGGACAGGACCGCATCGCCGGCCGCTTCCCGGCCATCAAGCCATGTCTCAGCACGCGCAGAGACCTGCGTCTCGAGCGCCATCCAGCTGCGCACCTGGAGCGATACCCGTCCGCCGCGAGACGCCTCAAAACCGGCAGCGCGTTGCAGATAGTCTGGCGGAATGGTCCAGCTCCCATCGGGGGCGCGATCAACAAGGCCCTTCATTCGCAGCGCTTCCAGCCGCCGCTTGTGCGCCAGGCGGTAGTCCGCTGAGCCCCCATGATCCAGCGCCTCATGATAGGCGTCAGAATAGATCCCGCCGGTCTCTGCCGCGATGCGCGCGATCGTGTGATCCGCCTGCCTTGGCGAAGCTGTCCTTGACGCGACCTCTACGACCGCGCCGCGCGGCGGCAAGTCGCCAGGCTCCAGACCGCGCGCCGGTACATGCCAGACCTCTCCGCCGAGGTCCTCGACCAGAAGGAACCGCGTGTCCCGCAATTCGTCCTCGGGGCCTTGTGAGATCACGACGCCGGTGAAGGGCCGTTCGACCTGCCCGCCGCCTTCCGCAAAGCGCACCGCGCGATAGGCCTGCTCCGGGCCGATGCCGGCGGCCAGTGACCGGACAATATCGCCCCGGCGTCCAAGCGCCTTGAGCGTCTCGTCCCAATCGTCCTTCAACCGCCACTCTGATGAGCCTTGACGCGTCGCAAGGTGCAGCCCTTCGAGGTGACGAAGGCGCTGCAGCATTGAGGCCCGCTCAAATCGCTGCGCCTCCGACGCCGCAGGCGCGATTGCCACGACGGCATCTTTTGACATCGCCGCCAGCTTGCGGTCGATCCCCGTAAACCGGTCCGCAGCAATCTCCCGCTGCTCGGCGCGCAGGATGTCGAGTTCCCGGCGGGGTCCGAGCTCATCGGTGACGAGCTGGCTCGCCCGGCCGCGAAGGCCCTGCATCAGGTAGTTCGGCGCGATGACAAGATCGCGTCCCAATTCATCTCTGCCCCGGATGATGACATGAGTATGCGGATGGCCGGTATTATGGTGATCGACGGCGACCCAGTCGAGCCTGGTGCCAACATCGCGTTCCAGTTCGGCCATCAGGCGGCGCGTGTGGAATCTGAGATCGCCCAGCTCGACGGCGTCCTCTGCGGACACAATGATCCGAAACTGGTGCCGGTCGCCTTCACTGCGCTCCAGGAATGCACGCCCGTCCGCGGCATCGTCCTGCCGGTCATATAGCATGCCGCCGCTGCCATCACGTTCAACGCCGTCGCGCTGCACATAGCGCAGGTGCGCCGCGAGCGCGCCGGCACCGGCCCCAGACTTCACGCGCGCGATGTGGACCTTGACCGTCACGCGCCGCATCTGCCGCGCCGTCAGTCCGCGCGGATTGCGGACCGCCTGAGGCACAGCCCCCCTGCCCCGGCCGATCCGACTGCCTGTGAACCCGGTCTTTGGCTTTCGCGGGCCGAGCCTCGCGGCCGCTTTGCGAATATCACCGCCAGCGCGCTTGATCGATCCGCGTCCGCGGTCCTTCAGCTTTCCCAGGCGCGGCGTGAATTCGTCTTCTGTGCTCATCTGCGCGGCAGGGCCCCGTATGACAGCCAATCGCCTGCCGGCTCAGGCAAGTTGCAGAATCTTGTCTGTCTCAAATTGCGGCAAGAGCATACAGAAAAAGGATGTGCAGACAGGGCCTTGGATGTGCGTGTACGCACATCCTTATATCTTGCCCTACCGGGTCCGCCTTCCCGATCCCTGCATCCGCTTGCACCGCTTTGCATGGCTCTGTGATCCTGTCAGTTCCCGAAGGTCATCAGGGGACGGACGGAGCCGTCCAGATCTCCGCTGTCCGTGACGCCGAAATACCGCCCGTCGAGCGAGTCCGCATGCGGTGCCAGCAGGAAATAGTCTCCCGCTCCCAGACGCTGGCAGCCATCCCATACCGGCAAAATCCGCCCCTTTGAATCGATAAACCGCGCGAGCGCAACACGCTCGCCATTGATCAGGATATCATGTCCATGACGGCAGATTTGATCGCCGGGAACGCCTGAAATCTGCTTCAGGAGCGGCCAGTCCTTGCCAACAAATCCCTGCGCTTCTGCCCATTCCGCTTCAGCGCTCCTGGCTGAGACGACGACCCATCGTCCCTTTGTGAATGGGTCGCCGCTCAGCCAGTAAAACCCTTGCGGCGCGCTTCCTGTGCGGTTCCAGATCAGCCTGTCCGGAGGGTCGAACACGAGGCCGAACAGGGCCGCTGATCCCCCAAGCACAAGCGCCAGCGCGTAGCCCGCCCTCATTGGGTATCCCTGATCTTTTCAGAGGTTGAGGCATAGGTATTGCGCTCCGACCAGCGGATGAGATCAGGCTTCGGGTAGAACACCCGCGCGCCATGTTTTCGGTAAATCGGCCCGCGTCCTTCGCACCGGTAATGGTCGAGCGTCGAGCGCGTCAGCCGCAGGAATTTCGCGGCTTCGGTCACGCTGAGAAGCTCGGGCCAGTCTTCATCTCCGCGCTTGCCTGATCTCTGTTTGGTCATTGTACGCCGCTCCTTTTCTTTCCCGGCGACGCAGAAGATTGCCGGGATGTGCAACGCTTTGGAGGGGGAAAATCGCGCATGCGCATTTTCCCCCTCCCCTCTGAGGCGCGGCCTGGACGCAGAAAACCGCCCCGGAGGTCTCTCCGGGGCGGCTCGCGGATGATCTGTGCTCAGCCTAGTCCTTCGGGTTCCAGAGGATCACGTGGCGGCCTTTCTTGCCTTTGACCGGGGCAAGGTTCGCGTAGATCTTCCGGGGGCCGATCTGCGGGTCTGCGAGGGTGATCGAGACGTATTCGCGCCCTGATGCCTTGGCTTTCCGGAGCCATCCGCCGCCGATTTCGGTCGAGGTCTCGCCGGCGAAGATGCGGTAGTCCGGCTGGCCGTCCCCGGCTTTTTCCGCGTTCTTCTCGATGCGGATGGGGCTCGTCAGATTCATCATTGCGAGGGCGCCTTCGAAGCCGGTCTTGGTTTCGCTGACATATCCGAGTGCGTTGGCCATGGTATCAGTTCCTTCTCTTTGCTTGCCGTCCCGGGGACCCCTTGTCCCCGTCGACGCCGGACCGCCCGGACGGCGCAGGCCGGTCGCGAACCGCTTGCGGGCGCAACGAAGTGAAGCACCGGCCCGGAGAAGAATTTTGTCCCGCGAGGAATGCGCCGCAGGCGCAGGGGAAAATTCTTCGGAAGGGCCGGTTTCGGGACCGGGATGCGTCGTCCAGGTCACACGGCAAGAGACGGGGACAAGGGGTCCGGTAGCGGGTGCAGGTAAAGGGATGGAACGCGGCTGGCCGGCCATTCCGGAGGCAAGGCGAGACCCGGAGACCGGCAATTTTTTTCGCGCCCTGCCCCGATGAACCCCTTCTACGCCCACTGATCCGCACACGAACCCGAAACGGAAAAGCCGCCCGATGCCAAGGCACCGGACGGCTCCGTCATCCGCCTGACGGAGACCGAATTCCTCAGGCGGCGTCTGACTGGTCGAAGGCTTCGGCAGTGGGTGCGCTGACGTCTTCGCGCTCCTCGAACAGTCCGGCAATCCGCGCCCAGGCATCGGCGGGCGCTGACCCTGCGCCTTCCACAAGGCGGGTGGGCGGCACCTGCATCCAGCCGGGGCGCCAGTCCGGATTGGGGGTGCAGCCTTCGCCCGTGATCCGGTTCCCGATGATCATTTTCTGCGCTTTGGCGCTGTCCGCCGCGCAGGTTTCGGCGAGCGAGGCTGATCCGATGTCGGCGACCATGGCATTGATTGCCCGGCGGTCGCGGGTGAGGTCGAAGAAGGCCGCGTCCGGCTTCCAGTAGGCAGACAAGTCTGTTTCGCAGACATGCAGGACCGCCTCGACTACGGGCCCGCCGGGCTCCAGCGTTTCGGCCATCGTGTAGGCGAGCACCTCCATGACTTCCGCGTCCGACATTGCGAGCAGCGCAGCAAAAACTTCGCAAAGCCTGTAACCATCGCCGCTGCGCCGCGCCTCGCCGCGCACGCTGAGGGCCTCGAAAAGGGACGCGGTGCGGGCGCGCTTTTCTTCGAGTTCGGCGGCGGCTTTCGACGTCTCAAGGCTCGCCCGCGTGTCGTCCTTGCGGCTGGTGCAGGCATGGGGCCGGATGTTCCAGAGCGCGCTGCCGGTCATGGCATGGGCCACCATCAGGCGCAGCGCTATGGCAGGCTGGCCCGCAAGGCTTGCCTGCGCCGCGCCGTGCCGGTGCAGTAGAAGATACTCTGCCAGCGGGCCGGACATTTCCGGACGGGTGTCAGCTGGCGTTGGGGCTTCGCCGTCCGCTTTAACGGCTTTGGCTTTCCGGGCTTCAGCAGCTTTGAGCCAGCCTTCATGGAACGTCACCGCGCCATCATGGCGCTGCTCGACGATCACCTTGCCGCCCTGCTTCTTGGTGGTCTGGACAAAGTCCCAGCGCTGGAAGTAGGCGCCGCGTTCAAGGACAATGACATCAGCCCAGCCGCGCTGTCGGTAGCCGTCGATCCTCGCCTCCATCGCGGCGCCCTGCGCCCCCCAGAACGCCGCGGCATCTGCAAACACTGCCGCCTCACCGAACAGGTCTGCAGTGACAGCCCCGGTGTAGGCGGCAAGGTCAAACAGCGCCTTGTCGGTGGTGATCGCGTCGCCGCCCGTCACCCATGCCCTGCAAGCCCGCCCCATGGGCGCTCGCTCGGTTTCGCTGTTCCAGAGCTTCAGCCAGTCCGCCTGCTGCGCAGATGTCGCCAGCGTCAGCGCGCGGACGGTTTCGCGGTCGATCTCTTCCTCGGCATAGAGCTTCCGGATCGGGGCGCTGAGCGAAGCGAGCGCCAGCACCCGGCGCACGTTCAGTTCGGTGACGCCAAAGAAAGCGGCAATCTCCTCGACGCTCCGGCCTTCGTCGTGGAGTTTCCGAAAGGCCGTGTATTGTTCCATCTCGGTGGCAGGCAGTCGCGCGACGTTCTCGATGATCGAAGCCTCGATGGCAGAGGCCGCATCGCCTTCGGTCATTACCGCGCAGGGCACCAGAGGATCGGTGCCGGTCTCTTTCGCAAGCTGCTGTAAGGCAAAGAACCGGCGGCGTCCGGCGACAATGCCGAACCCCTCGCCTTCGCGCCGCACGAGCAGGGTCTGGCGGATGCCGCTCGAACGGATGGACGGTAGGATGTCGGAGACATCCGGCGCCTTGCGGCCATGGCGCATGTTGAGTTTGGAAATGCCGAGCTCGCTCAGCGGCAAGTGGATGAGGTCTGGTTGTGACATGGGATAACTCCTCAGAATGGAAACAGGTAGGGTGGGGCAAGCGCGAGGCCGAGCCGCCATGGCGGCAGGTGCCAGTTGATCGGCACGAAGGGCGCGCCGAAGATGTCGAGCGCGGCGTCGGGCGCGCTGGCGCCCAGATCGAAGTCCCGGATCACTATGTCCGGGCGGCGCCCCTCGACCCAGATCGCCGTGACAAAGCCCTGCTCGATGTCGAGCGTCAGCGACGGGCGCGGCCCAAGCAGGCGTTCGAAAATGTCCGTCATCCCGCGTCCTCCATGGCACCGGCATGCGCGGCGAGCCGCGCGAGCGTTTCGCGGGCGGCGGCGATGGCTTCCGGCAGGAGTTCGTTCGCAACATCCGTCAGGTATCTGTTATCCGTACCGGGATAGTTGGCCTCGATGCCAAACAAGGCTGCGGC
>JBBSDJ010000103.1:0-9296 GCA_038249555.1 Caulobacterales bacterium
GCAATGGCCAAGGCGAAATTCGAGCGTAACAAGCCGCACTGCAACATCGGCACGATCGGGCACGTTGACCACGGCAAGACGTCGCTGACGGCGGCGATCACGAAGATCCTGGCGAAGTCGGGCGGCGCGACCTACACGGCGTACGACCAGATCGACAAGGCGCCGGAAGAGAAGGCGCGCGGCATCACGATCTCCACGGCGCATGTCGAGTATGAGACGAAGAACCGCCACTACGCGCATGTCGATTGCCCCGGCCACGCCGACTACGTGAAGAACATGATCACGGGCGCGGCGCAGATGGACGGTGCGATCCTGGTGGTGTCGGCCGCCGATGGTCCGATGCCGCAGACGCGTGAGCACATTTTGCTGGCGCGCCAGGTTGGCGTGCCCTCGCTGGTGGTGTTCCTGAACAAGATGGACCTGGCGGACCCCGACCTGGTGGAACTGGTGGAGATGGAGGTGCGCGAACTGCTCTCCCTCTACAAGTTCCCCGGCGACGACATTCCGATCATCCGCGGCTCGGCCGTTGCGGCGCTGGAAGACAAGAACCCCGAGATCGGCGAGCAGGCGATCCTGGCGCTGATGGCGGCGGTGGATTCGTATATTCCGCAGCCCGAGCGCCCGGTGGACATGCCGTTCCTGATGCCGGTTGAGGACGTGTTCTCGATCTCCGGCCGCGGCACGGTGGTGACGGGCCGCGTTGAGCGCGGGATCGTGAAGGTTGGCGAGGAAGTCGAGATCGTGGGCCTGAAGGCCACGGTGAAGACGGTGGTGACGGGCGTGGAGATGTTCCGCAAGCTGTTGGACAGCGGGCAGGCGGGCGACAACATCGGCGCGCTGCTGCGCGGCACCAAGCGTGAGGATGTGGAGCGCGGCCAGGTGCTGGCGAAGCCCGGCTCGATCACGCCGCACACCGGCTTCAAGGCCGAGGCGTATATCCTGACGAAGGAGGAGGGCGGTCGTCACACGCCGTTCTTCACGAACTACCGCCCGCAGTTTTACTTCCGCACGACGGACGTGACCGGCATCGTGAAGCTGCCGGAAGGTGTTGAGATGGTGATGCCGGGCGACAACGTCTCGATGGATGTCGAGCTGATTGCGCCGATCGCGATGGATGAGGGGCTGCGCTTCGCGATCCGCGAAGGCGGCCGCACCGTCGGCGCCGGCGTCGTCGCCAGCATCGTCAAGTAAGCGCGGCGCCACAGGGCGCGTGGTTCGAGGGGAGGGTCGCGCAGGCGTCCCGCCCTTCGTCGTCTCGGGCGCTGGACAGGCGCCGGGGCTCTGCTTAGCAAGGTGTCGTGAAGCAGGAGGCCCGCGCGGTGCCGCATCAGACGACGGAACTCGCGAGCTTCGGCCGCCGCCTCGGCGCGCATGTCATCGACCTGTTCTGGATGATTCCGCTCTCCCTCGTTCTCGGCACCATCGGCGATACGGTGCAGGGCGGTGCCATGTCGCTGGGTGGCGAGATGATGGCGAGCCTGGTGGTGGCGCTGGTCGTGGTGTCCTTCTGGGCCGAGCGGCAGGCGACGCCGGGAAAGTTGCTGCTGGGCTTGCGCATCGTCGATGCCGCCACCGGCGGGCCGGTGCCGGTGGGCAAGCTGCTGACGCGCTACATCGGCTACATCCTCTCGGCCATCCCGCTCTGCCTGGGCTATCTGTGGATGCTGTGGGATGCGCGGCGCCAGACCTGGCACGACAAGATGGCGGCCACGCTGGTGGTGAAACTCGCCCCGCGCGGGTGAAAACCCTCGGCGACGATGACAGTCCACCAGACCACACCTCGACAGGCCGCGCCGGCTGTTATAGACGGCACGCCTCGCGTAGCGCCGTAGGGGCGTAGCTCAATTGGCTAGAGCGCCGGTCTCCAAAACCGGAGGTTGAGAGTTCGAGACCCTCCGCCCCTGCCACGCGCTGCGCGAGTTCCGAGACCGCCCCCTCAGCTCCTGATAGGCTGGTGGGGCGGCCCCGTAACCGGAAACCACGTGTCCTGTTGACCATGAAGGGGCCCCTCTTGGCCAAGCTCGATCCCGCGCAGTTCGTCCGTGAGGTGCGGCAGGAGGTGGCGCGAGTCACCTGGCCGTCGCGCAAGGAGACGCTGGTGACAACCGGTCTCGTCCTGGCGCTTTCCGCCCTGGCGGCGGTGTTTTTCCTTGTGGTGGATCAGATCATCGCCTTCGCGATGCGCATGCTGTTCGGGGTGGGTGCGTGATGGCCGACAAGAAATGGTACGTGGTGCACGTCTATTCGGGCTTCGAGAAAAAAATTTCGCAGCAACTGCGCGAGCAGGCGGCCCAGAAGGGCCTGGCCGACGCCTTCGAGGAAATCCTGGTCCCGGCCGAGGAGGTCGTCGAGGTCAAGCGCGGCCAGAAGACCAACCAGGAACGCAAATTCTTCCCCGGCTATGTGCTGGTGAAGATGGAAATGACTGACGACGCCTGGCACTTGGTGAAGAACACACCGAAAGTCACCGGCTTCCTCGGCGAGAAGAACCGCCCGACCCCAATCCGCGAGGCCGAGGCGCAGCGCATGCTCAAGCAGGTGCAGGACGGCGCCGACAAACCAAAGCGCCCCGCCATCATCTTCGAGGTGGGCGAGCAGGTGCGCGTGGCGGACGGCCCCTTCACCAGCTTCAATGGCGTGGTCGAGGAAGTGGACGAGGAACGCGGCCGGGTGAAGGTCAGCGTGAGTATCTTCGGCCGCTCCACCCCGGTCGAGCTCGAGTACGGGCAGGTCGAGAAGCTTTAGCCGCGCACAGGTTGACAGGGCGGGAGCAGGGGTTTAAGCGCTCGCCTCCGCTGGTGGCCCGGGTGTTCCGGGCATCCATGCGTTGCAGGAACGCGGGAGACCCGGCAACGGGTCGCAGGCACCGCGGGTCTCTGAAATGGACAGAGGACTGACACGGTGGCGAAGAAGATTACCGGCTACATCAAGCTGCAGATCCCGGCGGGCAAGGCGAACCCTTCGCCACCGGTCGGCCCGGCGCTTGGCCAGCGCGGCCTGAACATCATGCAATTCGTCAAGGAATTCAACGCGGCGACGCAGCAGATGGAGCCGGGCACCCCGACCCCTGTCGTGATTACTGCGTATTCGGACCGCACCTTCTCCTTCATCACCAAGACGCCACCCAACACCTACTTCCTGATGAAGGCCGCCAAGATTGAAAAGGGCAGCCTGACGCCGGGGAAGGGCCCCAATGTCGGCCGCGTGACCAAGACGCAGTTGCGCGAGATCGCGGCGGTGAAGATGAAGGACATGAACTGCACCGATGTGGAAAGCGCGGTGCGCATGCTTGCGGGCTCGGCCCGATCGATGGGCATGACCGTGGTGGAGGGCTGAGCCATGGCACAGGGCAAGCGCCTGAAGGCGATCACTGCGGGCCTCGACGCTGAGAAGGTTTATGGCCTCGACGAGGCAATCGGCATGGTGAAGGCGAACGCCAAGGCCAAGTTCGACGAGACGATCGAGATCTCGTTGAACCTCGGGATCGACCCCCGCCATGCCGACCAGATGGTCCGCGGCGTGGTCGGTCTGCCGAACGGCACGGGCAAGACGGTGCGCGTGGCCGTCTTCGCCCGTGGCGCCAAGGCCGAGGAAGCCAAGGCCGCCGGCGCCGATGTGGTGGGCGCCGATGACCTCGCCGCGATGGTACAGGAAGGTAAAATTGAGTTCGATCGCTGCATCGCGACCCCGGACATGATGGCCCTCGTCGGCCGCCTCGGTAAGGTCCTCGGCCCGCGCGGCCTGATGCCGAACCCGAAGCTCGGCACCGTAACGATGGACGTGAAAGGCGCCGTGACCGCCGCCAAGGCTGGCCAGGTGGAGTTCCGCGCCGAGAAAGCCGGCATTATCCATGCCGGTATCGGCAAGGCGAGCTTCGAGGCTGGCAGTCTGCTGGCCAATGCGCGCGCTTTTATCGACGCGATCCAGAAAGCCCGCCCGACCGGCGCCAAGGGCACCTACGTAAAGAAGGTGTCGCTGAGCTCCTCGATGGGCCCGGGCGTGAAGGTCGATATCGGGTCGCTCTCGGCCCAGTCGTAACCCGTCTGCGATCGCTGGAGGGCGGAGGCCGCGCAGCGGCCGATCACCCGAAGGCGTGAATCGCAGATGCCAACAAGATTCGGCGCGAAAGCGTCGGGCAGGGCAGGGGGCTTAGGCCCCTGTCCGACCTGTCGGAGACCTCCTGTGGCGCGGGCGACTTCTGTCGGCCCGCCTTGAAGCGGATTTTATCCGCGCAGGGATAGACGGGGTGCCAAGAAGCATCACGCCATCCGGGCCTCGGCCCGCTTGGCTTGGCTTTGCAGGTCCCGTTCCAGCAGGCCAATGGGGTCTGGGCACTAGCCCAACCCTAGCTTGAACCGATCGCGGCCCTTCCAAAAGGTCGTTGGTCAGATCGATCGGATCGCCGTGGGGCGCAGTGGCCGCAGGCCGCAAAGGCCCGACGGCGTGAATCCGATCAGTCAACATGGAGACGGACGTGGATCGTACGGAAAAAGCCGCCTTCGTGAAGGCGTTGCAGGCGGTGTTCGCGGAAACGTCGTTCGTTCTCGTCAGCCAGAACAAGGGCTTGACGGTGGCGGATGCGACACGACTGCGCAACCGCATGCGGGAAGCCGGCGCGACCTACAAGGTGGCGAAGAACCGGCTGATGGCCATCGCTCTCGATGGCACGAGTTTCCAGGGCATCACGCCGCTGCTGAAGGGTCCGACCGCGCTTGCGTGGTCGCGCGATCCGGTAGCCGTGGCGAAGACCGCCGTGGAATTCGCCAAGACCAACGACAAGTTCGTGGTTCTTGGCGGAGCGCTTGGCAAGCAAACCCTGGACGCCGCGGGCGTCAAGGCTCTGGCCGAGCTGCCCTCGCTGGAGACGCTGCGTGCGCAGCTGCTCGGGCTCATCCAGACGCCGGCGACTCGGATCGCGGGCGTGCTGCAGGCCCCGGCCGCACAGCTTGCGCGTGTGTTTTCCGCCTACGCCAAGAAGGACGAGGACCAGGAGGCGGCCTGACGGGCCGCTTTCCCAGCCGATACCGATACGCCCGGGCTGGAAATCCCCCCGGGTGTTGCAAACATCAAGCCAAGCCACTAGATCGAAGGATATACGAACATGGCAGACCTCGCACGACTGGTTGAAGAGCTTTCCGGCCTGACCGTTCTGCAAGCCGCTGAGCTCTCCAAGATGCTGGAAGAGAAGTGGGGCGTCTCAGCCGCTGCGCCGGCGGCGGCTGCCGCCGCTGCGCCGGCCGCTGCTGACGCTGCGCCAGTTGAGGAAAAGACCGAATTCACGGTCATCCTTAAGGCCGCGGGCGATAAGAAGATCAACGTGATCAAGGAGATCCGTACCATCACGGGTCTCGGCCTGAAGGAGGCCAAGGACCTCGTTGAGGGCGCGCCGAAAACCGTCAAGGAAGGCGTGAACAAGGACGAAGCAGCGAAGATCAAGAAGGTGCTCGAAGAGAATGGCGCCCAGGTGGAAGTCGCCTGAGCTCTTGCGTCGCCATCCGGGTTTTGCGGCCAGGCGGCGCTAAACTCCTTCGGTCCGTGGCCGAGGGAGCAAATATCGGTGGGAACGGGCGGGAATCCGGTGTCGGATCCCTGCCCGCGCCTGCGTTTTCTTAGTCGAAGTCACGGTGACGCACGCACGATTGCGCGAGCGTCTGGCAGAGTCGAGCGGCGCAGCCCGGGCCTATCGGTCCGGGAGGGCGCGTCGCGCGGCGATGGCCCCCCTGTCCAGTCGGGTGGGCCACAGCGGGAATGGGAAGCGGGACAGGCATGAACGCTATCACGAAGTCCTTCACGGGTCGCAAGCGCATCCGGCGGTCTTTCGGGCGCCTGCCCGAAGTCCAGCAGATGCCAAACCTCATCGACGTGCAGCGCGCCTCCTATGAGGGCTTCCTGCAAATGGGGGTCGATCCGGATTCGCGCGCTCATGCGGGGCTCCAGGAGGTCTTCAAGTCGGTCTTCCCGATCGACGATTTCGGTGGCCGGGGCCGGCTGGAGTTCGTTCAGTACGAGCTTGAGGAACCGAAATACGACGTCGAGGAATGCATCCAGCGCGGGCTGACCTTCGCCGCGCCGCTCAAGGTGCGGCTGCGCCTGATCGTCTGGGACGTGGATGAGGATACCGGCAGCCGATCCGTCCGCGACATCAAGGAGCAGGACGTCTACATGGGCGACATGCCCCTGATGACGGAGAACGGCACCTTCATCATCAATGGCACCGAGCGCGTCATCGTCTCCCAGATGCACCGCAGTCCTGGCGTGTTCTTTGACCACGACAAGGGCAAAACGCACAGCAGCGGCAAGTACCTGTTCGCCGCGCGCGTCATCCCCTATCGCGGCTCCTGGCTCGATTTCGAGTTCGACGCGAAGGACATCTGCTACGTCCGCATCGACCGCAAGCGCAAGCTGCCGGCGACCACGCTGCTCTATGCGCTCGACAGTGCCTGGACCGAGAAACAGCGTGCAGAGCGGGCCGCGGCCGGCCTGGCGCCGCTTGAGGTCAACGAAGTTCGCGGCATGGATGGCGAGGAAATCCTCAACGCCTTCTACGGTCAGGTCATATTCACGCGCGGCCCCAAGGGCTGGTCGCGTCCCTTCGACGCCGACACCTTCCGCAGCGCCAAGCTGCCCGAAGCGCTGGTGGACGCCAAGACCGGCGCCGTGCTGGCCGAGAAGGACGCCAAGGTAACGCCACGCCAGGCGAAGAAGATTGCCGAGGGCGGCACCACGGAAATCCTCGTCAGCCGCGTCGAGATGATTGGCCGATTCGCGGCGGAAGACATGGTAAACCTCCAAACCGGTGAGATCTGGGCCGAAGCCGGCGAGGAGCTGAGCGAGGCCAAGCTCAACGCCATCGACGATGCCGGCATCGATCGTCTGCCGACGCTGGCGATCGACCAGTCCACGGGTCCGTGGATCCGCAACACGCTCGCGGTGGACAAGAACTCCAACCGCGACGAAGCGCTGATGGACATCTACCGGGTGATGCGCCCGGGCGAGCCGCCGACGGCCGAGACGGCCGAGACGCTGTTCCGCGGTCTGTTCTTCGACCCCGACCGCTACGATCTCTCGGCCGTGGGCCGTGTCAAGATGAACATGCGTCTCGGCTTCTCCGCCGAGGAAGTGCCCGACACCATCCGTACGCTGCGCAAGCAGGATGTGGTGGAGACGATGCGCGTGCTGCTCCAGCTCAAGGACGGCAACGGTTCCATCGACGACATCGACAATCTCGGCAACCGCCGTGTGCGTTCGGTGGGCGAGCTGATGGAGAACCAATACCGCGTTGGCCTGCTGCGCATGGAGCGCGCGATCAAGGAGCGCATGGGCTCGGTCGATATCGACACGGTCATGCCGCATGACCTGATCAACGCGAAGCCGGCCGCGGCCGCGGTGCGCGAGTTCTTCGGCTCCTCGCAGCTCAGCCAGTTCATGGACCAGACCAACCCGCTCTCCGAGGTGACGCACAAGCGCCGCCTCTCGGCGCTTGGCCCGGGAGGTCTGACGCGTGAGCGTGCCGGCTTCGAGGTGCGCGACGTGCACGCGACGCATTACGGCCGCATCTGCCCGATCGAGACGCCCGAGGGCCCGAACATCGGCTTGATCAACTCGCTCGCGACTTTCGCCAAGGTGAACAAGTATGGCTTCATCGAGACGCCGTATCGCATCGTGCGCGAGGGCCAGATCGTCGATGCCAAGCCGCGCTACCTCTCCGCGATGGAGGAGGAGCGCCTGGTGGTGGCGCAGGCCGATGCCTCGGTGGACAGCGAAGGCCGCTTCACCAGCGAGCTCGTTTCGGTACGTGATGGCGGCGACTTCCGCCTCGTGAAGCCCGAGGAAGTGACGGCGATCGACGTCTCGCCGAAGCAGCTCGTCTCCGTCGCCGCGGCGCTCATTCCGTTCCTCGAAAACGACGACGCCAACCGCGCGCTGATGGGCTCGAACATGCAGCGCCAAGCGGTGCCGCTGATCAAGTCGGACGCGCCGCTCGTCGGCACCGGCATGGAAGCAGCCGTGGCGCGGGACTCGGGTGCCACCATCGTGGCGCGCCGCGAGGGCGTGATCGACAGCATCGACGGCGCGCGCATCGTGGTGCGCGCCACGGGCGAGGACAATACGACGCGCGGCGTCGATATTTATCGCCTGCGCAAGTTCCAGCGCAGCAATCAGAGCACCTGCATCAATCAGCGCCCGCTGGTCAAGGTGGGCGATCGCGTGGCGTCCGGCGACATCATTGCCGACGGGCCGAGCACCGAACTGGGCGAGCTGGCGCTGGGCCGCAACGCGCTCGTCGCGTTCATGCCCTGGAACGGCTACAACTTCGAAGACAGCATCCTCATCAGTGAGCGGATCGCGCGCGATGACGTCTTCACCTCGATCCACATCGAGGAATTCGAAGTCATGGCCCGTGACACGAAGCTCGGCCAGGAAGAGATCACGCGTGACATTCCCAATGTCGGTGAGGAGGCACTGCGCAACCTCGACGAGGCCGGCATCGTCTACATCGGCGCCGAAGTTCAGCCGGGCGACATTCTGGTGGGTAAGGTGACGCCGAAGGGCGAGTCGCCAATGACCCCGGAAGAAAAGCTGCTCCGCGCCATCTTTGGCGAGAAGGCGTCAGACGTGCGCGACACCTCGCTGCGCCTGCCGCCGGGCGTGGCCGGCACGATCGTCGATGTGCGCGTGTTCAGTCGCCGCGGCGTGGACAAGGACGAGCGCGCCATGGCGATCGATCGCTCCGAGATCGAGCGCCTGGCCAAGGATCGCGACGACGAAAAGGCGATCCAGGAGCGTTCGTTTCATTCGCGTCTGCGCGAGAAGCTGCTCGACCGCAAGGCGAGCGGCGGCTTCAAGGGCGTGAAGGCCGGCACGCACATCGATGATTCGGTGCTGGATCAGTTCGCCAAGGCCACCTGGCGCCAGATCGGCGTGCAGGACGATGCGGCGATGGCCGAGATCGAGGCGCTGAAGCGCGAATTCGACGCGGCGGTCGAGCGTTTGCAGAAACGCTTCGAAGGCAAGGTCGAGAAGCTGCAGCGCGGCGACGAACTGCCGCCCGGCGTGATGAAGATGGTCAAGGTCTTCGTCGCCGTGAAGCGCAAGCTGCAGCCCGGTGACAAGATGGCCGGCCGCCATGGCAACAAGGGCGTGGTCAGCCGCGTGGTGCCGATCGAGGACATGCCTTTCCTTGAGGACGGTACTCCGATCGATCTCGTGCTGAACCCGCTCGGCGTGCCCTCGCGCATGAATGTGGGCCAGATCCTCGAGACGCACCTTGGTTGGGCCTGCGCCAATCTCGGCAA
>JBBSDJ010000104.1:0-9218 GCA_038249555.1 Caulobacterales bacterium
GCAGGCCGGGATCGGTCTTGTACTGCGCATGACGGCGGCGGTAGTCCGAAAGGGAAATGATCTCCGTAGGCGGATCATGCGGCCGGCCCAGCTGCGCGGCGACATCGCCGCCATACCCGTCGGTGCCATACTCGTAGATATAGTCGCCAAGGTGCACGATGGCGTCGAGGCCCGCTTCCTTGGACAGTTCGCTGTACGCCGTGAACAGGCCGAACTGGTAGTTTGAACAGGATACCACGCCCAGCTTCACCGGAGCCGTGCCATCGGCCGACGTCGTCCGCGTGCGCCCTTCCGGCGAAATCACGTCTCCGTCCGCCGCCTTGGCGCGGAAGAGGAAAGTGTATTCCGTGGCCGGCTTCAGCCCGGTCGCATCGGCCTTGACCGTATAGTCACGCGCTTCGCTGGTCACCACTTCGCCGGTCGCGGCCGGGGCCGAGGCGCCCGCTTCCGTCACTTCCCAGGTCACCGTCACCGGGCCCGTGCCCGCCAGCGGCGTCACGCGGGTCCACAGGATCACGCTGCCGGGCAGGGGATCGCCGGAGGCCACGCCGTGGACGAAGGCCAGTTCGCCTTCGAATCCCTTCGCCGCTTTCGGCGCGGTCTGGCAGGCTGCCAGTCCGATTGTACCAAAGGCTGCGCCGCCCAGAAGCCCGCGCCGTGTAACCTGTGTCATGCCGAATCTCCCCGCAATTCGCGCCTTATGGCGCAGTCATGTGAAGCCAGCATGACGCAGGCCGCATCCCTCGTCTATAAGCCGGGCCATGAGCCAGATCGAAATCATCGCCGCACCCGAAGACGCAGGCCAGCGCCTCGACGCTTTCCTCGCCGCAAGGGCAGGGGAGATCTCGCGCACCCGTGCCAAGGCGCTGATCGAGGAGGGCGCCGTCACCGTCGATGGCCGCCCCGAAGCCAGCCCCCGCGCGCCGATCAAGCCGGGCAGCGTCTATGTTGTCTCCTTGCCCGCCCCGGTCGCCGCCGAGCCGCAGGCCGAGGATATCCCCCTCGACATCCTGTTCGAGGACGCCCACCTGATCATCCTCAACAAGGCCGCCGGCATGGCGGTCCACCCTGCGCCCGGCAGCGAAGACGCCACCCTCGTCAATGCGTTGCTGCACCATTGCCAGGGTCAGCTCTCGGGCATCGGAGGGGTCGAACGCCCGGGCATCGTCCACCGCCTGGATAAGCTGACCAGCGGCGTCATGGTCGCGGCGAAAACCGAAGTCGCCCATACCGGCCTCGCCGCCCTGTTCGAACGTCACGACATCGAGCGCATGTACCTCGCCGTCACGCGCGGCGCCCCGCGCCCGCTTGTCGGCACGGTCGACGCCGCCATCGCGCGCTCCCAGACCGACCGCAAGAAAATGTCCGTGCACAGAAATCCGGACAGCCCCGCCGCCCGTCGCGCGGTCACCCACTACAAGGCGATCGAAACCTTCGGCGAGCGCGACAAGCACACCCACGTCCCTGCCGCCGCGCTGCTGGAATGCCGTCTCGAAACCGGCCGCACCCACCAGATCCGCGTGCACATGGCACATATCGGCGCGCCGATCCTCGGCGACCCCGTCTATGGCCGCCAGATGCACCTCACCGCTCTCGGCTCAGGCGCAGGACACGACGCTGCGATTGCCGCGGCAAAGGGCATGAACCGCCAGGCCCTGCACGCGGCCGTCCTCGGCTTTGTCCACCCGGTCACCGGCAAGACCCTGCGCTTCGAAGCGCTGGTTCCGGAGGATATGGCCGGACTGATCACCGCGCTGAGGCGGCTGCCGAAAGATTGAACTTGCGATAACTCCCTGTCATCCCGGACAGGCACCGCAGGGGCCGTGATCCGGGACCTTGCTGAGGCTCTTTGGAGAGAAGGTCCCGGATCGGCGGCGCTCGCGCGCCTTGTCCGGGATGACAGCGTCAGAGAACGCTACCGCCCGCCACCCGACGACGACCCTGTCGACGCCGTCACCAGCGGCTCGAACCGAAGCGTGCGCGCCGTCAGCGTCACCTTGCCCACCTTGTCGGTATCCGCGACGATCTTCACCGGCACGTGCGAGCCGTTTTCCAGCGGTGCGAGGAACATCTTCAGCGGCCCGGAAATGCCGGTCAGCGTGTCATTGTTCGACTCACCTTTCTTGTAGCCGGCAACCTTGTCCATTGTGACATGGCATTCGATCGTGTCGCCGGTCCAGGCCGGGGTCTTCTGCTTCACCAGGCCGGCTTTGCCGCGCTTGAGGTGCAGGTAGGTCAGCTGGCGACCGTCGAACACCTTGATCGGCCCGCCGCAGGGGTCGGCGCCCTTGGCGCGCGGCTCCAGCGCAAAGGTGATCAGCGCCGTCAGCGGATCATTCGCGAGGATCGCTTGCTCGGCAGTTGCGGCCGGATCGCCGAGGTTCCCGAATTTCGGCTTCGCCGTCATCGTGAAGCCGTTATCGGTCATATTGATTTCGACGCGCCGGTTCTTCTTCCCGTCATTGTTCTGGGAAATGTATTTCGTCGTTTTCAAGCCGGTTTCGCTCGTCTTGCCCGCCGCGGTCAGGTTCATGTCATAATTGACGAACACATCGGCCAGTCCGGTCGTGCGCACGCGGGATTTGATCGCATAAGAGTCCGGCTTCATGTCCACCGTAAAGGTGGCCCGGCCGGTCGCGGGGATGATGAACACCATCGCGCGGGCGTCGAGTTCATACACCATGCGTGTGGGCGCGCCGGTCTTGATGCTGGCGAGAACGGCGGGCGTGTTCGCGGCCGGCCCTGTCTGGGCGGCGGAGGCGCCAAGAAGGGCGAGCGAGGCGGCGGCAAAAAGGAGGCTGCGCTTCATCGGGTCCTGTAGTCCTTTGCGGTCAAGCGGGCAGGCATTGCCCGTCTTCTAGATCGCCCCTTCCCAACAAGGCCTGAACAGCCACGCCGCCAACATGCCTTATTTGGCCCTTCCCGCCCACTGACATAAGATGACAGGCCGTGACAGTCAGCCCTTTTCTGGCAGCCCGCGGGCAGATCGGCGCCTGCCTGAATCGCCCCGGTTGACAGGAGGCGCTCCCAGCCTGTAGGAGCGCGCCTTCAGATCAAACGTGCCCCTTTTACCCGGAGCGAGGCCCATGTCCCGCGAATGTGAACTTACTGGAACGAAGCCGATGGTTGGCCATATCGTCAGCCACTCCCAGATCAAGACCAAGCGCCGCTACCTGCCGAATCTCGTGCAGGTTACGCTGCACTCGGAAGTCCTGGACCAGAACTTCCGCCTGCGCATCGCGGCGAAAGCCCTGCGCACGGTCGACAAACTGGGCGGCCTCGACGCTTTCCTCGCCAAGGCGAAGGATGACGCGCTCTCTGACAAGGCGCAGAAAATCAAGCGCGACATCGCTAAAAAGTCCGTCGCCGCTTAAGCGCGACCCCTTCTGACTTATCGAAACGCCGGGCCCCAGGGTCCGGCGTTTTGCGTTTGGTATTCGCTTAAAGTTTCTCCCCCAGGGTACCATACATGCTCCGGCTAGTTCTTTTTTAGGGTTTGAGCCCTATCAGTCAGAAGAGGCAGAAATCTCTTTGGAGCTAGAAATGAAAAAGTACGTACTTGCGAGCTCGGCGCTCTTCTTTCTGGCCGCCTGCGCAAACCATGCGCCGGCAAAAGATGGCGCGATGGCGCTGCCGGGATTCATGAACAAGACCCAGACGATTGAACGCCAACGCCCCGTGCTGCCGGTTACGCACCTTATCAGATGGAATGAAGGTGATCGGCTTCTGCACGGACTCGAACTTGATTACATCAGCGGCATGTCGCGGCGCGACTATCTTTTTGAAGAGCCAAACCAAGAGCTTTTCAATCCCATGGTAAGGCAGGCCTTGGATAAATCGGGACTTGCTGCTCGTACCGATCCTGAGGCGCGCTACGCGCTGCAAATCGAGTTCACGGATCTCGACTCGGCCGCTTTCGGTCGTCACTTTGCGGGCAAGACGAGTGCGACCTATAGGATTGTAGATCGGCGCACCAACGGTGTCGTCTATCAGAACACAATTCGCTCGAACTTCGTCGCCGAATACCCAGGCCTCAATGAGGACGATGCAAGCTTCGCCTATGATGTATCCGCGCCGGGTGTGATTGGCGCGGCGCGGGCTTTCGGAGCATTCTCGATCTATGAGGGCGGTTTAGTAGAAGTCTGGAACAACAACTCGAAACTCCAGAACTTCTTTGGCGGCGACTCAATCGCAGAGGTATCACAGGGCGATTGGAACAATACCTACCAGGCGTATGCTTGGGTCACAGGCGTTTCCGCTCTGGCGGGCCCCTCACTGGTTGTCCTCGGTCAGTTGAACCCAGCCAATTACGTGTCGCTGCAGCTTTCGTCGCGGCCGGAAAGCGAAGGAAAAGCTGACGCTGCCCGGTTCGGAAATCTTTCGACGGTGGGCGAAGGTTCCAGAAATGCGAGAAAGCGCGCACAGCAACTCAACACGCACATCCTGGCCCAAAGCCTGACATTCTTTCTTCTCGACCTTGCGGAATCTGAACAGGTGCCTCTGACGATGCTGGTTGCCTGTAAAGATGCTCAGCAGGACGCGGCAGCTTTGATTGAAGCTGTGCGGTCTCGCTCCAGAATTGTGACTGACGATTGCCGTCAGTATCTGACACCCGACAAAAATCGCGGCGTTGGAATCACGGCTTACAAATAGCCTCTGGGGCTGACTGAAGTTTCGCCTCAGGATTTCGAAACGCCGGGCCCCGTGGTCCGGCGTTTTGCGTTTCGGGCCGCGCCGGGGCAGGGTCGGCCATGCCTCCAGACATTTCGATTCGGCCTTTACGCGATTGCCCGGCCGCCATTGACCCGCTCGCCGCCGCCTTCGAGCGCGAATGGCCGGACTGGTACCGCCCCGGTGGGCAGGGCGATGCCGCCGCAGACCTCGCCGCTTATGCCAATCCGGACGGCACGTTGCCGGTCGGCGTCGTCGCACTCGATGCGATTGGCGCCCCGCTCGGCACGGCCGCGCTGAAAGCCGCCTTCACGCCCGCATTCACCCACCTCACGCCCTGGGCCTCGGCCGGCTGGGTGACGCCTTCGCTGCGCCGGCACGGCCTCGGCGCCTTGCTCTTGCGCGCTCTGGAGGCCGAAGCCCGCCGTCTGGGCTTCGCGCATATCTACTGCGCCACGTCCACCGCCATCACGTTGCTCCAGCGCGAAGGCTGGACGCCGCATGCCCAAACGGTACATGACGGTCACGAAATCCGGATCTTCCAGCGTGCGCTGTGATCCCGCCGAAAGGAAACCGCCATGCGCCTCGCCGCCCTGTCCGCCGCCGTCCTTACGCTTGTTGCTTGTGCGCCAGCCCTGCCGACTGAGACAGAGGCAACCGAGAAGGTCACCGTCTTCACCAATGGCACGATCTATACCGGGCTCACCGACGCGGCAGGCGCGGCGCAAACCGTAAGCGGGGTCGTCGTGGGCGAAGACGGCCGCATCCTCGCCACCATCCCCCCGATGTCGGAAGACTGGAGCGAGGACGAGATCAACCTGATCGATCTCGGCGGCGCCTTCCTGTACCCCGGCTTCACCGACGCCCACATCCACTTGCAGGGCATTGGCGAGCGCGAACTGACGCTCAACCTCGAAGGCACCGCCTCGGTCGATGAGCTTGTCACCCGCGTCGAGGCCGAATTGGGCGGCAAGCCGGAAGGCTCCGTCCTCGTCGGGCGCGGCTGGATCGAAACCGGCTGGCCGGAAGACCGCATGCCGATGGCATCCGACCTCGATCCCGTCAGCGGCGGCCACAAGGTCATCCTCGGCCGCTCCGACGGTCACGCCCTTGTCGCCAACACCGCCGCGCTCGACGCAGCCGGCATCACGGACGAGACCGCCGACCCGTCCGGCGGCAAGATCGAACGAGACCCCGCCGGCAAGGCCACCGGCATCCTGATCGACGCCGCCATGGGCCTTGTCCAACCGCTGATCGCCGAGCCCGATGACGCGGCCGTCTCCCTCGCCCTCGAAACCGGCGCGAAGCTGTACGCCTCGCGCGGCTGGACCGGCGCCCACAACATGAGCGTCACCGCCCGCGAAGCGCCTTTGATGGCCGCGCTGGACGGGGAAGGGCGCCTGCCGCTGCGCCTCTACAATGCGTTTGACGCCGCCGCCTTCAGCATCGCTGAAGGCCGCCAGCACGAAACGGACACACTCACCAACCGCGCCGTGAAACTCTACATGGACGGCGCCCTTGGGAGCCGCGGCGCACAACTGATCCAGCCTTACGCGGATCGTCCGGACACGTCCGGTCTCTCGCTGCTCGACGATGAAGGCCTCGCCGCCCTGATGGCGCAAGCGAAAGCCGCGAACGTCCAGCTCGCCATCCACGCCATCGGCGACCTCGCCAATCGCCGCATCCTCGAAGCCTACGAGGCGGGCGGGTATGACGCCTCGCTGCGCTGGCGCATCGAACACGCGCAGGTGATCCACCCGGACGACCTCGCCCGCGTCGCGTCCGGCGGCCTGATCGCCTCGATGCAGCCGAGCCATGCCATCGGCGACCTCTTCTTTGCCCCCGCCCGCCTCGGCATGGACCGCCTGCGCGGCGCCTATGCCTGGGCCACATTGCTGGACATTGGCACCGTCATCGCCGGCGGCTCGGACGCCCCGGTCGAAGTCGGCTCGCCCACCATCGAATTTTACGCCGCCGTCGCCCGCAAGGATCTGAAAGGCTTCTCCGGCGAAGGCTGGCATCCGGAAGAGGCGGTCTCGCGCACTCGCGCGCTTGCCCTGTTCACCACCGGTCCCGCCTTCGCCAGCTTCCGCGAAGCCGACCTCGGCACCATCGAGCCGGGCAAGATCGCGGACTTCACGGTCTTCGACCGCGACTTGATGACCGTGCCCGAAGGTGACATTCTGAAGGCTGAGCCGGTCATGACCGTCATAGGCGGCGAGGTCGTCTGGCGCCGCTAGGGCGCAGGCGCCCCCGGGAGACACCGGCCCGTGAGGGAGGGAGTATCCATGCACATCATCCTGAAGACCGGCGCCGCCGTGCTCGCCATCGCGTTCGCCCCTGCCTGCGCAGGCACACCGGCGCCGGAGCCGGTGGCCGCCGCAATCGACTATACCGTCTTTGTCGACACGCCGGACCGTCCGGATGCGGACATCCTACTCGATGAGCGGCGCAAGCCCGCCGAAGTGCTCGCCCTCTTCGCGCCCCAGCCCGGCGACACGATTCTCGAGATCGAAGCCGGCGGCGGCTATTTCACCGAACTCCTCTCCCGCGCTGTCGGCGGGACGGGCAAGGTCTACATGCAGAACCCCGCCGGGTTTGACGCCTTCCTCGGCGATACCGTCACCAAGCGCCTCGACGGCCGCCTGACCAACGTCACCTACCTCAAATCCAATTTCGACACCTTCGCCGTTCCGGATGCCTCCATCGACATCGCGACCTGGTTCCAGGGCCCGCACGAGATCTGGTACACGCCCGAAGGCGCGGCCGCCCCACTCGGCAATCCGGACACGGCCTTCCGGGACATTGCCCGCGCGCTGAAGCCCGGAGGCCAGCTCGTGGTCATCGACCATGTCGCCCCCGCCGGCAGCCTGCCCACCACCGGCGGCGACACCCACCGCATCGATCCCGCCCACGTCCTCGCCATGGCCGAAGCCGCAGGTCTCGTGCTCGAAACAGAATCCGCCCTCCTGCGAAACCCTGCCGATGACGGCCTCAAGAATGTCTTCGATCCCGAAATCCGCGGCAAGACCGACCAGGCCCTCCTGATTTTCCGCAAGCCTTGACGGCGCGGCCTCAGCAGTAGGCATTGCCGGGCCGGCAGGACGAGGAATAGGCCGTGCCGATATTCGCCGTCGCGCGGCGGGCCTCGTTCCAGTCCCGGTTGTCCTGCCAGGCGGACACATTGCCGGTTGAGCTGGCGGCATTGCCGGAGGAATAGCTCCCGGATGAGCCGACGCTGCCGGTTGCCGCATACTCTCCGGCGCCGCTCGCCAGCGCTGCAAAGATGCCGCCGATCGCATTATCCACGCTGCGGCCCCAGTTGCCGCCGGAGTCCGTGCGCACGGAACCGGGCGGCGGGCCCATCATCTGCGCCATCTTCATGGCCAGGTTGCACGACAGGCTATGTCCGCCCTGAAAGCAGGCCTTGGTGGAATAGGAGCGAATCGTCTCCCACTTGTTCAGTCCGTAATCGGTATAATAGTTCAGCCAGGCGACATTGAAGCAGGCCTCATAGTCGGGGTTGTCCGTGTCGCAGACCGATTTGAAATACCGCTCAGCCCGGTAACCGTTCGAATAGCCCGAGCTTGGCCCGACGAAACCGGTCAGCTCCGCATGCGTCTTGCAGGCATTCGGCACACTGTGATCGCAGGCAAAAGCCAGCGGTGTGAGTGAAGCCGCGACATCCTTGCCATAAGGCGAATTGCCCGCGCCCTGGTACATGCCCAGCCAGTAGCAGGCGCCCGGCCCCTTGAACGCGCACAGCGTCTTGAACTGTTGATAGGCGTCCCAGTGGTTGCCTGCCTCCATTTCTTTGAGTGCCGCGGTGTAAGCGGCCGACGACACGCGCCGGATATTCTCGAACTCGCCGTCGGACTTGAGCGGGCTGAGCTCATATGCCTTTGAATACCAGACCAGCGCCTCGGCGAGGTTTTGCTGCACCCCCTTCGGTGCCTTTTCGTATAGGCCCGCCAGCGACAGCATGCAGGGGAAGCAGCCGGCTTCCGCGCCCATCAAGTAAAGCATGCTGGCCTCGAATGCGTCATCGGCCCGGTCTCCCGAACTGATCTCGCCCGTCTCCTTCATCCGCCCGGCCCGGTCATAGGCCGTCAACATTCCGGCGTCAGCCGCCTCGAGATACGTCATGTAGGCCGCCTCAAACCCCGGCGCGCCGTCGGCTCCGGCCCGAAGCGCGTCGCCCCGCGCCAGCAACGCCTCGCCCGCCGTCTGGCCCTGCGCCGAGACGGCCGGGGGCGCTGCCAGCAGTGCCGCGCCCAGAGTTGCGGCGGCAATCGCCACCCGGAGTCCTGAAAACATGCGCGACCGTCCTTCAAAATGCCTGCCCGCCATCTTTTCGGCTGGCGCGCCCCTTTCATCAACCCCCGGGGAGACCGAACGGCGCATGCTTACGTAACGTCGCACTAGGCGCGGGGCCATCCCGTGCTAGAACGCTTGTTTCCGCCATCCCCCTTCCGTGACGAGCCCCGCATAGCCATGACTTCAATGACGTCCACCGACACGCTCGAAGGCCTCAAGCCCACCGAAAA
>JBBSDJ010000105.1:0-9052 GCA_038249555.1 Caulobacterales bacterium
AGTTCGGGCGACAAAGTAAACACCAGCGCTAGTTACAACCAACATCCAGAAAGACGACCACGCCATCCATTCTTGCGCTTGGAGGTCGCGATGGTCCTTTGCCTGGGTGTATTCGGAGGCACTCGACTGACTGATTGGGGGCTTAAACGAGGGGTAAATCGGAAGGATGGGATGGCCGGTTATCTTGTTGGCGGTCTGATTGCCGTTCTGTGCATTATTGGCCTGTTCGCTTGGCTGTCGGGTGTCGCGAACATATAGGCCGCCCGCAAGAAACGCGTTCAGCGCAACTAATCCAACGATAACCCACTTGCCCCAATTGCTTTCAGACATTGCAGCAAGAACGCGGCTGAGAAGCCGCCCCGCGCGATCTTGTTATTGAGGTTACGCTCGTTCTCATGGACCCCAACCGCTGCCAGTTTCTCTGCCAGTTGGGCGTAGGTAATACCCCGCCGCTTCAGCTCACCTTTAAGCAAGTTCTTCGCCAGAGTCTCAAACTCTTGATTGACGGGATCGTCCTTACGAGTAGCCATATCTGCCTCTAAATATCATCATATTTGATGGTATACACCATTGACAATGAGGATAGCAACCATCATATACGATGCATAACACCATCGGATATGATGACAATGGCCCAACACTTTCTCCTCTCAGCCGCCGCCCGCACCCTCACGGTTCGTGAGATTTACAAAGCTGGCGAAGACGCGGCCTACGTGACGTTCTGCAATCTCCGCTGGGCAGACACGGCCGGCGAGCCTGTGTGCCCGGATTGCGGCTGCCTTGAAGCCTACGCCATCACCACGCGCCGCAAGTTCAAGTGCAAGGCTTGCCTTCACCAGTTCTCGGTTACGTCCGGCACGATCTTCGCCAGCCGCAAACTGTCGTTCTCTGACCTGCTGGCTGCAATCTGCCTGTTCGTGAACGGATCAAAAGGCCGCTCGTCTGTGCAGCTTTCCCGCGAGCTTGGCGTCCAGTACAAAACGGCTTGGGTTCTCGCTCACAAAATCCGCGAGTCGATGCAGGACGAATACGAAGGCCACAAAGTCTCCGGCGAAGTCGAAATTGATGGCGCTTACTTCGGTGGCCATATCCGCCCGGCCAACAAGCGCGAAGACCGCATTGACCGCCGCCGCGCACGTCACCAGACCGGCACCCGCCGCGTTGTCGTAGTGGCCCGCGCTCGCAAAGGCCGCACCCTGACGTTCGTGACGCACACCGAAGCAGACGGCGCAGATCTGGTTGCCCGCAACGTCCTTCCGGGTTCGGTCATCTTCGCTGACGAGGCCCGCCACTGGGATCACCTGTCACGCGGGTTCGCAATGGGCCGGATCAATCACGAGGAATCCTACAGCAACCTTGCTGGTACGCATACGAACGGCGCAGAAAGCTTCTTCTCCCGTCTGCGCCGCATGGTGGCCGGCCAGCATCACTTCGTCAGCCCGAAGTACCTGCACCAGTACGCCACCCACGCCGCATGGCTTGAAGATCACCGCCGCGAAAGCAACGGCGACCTGACGATGCGGGTTGTGCGGAATGCGATGGCTGCGCCGGTAAGCCGAGTGTTCAAGGGCTACTGGCAGCGCTGAATAGTTCGCGCTTTGTTCACTGAGAACTTTTCAGGAACATGGGACTCGCCATTTCGAAGAAACCGTGCCTCAATATCAAATGAGGCCACAAGCGATTCGGTCGCCTGCGGCCTCGACTTTGATAGAAAATCCCGTGGTAAGGATTGCAGCGCGTTGCCTACTAAGAATCCCCGAAACCGCTCACGCCGTCAATCCCTCCATGGCCACGCCATAGGAGAAATCTGGCATGCTTCCCCTGCATATTACGCATACCAAACGTGACGGCCCGGATGGTGGCCGCGTGATTGACTACTACTGCGGACCCGACTGGGCGATGGAGGCCAACTTGGCAATCCGCCACTTCAAGAGTGGGCAGGAATTTTTCACTCATGAAGGCGGCAAGTCGGCAAAGGTTGTGCTCGGCATTTCCGTTTCGGGGCGGCCCTATTTCCGGACCGTTGCTGATATGGTGCGGATCAACAATCTGAGCCGCCTTCCTCCTACCCGCACCCTGTTGGCAAACGCGTTGGCTAATCCGTCAACGCGCAAAACCCTCTTGGGATAGCAACGTCCATTCGAGGGCCTTACCTGAGTGCCGCCGGACGTTCACCGTTCCGGCGGCTCTTTCGTTTTATTCAATCCCATCCCGCTGATTCAGCCGCCGCCGACACGTCTTCACCGAGTCGCGGACCCGCTCATAGTCAGTCTGTGCCGCGTGGCCGTTCATGATGATCCAGTTCGTCACTGCCACGTTGTCCGTGCAGCCTGAGCGCTCCGCCTCGCCAACGAGCGCCGTAAGCTGACCTGGCTTGAACATTGGCGCGTACTTGCGGGTGAAGTGCGGTTTGATGTTCTGCGGCGCCTTGTAGCCGAAGATTTTCAGCGTGGCGTCAATGTGCAGGAGCTGACTTCGAAGGCGTTCCAACTCGCCCGCAAGCTCGGCGCGCTTACGCACAAGTCCTGAAATAACGTGATCTGACATGGACACAGAGTCCCAAATCACGCAGATTCAGGGAAGGGACTTTGTTGGTGCGCTTGATACATAAGTCCGCGGTTTTGCCCCGGAAGCCCTGATTTAAGGACCCGGCGCTGGCCGTTTGACCACTGGGCACGCAAAACTTGGGCAGCCCCGCGACCCTTGATCTTGCCGCCGCAATCGCCCACCTATGGGTCATGGCCAGACGACCCCGCCCGAAACCCGTGAAACTCTCCGATTCCGCCGCCTTGCGTGTGCGCGAAATCATGGATGAGCGCGGCCTCGGCTACCTGCGGGTCGGCGTGAAGAATGGCGGCTGCGCGGGCATGGAATATGTCATGGACTATGCAGCAGCGCCTGCTGCGCTCGACGAGGTGGTCGAAGACAACGGCGTCACCATCGTGATCGATGCGAAGGCCGTGCTGTTCCTGCTCGGCAGCGAACTCGATTACGAGGTCACCCCGCTGCACGAGAAATTCGTGTTCCGCAATCCAAATCAGACCGACGCCTGTGGCTGCGGCGAGAGCGTCACGATCGTCCCCGCCGCGGCGGAATGATCGTCCGCAGCTTCGCGCCGATTGCGGCGCCGGATGCGCGCATTCTCATTCTCGGCAGCATGCCCGGCATCGCATCGCTGGAGGCCGGCGAGTATTACGCACATCCCCGCAATGCGTTCTGGCCGATCATGGGCGCGCTGTATGGCGCGGGGCCGGATCTGCCGTATGCGGAGCGTGTGGAGCAGCTGAAAGCGAGCGGTATTGCCGTATGGGACGTGCTGCAATCATGTGTCCGGGAAGGCAGCCTTGACGCTGATATCCGCAGTGAAGTTCCAAACGATTTCGCCGGCTTCTTCGCAGCGCATCCGGCGATCCGCCGCATTGGCCTCAATGGCGGCAAGGCAGCGGCGAGCTTCCGCAAGCATGCGGCACGTTGCCTGCCGGTGGGCGCACGCGTTCAGGCGTTGCCATCGACCAGCCCCGCCCATGCGGCGCGCGGAATCGAAGAAAAGTGTACAATCTGGCGGGTCGCGCTTCTTTCTTGAACCCCTCTCCCGCTTGCGGGAGAGGAGGGGCCCGCGCCCAAAGGGCGTGGCAGGTGAGGGGCTTCAAGCCTTCTCAAACGCGGCCAGATTGTCCGGCGTCGGTTTCGCTTCCATGCCGTTCGGCGGATCGGGGATCAGCGTGGCGCGGCGCACGGGCTGGCCCGTGGCTTCGGCGACCAGTTCGGCCGTCCGCGCTTCGACCGCTTCCGTCAGCCGCGCGATGAATTCTTCCTTCGGCAGGCCGGGCGGTATGGGGTCGAGGAATTCGATCACGGCGGTGCCGGCGCGCTTTGGTTTTTCCTGCTGCTGCCAGAACACGCCGATGTTCGTGGCGACCGGCACGACGGGCACGCCCATCGCCTCGGCCATGTGCCAGACGCCGGATTTGTAGCGGAAATGATAGCCGACCGGCGCGAGGTGGCCTTCCGGATAGATCAGCACGCGGCGGCCATCTTCTTTTGCCTTCTCCATGCCATTGGCGAGTGAGGAGGCCTTCTTCTCGCCGCCGCCGCAGGTGTCGATGACGATGGCGCCGAGCTTCTTGAGGATGCCCGAGACAAGCGGGAAGCGTTCAAGGTGATCGCCGGTCACGAAGGCGAGGTTGGGCACTTCCGGATAGACAAGGAAACCGTCGCCCCAACTCTGGTGTTTCGCCGCAACGACAAAAGCGCCCGCCGGCAGCCGGTCACGCCCGCGCACGTCCTTGCGGATGCCGGCAATCAGGCGCAGCGAGAGGTTCATGGCGCGCGTGTAGCTCTTGATGATGGCCCGCACCGGCCCGTGCCCTGGCCAGGCGAGGAAGGGCAGAGAGGCGAGGATGTAGAAAACCGAGAGCGCGTAATAGGCGATCTGGAAGAGAGTGCCGCGCATGTAAGGATGCTCCGTAGACGAAGGATCAGGCAGATTTCAGGACGGCCAGCACAGCGCGGGCGAGCGCCGGGGCATGCTGCAACAGGGGGCCGGGCAGGCGGTTGTAGATCTTGTTCTGGCCCGCCTGCATCACGACGCCGAGCGCCATGGCCGCCTTGAGCGCCGGGTCACCCTTGGGGATCGCTCCACCCACCATCAGCCCACTGATGATCCGCTCGGTGACCGAAACCGGGTCGTCCTCGCGGCGTTTGTCATAGGGAAGGTATCGGTTCATCGAAACAAGATGGAAGGAGAACAGGAGGAAATCCTCGTCCGCCAGCTTGCAATAGGCGGTGACGGCGGCATTGACCTTCACGTCGAGGCTGCCATTACCCGTCAGCGCTTCTGCGATCAGCTGGGACAGCCGGTTGTGGGTCGCCTGGAATAGCGACAGGGCCAGTTCGTCCTTGCCCTTGTAGTGGCGATAAAGCGCGCCTTCCGACACGCCGGCCTTGTCGGCGATCTCGCGCGTCGTGGCCGCGTCCACGCCTTCGTGGATGAACAGCTTCAGCGCGGCACGCTCGATCTTCGGCTTGGCGTTGCGTACGCGCGGCTTCTTGTCAGGCTGCGGGGGCAGGGCGGCGGACTTGGCCATGCGGAACGTCTCCGGTTTACAGAGGTCGATATAGCAGGCGTGCAGCCAGTTTGCAAGTGATCATTCGCTCACTAAAGGGGTCAATTTGTGAATGGCGCGTAAACCATTGGAGGCTTGTGCAACCAAATCCGCCCCCTCCAGAAACAAAATCCCCGGTCGCCTCAAGCGCTTGGAAGGTTCCTCCGGAAAACTTGTCCTACACCCCCCGGACGGGGTTACACTCAGCCTCACCCCCGCACACCGTCAAACCGTCGGATAGAGGCCGCAGGCCGAAATCCGCTCGCCCCGAGAACCAGCGATACCGGATCGATACGAAGTGATAAAAAGTGAGAATCGATGAGAGAAAATCGACACGCGGAATACAAAGCCTGCAACAGGATGAGGCAGTTTGTGAGGGCAGGAAGACGACTTGCGCCTACAGAAAACAGGGCGCCCCAAAAACAAAACCCATCCCCGTCAAGCCGTTATGAAACCCGCCCCCAAACCTTGCGCAACACCTCCGCCCACGGACCTATCGAAAATCCATGGCCAAACGCAAACCGGGCGCACCGCCTGGGTGCGCCCGGAAAGGGTGTTCGCTTGTAAATGGCTGCCTAGGCGAGCACGTCGATCCGGTAGCTTTCGATCACGGTGTTGGCGAGCAGCTTCTCGCACATTTCCTTGACGCGCTTTTCAGCGTCCGCCTTGGCGAGACCGTCCTCGAGTTCAAGCTCGATCACCTTGCCGACGCGCGCGGCTTCGACTTCGCCATAGCCCATCCGGGCAAGCGTGTCGGCGACCGCCTTGCCTTGCGGGTCCAGCACGCCGGCTTTCAGGGAGACGTGAACGACGGCTTTCATTTGCTGCCTCCGGTGAAGCTGACGACATTGTCCGTGTCGCCCGATTCCTTGATGATCCCAAGACGGCGCGCAACTTCGGCATAGGCTTCCGTCACGCCGCCGAGATCGCGGCGGAAACGGTCCTTGTCCAGCTTCTCGCCGGTCTTGTAGTCCCAGAGACGGCAGCTGTCCGGGCTGATCTCGTCGGCCAGCAGAATGCGCGGCATGTCGTGATCGTTCTCGAAATAGCGGCCGAACTCGATCTTGAAATCGACCAGGCGGATGCCGGCGCCGGCAAACAGGCCCGACATGTAATCGTTCACGCGCAGGGCGAGGGCGATGATGTCGTCATACTCCTGCGGCGTGGCCCAGCCGAAGGCGGCGATGTGTTCTTCCGAAACCATCGGATCATGCAGGGCGTCGCTCTTGTAGTAGAACTCGACGAGTGGGCGCGGGAGCTGCTGGCCCTCAGGCATGCCGAGACGTGTCGACAGCGAGCCGGCCGCGATGTTGCGCACGACGACCTCGAGCGGGATGATCTCGACCTTTCGGATCAGCTGCTCGCGCATGTTGAGGCGGCGGATGAAGTGGGTCGGAATCCCGATGGCGCTCAGCTGGGTCATGATGAACTCGCTGATGCGGTTGTTCAGCACGCCCTTGCCGTCGAGCACGGCTTTCTTCTGGGCATCGAACGCCGTTGTGTCGTCCTTGAAGTACTGGATCAGCGTGCCGGGTTCCGGCCCCTCATAGAGGATTTTCGCTTTTCCCTCATAGACGATGCGCCGTTTGCTCATCTTGATCCGGCCCTTCCTGTAGTCCGTAGGGGAACCCGGCCCGGCGGAATCACCGGCGCGCACCCCTGAAGGCGCGACTGTTACGCCAAGTCGCAGGCAGAAACAATTATTGCGAACATGCCACCCGCGTACCTATATGGCCGTCAAACCTCTCACACCGGCCGCAGAAAAGGGTATTTCCATGAGCTCATTCGATGATCGTGAACGCGCTGAGGAAGCCCGCTATGCCATGGATCAGCAGTCCCAGATGCGCGTCACCGCCCGCCGCAACAAGCTTCTGGGC
Organism: Caulobacterales bacterium; assembly: GCA_038249555.1. Lineage (GTDB taxonomy): Bacteria > Pseudomonadota > Alphaproteobacteria > Caulobacterales > Hyphomonadaceae > Hyphomonas. Next base: position 6,983 of record JBBSDJ010000105.1, read on the forward strand.
CTCTGGGCGGCTGGCCTGATGGGCGTCACCGAAGCCGAAGCCTACGCCAAGAGCGTGGTTGTGGCCGACCTCGAAGAAGCCGGCGACGGCGACGTGATCCGGAAGGTTCTGGCTGATCTTTCGGCGGCAGGCGTCACGCGCACCGAAGCCCAGATCAAGGAAGAACTCGCGCGGCTGTTGCCTGTCGCCCGCGAGGAAATCGCGCGCGACAGCAAAGGCTGAAACGCGGTTCAGCGCGCGCCGGTTGAGCCTGCGCCGCCACCGCCAGAGCGGTAGTTGTCACTGCACTTGGGCGTGTCATGCCCCAGCGGCGTGAATGACACGCAGTTGAACTGCGCCCCTGCGCCGTCCCGGAACAGCCGCTTGCCGTGCCATCCTTCCATCTTGGGCTTGCCGGTCCAGGCACTGAACATCACCTTGCCCGGGGCGACCGGCACGCCCGGATCACCGGCTTCGGTCGCGTAGACCGGCACGCCTTCGACAAACCAGGTCACGCCGTCCGGGCGCCATTCGAAGGCGTAGAGACGCGGTTTGCTGGCCGCATCGAAAGGCAGGTCAAACGTTGCCGGTTTGATGCTTTTGCCGTTCTTGAAATAGTTGAAGTGGATCTTGGTCGTGTCCGATCCGAGGAATTCGATGTCGATTTCGTCGTGCGGGTCGCCGAACCAGGGCCCCGTGTAAGTGAAGAAGGCGGTCACGAGGCCGGAGCCTCGCGCGGGCTGCATGATCGTTTCATAGCGGCCATATTGGAACTTGCCGCTCGATTGCATTTCAGCGGCCGTGTAGGGCTCCCCGCTGCCCACTTCGCGCCGCACTTCCAGGAAGGCGCCGCCATTCCGGCTGGCAATGTTTTCCGGCACCCAGTCGCCGCCATAGAAGCTGTCGGCATTGCCGTGGTTGGACGCGTTGAAGACATGGTCCTGCAGCGGCGCTTTCAGGCGGGTGAAGAAGCCGCCGCGGTTGGGCTTTACCGGTTCCGACCAGGCGCGGACGCCGGCCGTGGTGGGTGCGGGCTCTCCCGGGCGAACCCAAGGGTAAAAGTCCGGCGCTGCCTTAACCATGGAAGGTGCGGTGTCAGCGGCTGCGATGATCGCTGGTTCAGTTTTGGGATGGGACGTTTGCGGCAGTGTGGCCGGGCGTAGCAAAAAGAACGAGACCACCAGGATGGCGAGCCAGCTTGCGGCAACAAGCGTATCCGCATCCGGGTCCGGGCGGCGCCAGGCGGCGGTATTATGCTGAACGTCATGGGACAAGCGAAAGGCCTCGAATTAACCCTTCGCTAACCAGCAAATTTTGCGCCAGCCAATTTAACTTATGCTGATGTACCGCCATCTGGCGCCGGGGCCGTCAGGGCCGACCGGTTGCGCATCATGAACAGGGGCACCGAGCCGATGGGCGTGACAGCCCAATCTAGTGGCTGGTCATGGGGTTCGGCGGGCACGCGGTCGATCTGCTGGGCGGCGTAGGCAATGGCGCACGCAAAGGCGCGGCCCTTCGAACGCAGCATCGAAAGTGCCTGATCGTAGTGGCCGCGGCCATAGCCGAGACGGTTACCCTGCGTGTCGAAGGCGAGAAGAGGCGTGAGGACGAGAGTAGGCGTGGCTTCCGGCGCGTCTTCCGGCGGTTCTGACAGGCCAAAGCCCCGCCGTTCCAATGGTTCGCCCGGCGACCAGAGGCGCCAGCTGATGCCGCTGGGCGTCATGCGCGGCAGGCAGGTCTCGGCGCCCGCGCGGGACAGGCGCTCCAGCAGGGGCATGGGGTCGAGTTCTTCGTTGATCGGCACATAGGCTGAGACGACCTGTCCGTACCGCTCCAGCAGCTTCATCGGGAAAATTGCGGCAAGCTTCTCAGCCGCGTCCGGATCGCGTGCGGCCGCTTCAGCCCGCAGCGTGCGCATGCGGTGGCGCAGGTTCGTCTTGTCGTCTTCGATGCTCATGGGGCCTTCTAGCGAGGCTTTAAGGCGCCGTCACCGAAGAAGGGACACAAGAACCGCAATCGCCGCCGGGCACATTTCACTCCCATCGACCTAGAGACTAGGTGGGTGTCAGGTGAGCCCGGGCCACGGCCCGA
>JBBSDJ010000106.1:0-9046 GCA_038249555.1 Caulobacterales bacterium
ATCCAATGGGTTCAATTGGTTACAAGGATGCTCCGTAACAGGACGAAACGCAAAGAAACAACCAAAAATAGGACTACGAATCTGGGGGTCGGGCGTTCGAATCGCTCCGGGTGCACCACTACGGCAATCTGGGGTCCCTGAGCGATTAGGGCATTGATTGCACGCTGCGACTCAGAAATTCATGTGTGGCTGATGTTCTAGCGCCTTCAACCGTTGAAGGATTTAGACCTTGGTGAAACGTCTCCCTAGGTTCTGGTGTGCAGAGGTGGCCCTCGTGACTAACCCTAACGAGGAGGAGCGCATGAACCTTGCTTACAGCCAGCCTGCCGATCCTTCCGACATCGAAATCCAGACGGTGATGGTGGTCGAGAAAATACTGCGCAAGGTGCGCGCCTTCACCTGTCTCGTCATCGGCAACCGGGTCGAGGCCGACGAGATCGTCGAGGACGCGCTCATCCTCTATCTCGCCACCGATCCCGAACCCAACGAGACTGACGGGGCCTATCCTCACCTGATCGCCACCGTCCGCCGCCTCCTGCGCACAAATGGCGCGCGCGCGCGGCGCGGCTCTGACCTCGATCAGGCGCTGGCGCCCTTGCTGCAACTGCCGCTCGAGACGCGCGAGATTGCGGCGCTGCATCTCGGCGCAGGCTTTGCGGTCGCCGACACGGCCAGATTGCTGGAGATCGCGCCAGAGGAAGCCCTGGCCGGGCTCGAAACGGTCCGCAAGGCCATCGGTCCGGAAACCTACGACAAGGCGGCGCCGGCCGCCTGAGGCCGCGGCGCCTGCGGGCCGGGTGCGCTGGCAGATACTGCATGCTAGAGGTCGCGGCTGCAGCCGACATCATTGGCGTAAAGCAGGCGCGCCCTCATGCATGAACGCGAAATCTTCTATGAGAACCATCCGGATCCGATGTGGATCCATGATCTCGAGACGCTGCGGTTTCTGGATGTCAACGCGGCGGCCATTGCCGCTTACGGCTATAGCCGCGAAGAGTTCCTGGCGCTGAACGCGGCAGATATCCGTCTGCCGGACGATGTTGCACCGGAGCGCCATCACGGCGAGGCGTCAACGGTTCGCCACCAGCGCAAGTCCGGCGAAGTCTTCCTTGTGCAGACGACAGCCCAACCGGTCGAATGGAAAGGTCGGCGGGCAGAGTTTGTCACGGTCCGCGATGTCAGCCGCGCCGTGGCCCTTGAGCAGGAGCGGGACGCCCTGCTGCAACGGGAGGCGAGCCTGCGCCAGGCGGCGGAGTCCGTCGCCGGACAACTGGCCGAGCAGAACGCCAATCTCCGGATTGCCCAACGCCTGATCGGGATGGGGGTCTGGAAACACGAGCTGTGGTCAGGCCGGCTCAGCTGGTCACCGGAACTTTTCAGGATGTTCCGGGTCAACGAGGCGTCATTTGAAAACACGCTGGACGCGTACAATGCGCTCGTGCACCCGGGCGACCGGCAGGCGATGGATGCCAACTTCCGCGCTTTCCTGGACTCCGGCGACTCGCATCTCGAGTTTGCGCACCGGATTGTCCATCCGGACGGCGGCGTGATCCATGTGCGCGGTTCCGCAGAAGCTTCAGACACGCCGCAAGGCAAGCTGCTGACCGGCATGGTCCAGGACGTGACGCGGGAAGTCGAACAAGGCGAGCGTCTGAGATTGCTGGACCTGTCTGTCAGCAGGCTGAACGATATGGTCGTGATCTTCGAGGCCCGGCCTGGCCCGGAGGCCCTCAACGCGCCTGTTGTCTATCTCAACGCCGCCTTTGCGCGGGTGACCGGCCGGGATGAGACGGATGTCCTGGGTCGCTCCATCCTCTCGGTGATGGCCGAGGCGGCGCCCGGCATCCCGGTGGAGGTGCTGGAGCAGGCGCTGGCGGCGGAAGTGTCGATGCGGTCGGATATCCGGCTGTTCGCCAAGGACGGCCGCGTGCTGCCCGCAGAAATCGACCTTGTCCCGGTGCGCAATCCTGCAGGATCAATGACCCACTGGGTCGCCGTCATGCGGGACATGACGGAGAAGCAGACAGCGGACGCCCGTGCGCTGATGAACGAGGAGCGCTACCAGATGCTGGCGCGCTCGACCCATGATGTGGTCTGGGACTGGGATATCCGGTCCGGGGTGCTGACCTGGAACGAGAATTTCCGCCAGCTGGCAGGAAATCCGCAGGCGCCGCTTACCGACAGGCTGACATCCTGGTCAAACCGTCTGCATCCGGATGATCATGACCGCGTGCTGGAAGGCTTTCACGGCGCAATTGCCGGAGACGGCGAGACCTGGTCGGCCGAGTACCGCTTCCGCCGGGACGATGGTGACATCCGGTTCGTGTTCGACCGGGGGTTCATTTCGCGCGACAAAACGGGCCGGGGCGTGCGGATCGTTGGCTCCATCGTGGACATCAACGCGCAGAAACTCGCCGAAGGCCGTCTTGCGCAGGCGGAGAAACTGGAAGCGCTCGGCCAGATCACGGGCGGTGTGGCCCACGACTTCAACAACCTCCTGATGATCATCATGGGCAATGCGGAAACGCTGCTCGACCGGGCGACCGACGCGCGCGAGCGCCGGCTGCTGGAGTTGATGTTTTCGGCCGCCGAGCGCGGGCGCGAGCTTACGGGGCGCCTTCTGACCTTTGCGCGCAGGATTCCGCTCAATCCTGTGCCTCTTGATATCAATGAGCAGGTGATCCGGAGCGCCGAACTGCTGCGCCGCACGATCCGGGCGAACATCCGTATCGAGACGGACTTTCGCGCTCCCGATGCGACCGTCGAATGCGATCCGGCGCAGCTGGAACTCGTCCTGTTGAACCTCGCAGTGAATGCACGCGATGCCATGAAGGAGGGCGGCGTGCTGACGATGGAGACACGGCTGGCGGAGGAGGGCGGCGCGCGCCAGGTCGTCTTGACCGTTGCAGATACGGGGGAAGGCATGGACCGTGAGACACTGCGGCGCTGCCTTGAGCCCTTCTTTACAACCAAACCTGTCGGCCAGGGCGTCGGCCTCGGCCTCAGCATGGCGTTCGGCTTCATGGCGCAGAGCGGCGGCCGTCTGGCAATCGCGTCCGAGCCGGGCAAGGGAACAAGGGTCTCGCTGATGTTTCCCCAGTCGGCGCAGAGCGCAGGTTCCGCCCGGCCCGCGGCGCCGGCGGCGATTGTGGGCGGCGATGAGCTGATCCTCCTGATCGAGGACGAGGCCGGGGTGCGCGAACACGTCAGCTCTGTCCTGTCCGGGCTCGGTTACCGCGTCGCGGCCTGCGAGAATGCGGATGCGGCCATCAGATACCTGGAAGAGGGCGGGGGCGCAGACCTCATTCTCACGGACATCATCATGCCCGGTTCGGCAGACACGCGGCATATGGTTGAGGCGGCGCGCAAACGGTTCCCGGATATCCCCGTGCTTTATACCTCAGGCTATCCGAAGGAATTGATCCAGCGGGACGGCCGTCTTCCGAGTGACATTGAACTGCTGTCAAAGCCCTATCGCCGGGTCGAGTTGGCGGTCAGGTTGCGTGCGCTGCTGGACGCGAAAAGCGCCGCCAATCCGGGGCTTCGCGTTCAGACGGACGAAGACTGAGCGATGATCCGGTAGCCGGAGCCGCGCGCGGTCTGGATCGCCTCGCCGCTGCCCGGCTGCAGCTGATCGAGTTTGCTCCGGAGGCGGCTGACATAGGTCTCGAGGACTTTCTCGCCTTCGCGGTGCGCGCGGCCAAACGACCTGAGATAGAGCTCGTCGCGCGGCACCACGCGGCCACCGGCATCCACCAGAGCGCCGAGCAGCTGTGCCTCCGCATGCGTCAGTTCGCTCTGGCCGGCGCCGCAGCGCAGGATCCGGCGTGCGCGGTCGAAGGTCACGCCATTGATCTGCGCCGGCGTCTCGCCCGCGTGGACCGGAATGATCTTGCGGCGAACCAGCCGCGCCACGCGCGCATGAAGTTCCTTCACGCTCAGCGGCTTCAGCACGTAGTCGTCGATCCCGCGGTTGATCATGTCGGCGCGAAATTCGGTTTCGCCGGATCCGGACAAGACCAGGATGGGAATATCGCTGACGCGCTGGATTTCGGTGATGATCTGCGTCCCCGAGGCATCCGGGAGTTTCATGTCGAGGATCACGCAGTCGGCGGCGGCGAGCCCGCCGGAAAACAGGACCGGCTGGAAGCTCGCATAGCTGGTGTAGGCTTCAATGCGATCGCCGCCATCCGGCCAGCCGAGCTGGATGGTCTCAATCAGATCTGAATCGTCTTCTACGAGAATGATGTTCACGGGCTCGCACCACCAGTTTTTTTCGGCGCCGACAACCGTCTTCAACAGTCGAAAATCAGCGCACCGGATGCCGGCGGCAGACGCGCAGCGAAAAACTTTCAGCGCTTCAACGCACTGCCGGTGGGCGCCGCAGGCTGGGCGCCTGCAGGACGGGCGCAACTTTTTCCGGCAGGGCTTCGATGAAGCGCGCCCCGATCTGGTCACCGCGCTGCCAGCGCGTCTCACAGCTGCGCCTGTCGGAGATGCCTGTGTTCGGATTGAGGATGACCAGCGTGAAAGTGGACGGAACAGCGAAGGGCGATCCAAGTTTCAGCTTGACCCCGCCCTCCGACATGTCGCGGATCGTCACGTCGTAAGTCTGCGAACCTGTACACACAATCCGGGCGCCTTTCAGCGTACGCTGACGCGGAGAACTGCGGGGCACCTCGGGAGCCGGTTAGGACATCTGGAAACTCTGGGTTTCGTCACTCACGTTAACGGGGGCCGCAGGTCCCACGCGCCCGCAGCTGTCGCGAGGTCAACCATACACCCGAAGCTCCTAAGATTCCATGATCCTGTAGTGCAGGCGACGGATGCAGACAGAAAAAGAGCCAGCGCTTGGGCAAACGCTGGCTCTGGAGTTGTCTGTCAGATGGAGAAGCACAATGGCTTCGGGAGGACTATGCGCGAAGGCGCGAAATCGTTCCCTGCGGCTGCAAAGTTTCAAGACAAGGCTAGTCCTTTGCCCGCTCCATGTACGTGCCGTCTTCGGTGTTGACGACGACGCGCGTGCCGACGCCGACATGCGAGGGCACCATGATGCGTGCGCCATTGTCGAGCTTGGCGGGCTTGTAGGAGCCGGACGCCGTCTGGCCTTTGACGACCGGTTCGGTCTCGACGATTTCCGCCGTGATGCGCTGGGGCAGGGTGATCGAGACCGCCTCGCCGTTGAACATCTGCAGGATCACGGTCATGTTTTCCTGAAGGTAGTGGGCGCTGTCGCCGAGCATCGCGCCGGGCACCACGACCTGCTCGTAGTTGGCGGAGTTCATGAAGACGTAGTTTTCGCCTTCCATGTAAAGGTAAGAGTGGTCGACTTCCTCGACATAGGCACGCTCGACCTTGTCTGAGGTCTTGTAGGTGTTGGAGATTTTGATGCCATCGGAGATGCGGCGCATGTCGATGGTGGTCGTCGGCGTGCCTTTGCCCGGGCGGAAGGATTCCGCCTTGAGGACCACGTAGAGCTGGCCGTCGGTGTATTCAATGATATTGCCTTTGCGGATATCCGCAGCGATTTCAACGGACATGGGGCGTTCCTGAGTTGCGAGGTCGAAAGCGCCGCTATATACCGCCTCCGCGCCATTTGGCCAGCCGCCCGATGCGGCTTTGGCCCGGTCTGGCCCTGCCCGTTGGAGCAATATGTCCCCCGACAGCCTTCCCTGGTGGTCGCCCGAGGCCCATGCCCGAAAGCGCGGCCATCTCGCGGCGCGTGGGCGGATCAAGGCGCAGATAAGGGCCTGGTTCGAAGGCGAGGGCTTCACCGAGACCGAATGCGGCCAGCTGCAGCGCTCGCCGGGCAACGAGGCGCACCTGCACGCGTTCGAGACGGCCTATATCGCCGAAAACGGCGCACGCACGCCGCTTTACCTGCACACCTCGCCCGAATTTGCGATGAAGAAGCTGCTCGCGGCCGGCGAGACGCGGATCTTCGATTTCGCCCGCGCGTTCCGCAACCGGGAGACCGGCGGGCGCCATGCGCCGGAATTCACCATGCTGGAATGGTACCGGGCGGGGGAGGGTATCGAGGCGGTGATGGCGGACGCGGCCAAACTCGCCTGCCTCGCCGCAGAGGCGGCAGGCACCCGGGCGCTCGTCTGGAAAGGCGCGGCCTGTGATCCGTTTGCCGAGCCGGAATACCTGACTTTGGTGGAGGCCTTCGCCCGCCATGCCGGGATTGATCTGGAACAGGTGCTGACCGACGGCGCCGGACTCGCCAGCGCGGCGCGCAAGGTGGGTATCGAGACACCGGCGGGGGCGAGCTGGACGGATGTGTTCTCGGCCGTCCTCGTGACGTTGATCGAACCGAAACTGGGGCAGGGGCGGCTGACCTTCCTGCATCGCTACCCGGTCAGCGAAGCGGCGCTCTCCCGTCCGGCCCCGGACGATCCCCGCTTTGCCGAACGGTTCGAGCTCTATGCCTGCGGCGTGGAACTCGCCAATGGCTACCGCGAGCTCACCGATGCCGCCCTGCTGCGCGCGCGGCAGGAGCAGGAAATGGCGCTGAAGGAGGCCGTATATGGCGAGCGCTATCCTCTGGACGAGGACTTCATCGCCGCCGTCGCCGCCATGCCCGAGGCCAGCGGCGTGGCGCTCGGCTTTGACCGGCTCGTGATGCTGGCCACCGGCGCGCGAGAGATTTCTGATGTTCTCTGGACGCCGGTTCCGCTAGAGGGGCGGCCATGACCGTTGCCACCCTCCGATCCGTCGCCGCCCTGAAAGCGGCAGGGCTCGTCTCCGATACGCTGGCCCCGAAGCTGGCAGCCGTCGAGGCGGCCTATGCGATTGCGCTGCCGGAGCCGCTTGCACGCGCGATTGATCGCAGCAATCCCGCCGATGCCATCCGCCGGCAATATGTTCCGTCGCCGGAGGAACTGGATATCCGCGCCGGCGAGTCGGGCGATCCGATCGGGGATGCGCGCCACTCCCCCGTGCCGGGCCTTGTGCACCGGTATCCGGACCGGGTGCTGATCAAGGCGACGTCGACGTGTCCTGTCTATTGCCGCTTCTGTTTCCGGCGCGAGATGGTCGGCCCGGAAAAGGGCGAGTCGCTGACGAAGACCGACCTCGACAACATCTTCGCGTACATCCAGTCCCATCCTGAAATCTTCGAAGTCATCCTCACGGGCGGTGATCCGCTGATGCTGTCGGCGGCGCGGGCGCGGGAGATCACGCAGCGCCTTGAAGACATCGCGCATGTCAAAGTGATCCGCTGGCACACCCGCATGCCGGTCACGCGGCCGGACCGCATCACGCCCGCTTATGCCGAAGCGCTGTCGAGCCGGAAGAAGGCCATCTTCCTCGCCCTGCACGCCAACCATGCCAGCGAGTTCACCGCTGAGGCCATCGCCGCCTGCCGCCTGCTCGCGGAGCAAGGCATCGCGCTGGTCTCGCAATCGGTGCTGCTGCGCGGCGTCAATGACACCATCGAAGACCTGTCGGACCTGATGCGCGCTTTCCTGTCGGTCGGCGTCAAGCCTTACTACCTCCACCAGCTGGACGCGGCGCCGGGCACGGCGCATTTCCGCGTGCCGGTGGCCGAAGGCCAGCGTCTCGTTCGGGCCCTGCGCGACAATCTCTCGGGACTCGCGGTGCCCCACTATGTGCTGGACATCCCCGGCGGCGTCTCGAAAGCCTCCCTCGCCCTGCCGGACATCGAACGGCGCGACGACAGATGGTCCGTGCGCGGCCGGGATGGCGAGATTTATCCGCTTGCGGACGATTAAGTCGACGCGCCGCCAGCCGTCCGGTAATACTCGTTCTTCGCCGCCATCAGCGCCGTGATCAACACACGCTCCGTCTCGCTCAGGAACGGGTTCCAGATATCGAAGATCAGGATGACGCGGTCTTCATCGGCATCGTTCCAGGCTTCATGCTCGATCGTGTCGTCAAAAACCCAGGCTTCACCCATCTTCCACGGGCGCGTTTCATTGCCCACACGGAACCGGGCCGGGCCGGGAAGCACCAGCGGCAGATGTGTGATCAGCCGGACGTTGGACGAGCCTGTGTGCGCCGGTATGCGGGTGTGCGGGTCGAGGCGGGAAAACATCGCCGTCGGCGCAAAGCCCGGCTGCTGCGCCATCGGCAGAGACGCGAGCAAGGCCGCGGTCTGCGGGCAAACCCGGCACGCTTCATCCTGCCGCACACCGTCGCGCCAGAGGAACAGCGTGCTCCATCGCGCGGAATGATTCAGCTCCGCCCACTGATTGACCGGCGCGCCCGCCGGATACTGGATGTAGGGCTTGAACGTATCCCCGAGCTGCGCGGTCGCAGCGTGCAGTTCCGCCTGAATGGCCGGCGTGGCCGCTTCAAGTTCCCGGAACCACGGAAACATGTCGCGCGGATAGAACGGGATCGCGGGAAGCTGGGTATACTCAAAGAACAGCGGCTGCTGAATCTGAGGCCGCGCCTTGCCCAGCATGACCTGCAGGCTTTCATGGAACCGGAACGGCGCTTCCAGATCGCGGGTTTCGCCCGACGTCTTGAGCTTCGCCAGGATGAAGTCTTCCAGCGCGCGCTGGTCGGCGGCGACAACTTGCCGGGCATGCTCGGTCTGCGCCCGCACGGCCGGGGGCATACGTTCCGGGCTCGGCGCGATCTTCAGCACATCGCGGTAGATCTTCGAGGCGGCCTGCGCACCGGAAAGGTGTTCGACCAGGGCGCCTTTCGAAAGCAGCGCAAAATAATGATAGGGGTCGATGGCCAATACACGTTCCACGGCGGCGAGTGCCCCGGCCGGGTTGCCGCTTGCCCGCAGCAGGACGGCCTTGGCCATGACGACTTCCGGGTTGCGCGGCTCGGCAATCTCCGCCTCGCCAATCAGGGCGAGGGCGGCTGCGACCTCGCCTCTCTGCATGGCCTGGCCCGCCTCGGCCATGAGGCTGGCGGCAGACCTGGTCGATGTCGAATTCATGGCTCGCGCCCCCTGTTGGCGCTTCATATTCCCTTGTGCGAAGCGCCGTGCAAGCGGGATTATCGGCGCCGGATCGGCAGAGAACAGGCCGGCATCCGCACGGCGCTTGGCTTGTTCAGTCCG
>JBBSDJ010000107.1:0-9028 GCA_038249555.1 Caulobacterales bacterium
CGTGATGAAGCCCGCCACTTCCGCGCAGCTCGCATAGTGCGCATCGCCCACCAGCTTCGTCTTGCCCTCGCCCTTCTCGGGCGCCGCCACGCGGTTGATGCCGACATCGATGACCGCCGCGCCCGGCTTCACCCAGTCGCCGCGCACCATCTCCGGCCGGCCCACCGCCGGCACCAGGATGTCCGCCTCCCGGCACACCGCGGCGAGGTCCGCCGTCCGGCTGTGCGCAATCGTCACCGTGCAATTCTCTGCCAGGAAAAGCAGCGCCGCCGGCTTGCCGACGAGGATCGAGCGTCCGATCACCACCGCATGCTTGCCTGAAAGGTTGTCCCCCAGCGCGCGCTTGGCGAGGATCACCGACCCCACCGGCGTACACGGACGAAGCCCCGGCTTGCCGAGACTGAGGCGCCCGGCGGAGACTTCCGTCAGCCCGTCAACATCCTTGGACGGATCGATCAGCTCGATCGCGGCGTCCGCATCAAGGCCCGCGGGCAAGGGCAGCTGCAACAGGATGCCGTCCACCTCGGGGTCGGCGTTCAGCGCCGCGATCAGCGCCTCGACCTCTTCCTGCGTCGCGGTCGCTGGCAGCCGGTGATGGCGCGACACCATGCCCGCCTCGCCCGTCGCCTTCACCTTGTTGCGGACATAGACTTCGCTGGCCGCGTCCTCGCCGACCAGCACCACGGCCAGCCCCGGCACACCCGGAAGCTTGCCCACCGCCCGCGCCACCGCCGCGCGCACATCGGCCGCGACCTGAACCCCGTCAATCCGTACTGCGCTCATCCGCCAGCCAGCCCTCAATCACACCCGCCAGCTCCGGCGGGCCTTCAATCTCGAGGCCTTTTAGCCGAGTCTTGGCGCCCGTCACCACCCGCACCGCAGACTTCGCCACGCCCAGCGCCTTCGCGACCGTCAGCTCCACCGCCGCATTCGCCGCGCCGTCCTCGGGCTGCGCCCGCACCCGCACTTTCAGGAACACCCGGCCGGCATCATCGCTGCCCCTGCCCTCGATCCGGTCTGCCGATCCGCCCGGCTGAACCCGCACGGCCAGCCGGTGACGCATCAGAACGGCACGAGGCTGTAGCCGTAACGGGAGATGACCGAGCGCAGGAAGAAGATGATCAGCAGCACCACCAGCGGCGTCAGGTCGATGCCCGACATCGGCGGCAGGATATTGCGGATCGGCCGGTACAGCGGCTCGGTCAGCCGCTCCAGCCCGCCCCAGATCTGCGCCACGATATTGTTGCGCAGGTCGAGTACTCGGAAGGTCAGAAGCCAGGACAGGACGGCCTGGATGAGGATGATCCAGGTGGCGATCGAGAGAATCGCAAGCAGGACGTCGAGGATCGCTTTCATGGGTGCGGGGTCGCTCCGGCGCAGGGGTATGAACTGAGTGTCACTTAGGGTGTATCGCCCCCCTCCGGCAAGGTTCACCCCGCCGATTGTCGCAACGGAAGGGTTTGGCAAGCCCCCCCAACCGCCCTAGCCTCCATACCTTCCTCCCGGGACGATGCACATGGACACGACCGAAACACCGCTGCATCCGCTCTCGGCCTTCCAGCGAAACATGCTGATGCTGGCGACCATCGCGATGGGCGCAGGCATGAGCATCAATTTCGTGGTCGTCGCCCCGCTCACCCGCAAGGCCGGGCTCGGCGAGGTCGAGGTCGCCGCGATCCTGACCCTGTCCACCCTGCTCTACGCCTTCATGATCCCCCAATGGGGCCGCATCGCCGACCGGGTGGGCCGCAAACGCGTCATGGTCTTCTCGCTGATCATGATGGGCCTCACCAACACGGCCTTCCTGTTCACGCTGGAGGCCGCCCTCGCCGGCGCGATGGCCGGCATGGCGCTGCTGCTGACGCTGGTCTTCGTCCGCCTCTGGTTCGGCCTGTTGACGCCCGGCCTGCAGCCCGCCTCGATGGCGGCGATGACGGATGCGACGACGCCCGCCAACCGCGCCGCCGGTCTCGGCATGCTCGGCGCCGGCATGAGCATCGGCTCGATCCTCGGCCCCGCCGGCGCCGCCGCGCTCGCCCCCTTCGGCGCCCTCGCCCCGCTCTGGGGCACCATCGTCTTCTGCATCTTGGTCGGCGTCGTCCTCGGCTACGCCCTGCCGAAAACCGTGCCGCGCGACCGCGCGATGCCGCGCCCGAAACCGCTCGCGATGTTCGACAAGCGCGTGCGCCCGCACCTCGCCTTCCTCGTCGCCTATTTCATCTGTGTCGGGATGATCCAGCAGACCCTCGGCTGGTTCATCGAAGACCGCTACAATCTCGGCGCGCTGGGAGAGAAATCTGGCGAGACCGCCGTGCTCTACACCGGCATCGTGTTCGCCTGCATGGCGGTCGCCACGATTGCCGTGCAGTTCGGCTATATCTCCCGCTACCAGCCGGACCCGCGAAAGCTGCTCCCCATCGGGCTCGGTATTGTCGTCGTCGGCTATATCGGCGCCGACACGCTGATGCCTTTCCCGCTGCTCTGCGCCAGCTTCTTCATCGTCGGCGTCGGCTCGGCGATGGCGATCCCGTCCGCCAACGCCCTCGGCAGCCTGTCGGTCACCCGCGAGGAACAAGGCGCTGCGGCGGCCCTGATGTCGGCGGCCCCGCCGGCGGGCTTCATCTTCGGCCCGCTGATCGGCGCGGGTCTCTACAAGTATGTAGGCCACGCCGCGCCGCTGGTCGTCTCGGCCCTCCTTATGACCGGGCTGACGATCTATGCCTGGACGCTCACCCGCAAGGCGCCGGCCATCTAATCCGCCTCCACCGGCGCCTTGCCAAAGGCGAGCACGGCGCCCGGCAGCGTGAAGGATAGCAAGGTTAACCCGCCAAAGATGGCGTTCCAGTGCGTCCCGTCCGTGGGCCGCCAGAGATCGAGCTTTCCATTCGCCGCCATGTCGGCCGTCAGCATCATGTAAAGCACACCGATCAGCACGATCCCGGAGAACACCGAGTGCGCCTGGAAGGAGGCCCGGTTGCGTTCCTCGCGCTCGCGCTCGTCGAGCAGGCTTTCCGGCTCCTGCGTCTGGCGCTGCAGGCTGGAGCCCGCCAGCACGGCGAAGGCGGCGAGCGCGGCCACCACCAGCGCTACCCCGGCCAGGCCGAGCGCAACACTGCCGTCCGCGACCAGCTGCAGGATGCAGCCAAGCGGATAGAAGGCGTAGAGCCCGATCAGCAGTATACGGACGGTGCCGGTGGGTAGCTGGCGGCCGAACGGGTGGGCTTTCGAACGGATGAACATGACGGTCAGGACTCCTGGTCTCTGAGGCTGTGGGCCAGCGGGGCAAACGGTTTCAGCGAGAACAGCTGCTCGACGGCCACCCCGAACAGGGCCGCGAGCTTCAGCGCCAGCTCGACCGAGGGCGCATAGTCCCCCCGCTCGAGATACCCAATCGTCTGCGGATTGACCCCCACCGCCTCGGCAATGTCCTTCCGGCTGAGACCCCGCTCAGCCCGGAACACGGAAAGCCGGTTGTAGATCACCTGAAAACGCCTTCTATCTGCAGCGATATATTGTGTTTACACAACGATTTGATGTCTGTCAATACGGGATGGGTGCGCCCCTCCTCATCGCTTCACCGCTGCGCAACTTTACCCTCTACCGCTCATCCCGGCGAAAGCCGGCATCCAGTGAGGCCGCCTTGCTGCGCGCTTCAAGTCTGGGTCCCGGCTTCCGCCGGGATGAGCGGCAGGTGGAGTGGGCTTGCACTATGGAAAGTTTGGAAGCGGTCCCCCGCCGGCCTTGCGGCCGTCGAAAGCGATCCACTCCGCAGCGCCGAAGTCAGACGCTACATCGCGCTGATTCCGCCATCGACCTTGATCTCAGCGCCCGTCACCAGCTTCGATTCATCCGAGGCCAGATAAAGCACGGCGTAGGCAATATCATCCGGCTCACCCACCTTGCCGAGCGGGATCTGGCGGCCGAGTTTCTCGAGCGCCTTCTGCTCGCCGAACATTTCCTTGGTCCGGTCGAGGATCGGGGTGTTGATGAATACGGGGTGTACGGAGTTTGACCGGATCTGCCCACCGGTCTTGGCGCAGTGCAGCGCGACCGACTTGGAGAGATGCCGCACCGCCGCCTTGGCGGTGTTGTAGGAAACATAATTGCCGCTCGCGATGATGCCGGCGATGGACGAGATGTTGATGATCGAGCCGAGCCCGTGCGCGCGCATCAGGGGGATCGAATACTTGCAACCGAGGAAGATCGAATCGACATCCACCGCCTGCACTTTCCGGAACATCTCGTAGCTCTCGTCCTCGACCGAGCCGAGCGAGCCGATACCGGCATTGTTGACGAGCACGTTGAGCCCGCCCATCGCGTCATGCGCGGCCTGGGCGACCTCTTTCCAGCGCGCCTCGTCGGTCACGTCCTGCTGGAACGCAAACGCCGTCCCGGCCCCGTGCGCGGCATTGATCGAGGCGGCGACCTTCTCGGCGCCCGCGCCGTTGATGTCGGTGAGGGTCACCTTCGCGCCCTCCTTCGCCAGCATCCGCCCGATCGCCTCGCCAAGGCCCTGCGCCCCGCCGGTCACCAATGCCATTTTGCCTGAAACGCGCCCCATGCTTTATCCTCCCGAGTGTCTGGTTGCAGGCCTGCCTAGCAGGCTGCCCCTGCGGACGCAAAGACGGGAGACGGCGTGACGAACTGGCTGGCCTTCATGACCCGCAATGACGGCTCGCGGATGGTGTACCTCTGGCGGGCCTACCTTGCGGTGGTCCTGGGCACCGCCCTGATCGCGGTTCTCGCGATACTGATCTTCCCGGTGCCGGAGCCCGCTGAAGATACCCCGCCTCCACCCTTCCTCGGTTTCGTGCTGATGTGGCCGGCGGTCTCCAGCCTTGCGCTCTGGGGCGTGCTGGAAGTCCTGCGCCGGACCCTGCCCACCTACTGGCACGCCGCCGGCGGCGCGGCGTTGGTGTTTGCCGCCGTGTTCACGCTGGCCTCCGGCGTGCAGGGCGGGCTGATCTTTGCCTGGCCGTATTTCCTCTACGCCCTGACCTTCCTCGCCTGGCACCTGAAGTCCAATCTGGAGGGTCTGACGATGACCTTTGCGCTCCAGGTGGCGGTGAACCTGACACTCAGCTTTCTGGTCTTCGAGACCCCTGCCTGAGCGGCGATGCGATAAAGATCGATAAAATTTGATCGAACGCGTCCAGCGGATGCTTACCACGTGTGTGTTACCCGGGAGGGATGCCGCGCCGCCTGATAGCCATTCTGCTCACAATCTACGCGATTGCCTTCGCTTTCGGCGCGCTGACCGCCGTGCGCTGGCCGTCCATCGTGATGGTCATGGGCTGGATCGTCACCGATGATGTCGCCGGCGGACTCGGCGGCGTGAACTGGCGCGAACTCGGCATTGCGCACGGCGCCGCCTACCTGTTTGCCGCCCTGGGCTACTACGCCTCCGGCGCCACCCTCGCGGCGCGCAAGGGCGGCGCAGTGGGCTGGTACATCTTCGCCCTCGCCTTCTCTATTCCGGCGGTTTTCCTCGTCCATTTCGACGCCAACTGGTGGCTGAACCCCAGCGCCGGCGAAGGCGCCATGGCGGGTCTGATGGCCGGCGCAATGCTGCTGCTGCTCGCCGTCTGGGAACTGCGCAAACGCCCGCCGGAATTCATGGATGTGGAAGTGACGCCGGAAACCATGACGAACCCCGCCGTGGCTGCGGCTGTGGCCGCCCAGCACGCGCCGATCCTCGCCCGCCCCGAGAAGCCCGCCAAGGTGAAAAAGAAACATCCGCCCCTGTTCGTTCCGGACATCGTGGTGCAGCGCCAGCGGGCGATGTTCATTGCCCAGGCCCGCCGCAAGAAAGCCGCCCGGGCCGCCGCGCGGGCGCGCCCGCGCGGCGACTGGGGCGAGGAAGAAGAAGCGGCCTGATCGCCGCCGCCCCGTTGCCGGAAGGCCCGCATCGGCCTAGCCTGCTCCCCATACAAAGTTCCGGGAGGGGACGCTCATGATCCGCAAACTTGCCGGCGCTGCACTGGCGATACTGGCTGCCTGGCTTCTCTGGCAGGGCGTCTCGGCCGTCTCGATGATCGTCAGCCGGGGCAGCCCGCTCGACGACGCGCTGTTGCAACCGCCCACCAGCCTCTGGCGCATCCTGGCGGCGGGGCTTGGCTTGCTCGGCGGCCTGCTGGCGTTGCTCAACATCAAGGGCGGCGCCTGGCTCGGCATGACCGGAGCGGTGCTGTTCGCGGCCCTGCCGGGCGCGATGGCGGCGCTGGGCACCGATTCGAGCCTGTGGATGGACGAGGTCTATTCCGGCGGCGCGATGGTCGTGCTGGCGGGCGTGCTCGCTTTTGTGAAGCGCAGCTAGGTCCATTCTGCGGTCTCTGCGGATTGAGTTTCGGGGCTGGAATGCCTAGGTATGCGGCGCAATCGAATCGCGCGCGGCACCCGCCCCATTTAAGGAATATATTCCCATGGCAGAGACCTATGACGTCGTCATCATCGGCGGCGGCCCCGGCGGCTACAACTGCGCAATCCGCGCCGGACAACTGGGCCTCAAGGTTGCCTGCATCGAGACACGCGGCAAACTCGGCGGCACCTGTCTGAACGTCGGCTGCATCCCGTCCAAGGCGCTGCTGAACGCCTCGCACTATTTCTACGCCGCGCAGCACGAATTCGCCGCCCTCGGCATCAAGACCGGCAAGATCGAACTCGATCTCGGCCAGATGATGGCCCAGAAGGAAGAAGCGGTCGAAGGGCTGACCAAGGGCATCGAATTCCTCTTCAAGAAGAACAAGGTCGAGTACGTCAAAGGCCGCGGCAAGATCCTCGGCAAGGGCCGCGTCGAAGTCGCGCTCGCCGAAGGCGGCACGCGCGTGCTGGAGACGAAAAACATCGTGATCGCGACGGGCTCCGAGCCTGCCACCCTGCACGGCATCGAGATCGACGAGGAGCGCGTCGTCTCGAACACCGGCGCGCTGAGCCTGAAGGCCGTGCCGAAGAAGCTGGTGCTGATCGGCGCAGGCGTGATCGGGCTCGAGATGGGTTCGGTCTGGGCGCGGCTCGGCTCGGAAGTCACGGTTGTCGAATATCTCGACCGCATCCTGCCGCCGGCCGACGCCGAAGTCGCCAAGGAAGCCGAGCGCACGTTCAAGAAGCAGGGCCTCGCCTTCAAGCTCGGCACCAAGGTCACCGGCGTCGAGAAGACCAAGACCAAGCTGAAAGTGAATGTCGAGCCCGCCAAGGGCGGCGCAGCGGAAACACTGGAAGCCGATATCGTGATCGTCGCCATCGGCCGCAAGCCGTACACGGAGGGCCTGGGACTCGAGGCCGTCGGCGGCAAGACCGACAAGCGCGGCGTGATCGAGGTGGTCGACGGCCACTTCAAGGTCGCGGACGGCGTCTGGGCGGTCGGCGACTGCATTCACGGGCCGATGCTGGCGCACAAGGCCGAGGATGACGGCACCGCGGTCGCCGAGCTGATCGCCGGCAAGGCTGGGCATGTCGACTACAACCTCGTGCCGAGCGTTGTCTACACGAACCCCGAAATCGCCTGGGTCGGCAAGAACGAGGAAGAACTGAAAGCCGCCGGCGTCGAGTACGTCAAAGGCAAGTTCCCGTTCATGGCAAACTCCCGTGCACGGACGAACCATGAGACCACCGGCTTCGTGAAGATCCTCGCGGAAAAAGGCACCGACAAGATCCTCGGCGCGCACATGATCGGCGTCGGCGTCGGCGAGATGATCGCGGAAATCTGCGTCGCCATGGAATTCGGCGCCTCGTCCGAAGACATCGCCCGCACCAGCCATGCGCACCCCACCCTGTCGGAAGCCGTCCGCCAGGCCGCGATGGGCGTTGAAGGCTGGACGATGCAGATGTGAGATTTGACGCGGCTGCCCGCTGGACGCCGCGCGCGCCTCACTTTACTCTGCACCCCATGTACAAGCATGCCGGAGCCGGATGGAGCATCAGGCCGTTCACCGCGGCGGATGCGGGCGCTTGCCTGGCGATCTTCCGCGACTGCCTGACCGACATGCCCTGGCGCATCCGCAACCGCGGCCAGTACATGATCCTGCGCCGCTCGCTGACGCCGCTGAACGCCTGGGTCACCGAGGAGCCGGATGCCGGCGTCATCGGCTTCCTGACGCTGCAGCTGCCGCAGGACTATATCGACCACCTGTTCGTGGACCCCGACTGGCGCTTCTGCGGCGTCGCGCGGGGCCTGCTGGAAGTAGCCCGCCAGGGCGCGACCGGCGCCCTCAGCCTCGATGTGGACGCCGAGAATCTCGGCGCGCGGCGGGCCTATGAGGCGCTTGGCTGGCAAGTAGTGGCGAGCACGGGCAGCACAAGCAAGGCGCGCCAGATGCGCCTTGTCAGCCCCTGAGCTTGCCCCGCAAGATGCCCCCCACCCCTGAGTCCATCTACGCGGCGCCCGCCGAATGGGTGGCGCGCGGCGCGGGCGCGCACGGCAACCTCTTCCTGACCGGCCGGGCGGGCACCGGCAAGACGACGCTGCTGCGCAAGTTCCTCAGCGAGGCGGGCGACAAGGCCGTGATCGTCGCGCCCACGGGTGTCGCCGCGATGAACGCCGGCGGGCAGACGATCCATTCCTTCTTCAAGCTGCCGCCGCGCCTGATCGAGGCGCAGGATGTGCGCCGCCTGCCCAACGCGCGGGTGGTGCGCGCTGTCGACACGGTGGTGATCGACGAGATCTCGATGGTGCGCGCCGACATGCTGGACGCTATCGACCGCAGCCTGAAGCTCAATCGCGGCTCCAAACGCCCGTTCGGCGGTGTACGGATGATCCTGTCGGGCGACCTGCACCAGCTGCCGCCGGTCGTCTCCAACCAGGAAAGCCCGATCCTGCTGGAACGCTTCGGCGGCAACTATTTCTTCAATGCGCCCGCCTTCCGGGACGGCGAGTTCTCCCTGCTGGCACTGAAACACGTGTTCCGGCAGGAAGACCCGCGCTTCCTCGCGCTGCTCGGCGCGCTGCGCTCCGGCCGGGTGACCCCGAATGACGAGGCGACGCTGGCAAAACTTGTCTCCACGCGCAGCGCTTCTGACGCCTCGGAAACGC
>JBBSDJ010000108.1:0-8877 GCA_038249555.1 Caulobacterales bacterium
CGCCACATGGGCAACCTTGTCGGTGCTGATCGCCTGCGCGATACAGTCCGCATAGAGAACGGTTTTCGCAGGCGCGGCGCTCGCCACCGGCTCGGACAGGTCGGCCGCCGCAACGAAGGGCGGCGGCGCCGGTGTGCTGGCGCAGGCCGACAGTGTCAGCGCGGCCGCCACGCTCACCAAACCCTGTCCAAACTTCATCATGCGCTCCTGCCGTCATTCATCCCCAAGCCTAGCGCGGTACGCGCCGCGCGCAAGCTCACACGCGCCGGTGTGGATCGGAATGGTCCCATTCGGCCAGCAGCATGCGCAGCGCCGAGATGAAGGCAATCGGCTGGTCCAGCATCACATGGTGGCGCGCATGCGGGATCGACACGAACGGCACCTGATGGCCCAGCAGTCCGCGCATGTAGTCGCGCACCTCGTCCGGCATCAGCGCGCTTTCTTCGCCCCGGATGATCGCCACCCGGCACTTCGCCGCCTTCAGCAGCTCGCCGCCGTCCCGTCCCGGCTCGAACCGCGTCCAGATCGTCGGATCGAACTTCCAGGTCCATCCGCCCTCGGCCCGCTTCAGGCTCCAGCGCGCGATGTAATCCATCGCATAATGGTTCTCGCACAGCTGCGGCGGCGCCAGCCGGAACCGCGACAACGCGGCGGCGAGATCGGCATAGATCTTGTGCGGACGTCCCGCGCGCGACGGGCCCTGGTTCGGCCGCTCCGGCGGGTTCACCGGACTGTCGACGATCACCATCCCCTCGAACCGCTCGCCATGCTCGGCGCCGGTCACCAGCGTCACGAAGCCGCCGAACGAGTGCGCCACGATCACGGGTTTGCGCGGCCCGTCGAACAATCCGGCATCCTGCGCCACGGCCACCTGCTCGGCCGAGAAGGTCGACATGTCATACGTCTCGCGCCAAGCGCTCTCACCCATGCCCGAGAAGGTCAGCGCGGCGACGTTGTAGTGCTCCGCGAAGTACGGCGCGATAAAATCCCACCAGTGCGCATGCGCCCCGTTGCCATGTACGAACAGGAGGCCCGGCGCCCCGCGCTTGCCCCAGCGCTGGTAGGATACCTCCGCCCCGAGCACGTCGATCCGATGCGTCTCGTACGGCGTCGCCACGGCGTCCGGAAACCAGTCCGGCGCTGGCGGCAGCGCGCCGCGATACTCGGCCAGCGGCCCGCCCTCGGAGGGCATCTCCGGCGGCTGGTCGCGGACAATCGGATCACTCTCGCGGCTCATGCGCCCTCCCCCGGCCTTGTCCGGCAGTCTGCGCCTGACCTGCCGCCGCGATCAACCCCGTCCGCTGCGTCAGGCAGCGGCCCTGCCAAGATGCGAAAAGGCCGGACGTTTCCGCCCGGCCTTCAGAAATTCAATCCGCCTCCGGATTACTTGTATTTGACCGAGCAGCCATACGGCTTGGTCATCGGCGTCGCGACCGGCTTGCCCGCCTCAAGGTCGGCGAGCGCGGCGGTCACGTAATTCGTTGCCGTATCGATATCGGCCACCTTGGCCGAGGACTTGGAATCGATGGCGCCGTCATAGGCGAGGTTGCCGTCCGGCGTGATGATGAACATGTGCGGCGTCGTCTTGGCGCCGTAGAGCTTGCCGATCGTGCCCTCGGCGTCCAGCACGACATGCGCCGGCGCCGCGCCGCGCGAGGCGGTCAGCTCATTGGCCCGGGCGGCGTCGGCATAGCCCTGCTCGCCCTCGGCCGACGAGATTACCGAAATCCAGACCACATCATCGGCTGCGGCGCCCTTCTGCAGCGTCTGCATGTTGGACGGCGGCGCCGTGTAGTGCTTTTTCACGAACGGGCAGCCGTCATTGGTCCATTCCATGACGACCGTCTTGCCCGCGAAATCGGCCAGCGAGATCGTCTCCCCGGCAGACGTGACGCCGGAGAAAGCCGGCGCGGGCGTGCCGGTGGCAGGCGCAGCCTGAGCCGTCGAGGCAATCAGCGCGCCTGCGGTGAGCGCCACGGCGGCGGCCATGCCGGCGGCGAGCGAAAGGTGGCGGCGGGTGATCTGCATCGTCGTCTCCTTGAAAAAATCCCAGTGCGAAAACTATTCGCCTAACGGCCTTCGACAAGTCCAATGACAAGTTCTTGACTGAGCAGTTCCGGCAGGATCTGCGGTTCGCGCGAACCCGCCGGATACCAAAGGTACATCGGCACCCCGGCCCGCCCGCGTCGCTTCAGCTCGTCCGCAATCACCGGATCCTTCTGCGTGAAGTCCGCCACAAGGAAAGCCACGTCCGCCGCTTCAAACGCCGCCTTGACGCGCTTCGTATCCAGCGTCGTCAGTTTGTTGACCTGGCAGCTCGCGCACCAGCTCGCCGTGAAATCCACGAATACCGGACGTCCTTCCGCCAGCAGCGCGTCGACCTGCGCCGGGCTCCACGCCGCCTCGGCGTAGGACGGAACGGAAGGCTCGCCGCCCGCGCTGGCCGCCGGAACATTCGCCTGCACGGCGGGCAGCGCGAACGCGGCGATCAGCGCCGCAATTGCTGCAGCGCGCCGCGCCAGTCCGGCGCCGCGCCCGATCCAGACCGCAAAGCCGATCGCCGTGGCGCCTGCCAGCGTCCAGCCGACCGCCCCGGCACCTGCAAGGTCAGCCAGCACCGAGAGGAGCCAGGCCGCGGTCAGGAACATCGGGAAGGCAAAGAACTGTTTCAGCGTGTCCATCCACTTGCCCGGCTTCGGCAGCAACCGGTGAAGGCCCGGCACGAAACTCAGCACAAGGAAAGGCAGCGCCATGCCGAAGCCCATCGCGAGGAACACGGCAATCACCGCCGGCGCCGGCTGGCTCATCACCGCGCCGAGTGCCGCGCCGAGGAACGGGCCGACGCACGGCGCGCCGACCATCGCCGCCAGGACGCCGGTAAAGAATGCGCCCAACGCGCCGCCCCGGCCGGCAAGGCTGGAGCCGGTATTGGTGATCGAGCTGCCCAGTTCGAAGAAACCCATCAGCCAGAGGCCGACGGCAAACATGATCAGTGCAAGGACGGCCACGGTCGGCGCATGTTGCAGCTGGAAGCCGAGCGTCGCAAACCCGGTCGCCTGGCGCAGTGCCAGGATCACCAGCGCCAGCGCCGCAAACGACACCAGCACGCCGCCCGTATACCAGAGCCCATGCGCGCGCAGCTCGCCCGCATGCCCGTTCGCCGCCGCCGAGACCATGCCGATCGCCTTCATCGACAGGACCGGCAGCACGCACGGCATCAGGTTCAGGATCAGCCCGCCGAGGAAGGCAAAGCCCGCGAGGCTGAGCAGCCCCTGCCAGCTGAGCCCGGCCACCTCGCCTGCGCCTTCCACCGGCACAAAAGCGGCGTCGGCGGTCCCGGCAAAAGCTTCGCCGCGTTCCGCGCGGATCACATAGCCCACGGGTTCTGCGCCCGGCGCATCGACCCGGATGATGCCTTCCAGCGCCTCGCCCACCTTCCCCGCCCGGTCCGGCGTCAGCAACAGGCTCGCGCCGTTCGGGCCCACGCGCTGCGGCTGCTCAGCCGGATGGCTGATCTCGTGCTCGAACGGAAAGAAGCGCACGCCTGCGCCTTCCGGAAAGCCTCCCGCCAGCGACAGGCTCAGCGTCCACGGCGACGCCGCGTCATCGATGCGCGCCTCGCCTTCGAACGGACCCGGCACTTTCGCGATCCACGCGCCGATCAGGTCGCCGGCCGGAACATTCTCCACCGGCTCGCCCACGGCCAGCACAAGCGAGACATCCGCCGTCTCGGGAATGCAGATCGACTCGCAGATCAGGTAATCGGCCACCGCCTCGATGCGCACCGCGCCGGCAGCATCTGCGGGCACGGTGAGCGGCAGCGCGAACACCGCCTTGTCATCATAGCCATAGTCCATGATCTCGCCGTCGACGACCGGCAGCAGCTTCGGCAGCGGCCACATCATCTCGCCCAGCGCGCCTTCGGCGATGCTTGCGGTGTCCTTGAGGATCAGCTGCGGCGGCAGGCCCGCATCCCCGGCATTGCGCCAGTAGATGTGCCAGCCGGGATCCATGGTCATCTTGAGGGCGATGAACACGGTTTCGCCCGGCAGGACGCTGGTGCGTTCGGAAATCAGTTCGGCCTCGGCGCGCCGCCCATCGCCGGACGCCTGCGCGGCGCCCGCGGGGGCGAACAGGCCAAGTCCCGCCAGGGCAAACACAAGGGCGCGGTAGACGCGGATCATCACTCTGCTTCCCTGCCAGAAAATCTCCGTCCAGCATATGCGACGGACGTGCCAGAGGGGAAACCCCTACTCGCCGCATCGTGATGGCGCATCCATGGCCCAAAACAAAACGGCCCTCCCCGCAGGGAGAGCCGCTCTGTATTGTTGCGGGTGTTTACCCTCGGATTGCCTGTCAGGCGGCGGCCTGGCCCGGCGGAGGCGTGCGCACGGCGCGCTGGATCACTTTCGACCAGTTGAGCAGCGACACGAGGTGCGCGTAGCAGGCGCCGAGCGCGCCATTGTTGCGCAGTTCAAGGTACTTGTCCTGCGGCAGCGCGTTGAGGCGCTCCTCGGAGATCGCCCAGTAATCGGCGACTTTCTGCTGCGGTCCGGTCTCGCGGCCCTGCGCATCGCGCGGCTGGAAGGCGACCGTCTTCTGCTCGAACAGGTCCATGGCCCCGATCATCTTGACGAAATCGAGCGTGGCGCGGCGCTGGCGCTCGAATTCCTTGCAGAACTCCACGGCGTCCTGGGTGAACTTGCTCGGCTGGCCGTTCTCGAAGAACGGCACGTCCGGCTGGTTCGAAACCATCGGCGCGGCGCGGTCGACGCACAGCAGCAGGCGGTCGGAGCCTTCGTCGGCGGCGAACACGAACGGATAGCGGCGCACGAATGCCGGGATGTAATAGTCTTCGAATACGAAGCCGTTATTGTCGACGAACAGGTTCTGGCCCTGGCGAACACCCATCACGGCCACCGGCGTGCGCTCGTCGCCCACGAAGATGATCGGATAGGATGCAGCGGCAACGCCGAACTCGGTCACGGTGACCGGAACGGCATGCGCTTCACGCAGGAACGCGAAAGGCTGGGCCACCTGCTTCACGCCGAGGCCGCCATGGTTCTCGGCAGACAGCGGTTGCGGTTGCTTGTAAAACAGGACTTGTCCGGTGATTGGCGGTACTCCGCCAGCAGTGGTTGGCATGGTCACGGTGGCAGAACTCCTCAGATTTGGCGGGAGCGATACCGGAAATATAGTCTGGCCACAACTCCCGAACCGGGCTCAATTACAGTGCCCTTCCCGTGAAAAACTCGTCATGCACCAACCGCTTCGACACGCCCGCACTTTCTGGCCCGCCGGCCTCGCCGCCCTCCTCGCGGTGGGGGTGCTGGCGGCGTGCTCCGGCGGCGCCGATCCGGAAGGCACGCCGCGCCGCATCGCCCGCGAAGTCGAGCAGACGCTGAAGACCGTCGCGCAGAACGAACTCGTCCGCGATCCGGAACTCGCCACCGAACTGGGTCTCTCCCCTGACGCCGCCGGCTACCCGTTCGGCGGCTACCTGACGGACCGCTCGCAGGCCGCGTTCGAACGCGCCCGCCTTGAACGCCTCGAAACGCTCGACGTCCTGGTACGCAAGGCGCGCCCTGCCCCCGGCAGCGCGCTCGCCCGCAACCTCGACACGGTGATCGCCGCCCACGAAGCCGCCGAAGCGGTGCTCGTGTCCGGCCACGGCACCGGCGACCTTTCCGCCTTCTACCCCTACGTCGCCGATCACATGCGCGGCGCCTATCTCGACGTGCCCGAACTGCTGGTGCGCCGCCAACCCATCGAGACACCGGCCGACATCGCCGCTTTCCTCGCCCGCGTCTCGCAGCTTGCCGGCGCCATCGACGATGACCGCCGCCGCCTCGAAGCGGACGCCCGCTCCGGCGTCGTCCCACCGGCCGCCGTGCTCGCCCGCATGCAGGGCCTCGCCGCGGCCGGCGCCGCCGAGCTGCCGGAAACGTCCTTCCTCCTACAGACGTTCGACAATCTCCAGAACGGCGTCGAAGGCCTGACCGCCGAAGCCCGCGCCGCCAATTCCGCGAAGTTGCGCACGCTGTTCACCGATAGCGTCCTGCCGGCCTATGTCCGGTTCGGCGACGCTGTGGCCGCGCTGGCCGATAGCGCCCCGGCCGAGCCGGGCGTCTGGCAGATCGATGGCGGCGACGCCTATTACCGCTCCGTCCTCAGCGCCTATACCGGCACCCGCCAGACAACCGCCGAACTGCACGCCAGCGGCCTCGCCGACGTGAAGAAACTGACGGGCGAACTCAACACCGCGCTCGCTGCCGCCGGCCTGCCCGAAGGCACGGTCGCCGAACGCCTCGCCTTCATCGGCCAGCAGCCCGGCCAGCTCTACGAGGATTCAGACCTTGGCCGCGCCGCCCTGATCGAACGCCTGTCGCAGCTGACCACGCGGGCAAGAGGTGTCGTGGAATCGCAGATCGGCCCGATGCCGGACGGCGCCGTCACGGTCAGCATGGTGCCGTTGGCGTTCGCGGCCTCCGCCCCGTCGGCGGCCTACACGCCCCGCACCGCAGACGGGCGCAATCCCGCCCGGTTCGAGATCAACCTGCTGCGCCTCACCGACTGGCCGGACTTCAGCCTGCCGACGCTGGTCTATCACGAGACGGTACCCGGCCATCATCTCGAAAGCGCGCTGGCCGCCGAACAGTCGAACCTCCCGCTCGCCCGGCAGCTGATCTGGAACGCCGGCTACGGCGAAGGCTGGGCGTCCTACGCTGAAACGCTCGCCGATGAAAACGGTCTCTATGCGGACGATCCGCTGGGCCGTATCGGCTACCTGCAATCAATGCTGCTACGCGCCGCGCGCCTCGTCGCCGATACCGGCATCCATGACCAGAAATGGACGCGCGACCGCGCGATAGACTACATCATCGTCGCAACCGGCCTGAGCGTCGAAGCGGCGGCCGACGAGGTGGACCGCTACAGCGTCTGGCCGGGCCAGGCCTCCACCTACTGGATCGGCCGCCAACGTCTCCTCGACCTGCGCGAAAGGGCCCAGCGCGTGCTGGGCCCGAAATTCGATCCCAAGGCTTTCCACGCCGCGATCCTCGGCGGCGGGCCCCGCCCGCTCGACATGGTCGAGGCCGACGTGACCCGCTGGTACACCGAAGCGGCGCGTTAAGCCGCCAGGCGGATGACTTCGCCGGACCGCACGACCGGCTGGAAACCGGCCTCGAGATCGGCGACGATCTGGCGGCGTGTGGCCGCGTCAAACTCGAGGGCCACGAACACGGCGCTGGCGCCGTAGCGTTCCGCCTCGGCGAGGGCCCAGATTGGCTGGACGTCGTGCGGCTTGCCGGAGAGTTCGATCACCCGGAAAATCCGCCAGCCACAGGCCTCGGGAATGGCGAAAATGGCCACACCGGACGTCCGTGCCCAGGGCGCGTCCGCAGCTGCCCGCTGGAATGACCACGCCTTGCCCGATTGACCGCGAAAGCTGACTGCACTACCCATGTTCTTGCTCCGTTCCTTGTAGGATGTTCCTACAATGTTCCGTAAAAGTTCGCAAGAAGTTTTTGGTAAACAACGGGTTAACGGGCGCCCAAATCCGTTAACGGACGATCGTGAACTTGCGGCTCTCGAAGACGCGCAGGACCTGTCTGAGTTCCCGCCCGCGCCGGAGCACCTGACCGCCGAGTCCGTACACGGCGTATTGGCCCTGACGGTTCGCCAGCGCCGGTTCCTTCTCGATCCGCCAGGTCGGGCTCTCGGCATGCCGGCGGAAGATCGCAAAGGTCGCGACATCCTTGCCGAAGCCGATCGAGTAATCGCGCGCCTCCCCGGCAATCACCAGCCGGCCATAGACATCAAGGATGGGCTGGAGTTCGCTCTTCTGGAAGGCGACCACCGGATCCGGCGAAGGCTTGCGCGAAAGATGTTCCGTCATTGATGACAGTTCCGCATAGCTTCGGGCCCACGTCCAGCCCCCGAAACAACTAACTGCGATTTAATCCGTATATCCCGAAATCTCCGCAATTCGGACTTGCCGCGAACACAGCACACCGCCATCTTCGAATTGTCGGGCGGAGGCATTTATCAGGTGCTCCAGACCCATCAGCCCCCCCAGCCCCCTGGGGCGCTTGATCAGCTTCTGTCCGACACCTTCCCCCCTTTTCAGGAAAAGCCATAACGCCGCGTCAGCGCTTGCCGAACCGTTCCAGCACCGGCTTGACGATCCGCCCGGCCCGCTGGCCGAGGCCCGAGGCATTCGCGAGCCGGCGCGAGATGAACCCGTCCAGATGTTCCGGCGCCGGGTGATCCGCCCAGTAGAGCACGATGGCCGGCAGCACCGCCGCCAGCAGGCCGCGCTTGGAATACCGGTTATAGTCCTCGGACGCGTCCCCTGCGGCGGTCCAGATCATGTCCGCCACTTTCCAGGTCCGCTGCAGCGCCGGCCCCGCGCTCCAGGGCAGGAAACCCCGGCTCGCCGCCCGGCGCACCGCCTCGCGGTTCGGCTCCAGCGCCGCCAGCCAGGCCAGCACGCCGCGTTTCACCTTGTCCGGCACGCGCATGGCGGTCATGTCGATGGCCGCCAGCGCCGCGCGCGCTTCGGCCTCGGCCGCGTCAAACAGGGCATCGATCAGGTTCACCACGCCCTGCGGCGCGGCGAGAGCCTGTTCACCTTCGGTAAGCCCGGCGCGCACCGCAGCGGCCCGCGCCGCCTCCTCGCTCCAGCCCTCGAAGGCGACCTCCGGCAGCAGTTCGGCCAGCCAGCGGCGGCGCAGGATTTCGGAAGGGGGCAAGGTCATCGTGAATTCCGCACAGACTAGGGCTTGGCGAGTCCGCTTTCCCCGTGATATAGGCCGCGCTTTCCGGGCTGTCAGGCCCTGTCTGCCGCATTTCCGGGCTGCGCGCCCGAACCGAACC
>JBBSDJ010000109.1:0-8855 GCA_038249555.1 Caulobacterales bacterium
CGGCAGCGCGGTGAAACTCGGCGAAGTGCGCCAGGGCGACAAGTTCGTTGTCGGCCTGACGATATCGACCGAGGAACGCCGCCTCAATCCGGTGATCGTGGCAGACCTCCTGCCGGCGGGTTTCGAGATCGAGACGGTTCTGCGTCCCGCCGATGCCCGCGTCGTCGAGTATGACTGGTCGACCGGCGAAGACCGCGTGCGGGCAGGGGCCTTCGATTTCCTCGGCGAGATCGCGCAGGCCCAGTCCTCGCAGGCGCAGGATGACCGGTATGTCGCGGCCATCAACGTCTACGACAAGCCGGTCACGCTGGCGTATGTCGTGCGCGCGGTGACGCCGGGATCGTTCGCGATGCCGGGTGTGGTCGCCGAGGATATGTACCGTCCGGAAGTGTTCGGCCGCTCTGCGCCGGGCCGGGTGACCATCCTTGCGGCGCAGGGCGCTGCCGGCGGCAAGTAGGGAGGCATGCCAGTGACCGGGCCAGTGACCGGGCCAGTGACCGGGCCAGTGACCGGAGCCGCGTTCTGGGCCAGGCTGAAGGGGTTGCCCTGGCCGAAGCGGCTCATGGCTGGGCTGGGCGTCTTCTGCGCGGCGGTGCTGGTCCTCGACCTCGCCTTCCCGCCGCCACTGACCCGGGCGCATATCAATTCCGTGCTGGTCACCGACCGGCACGGAAAGCCGCTGCGGGCCTTTTCGGCTCCCGATGGCCGCTGGCGGTTTGCGGTCTCGCTCGAAGAGATCGACCCTGCGTTTGTCGAAGCGTTGGTGCGCGTGGAAGACAAGCGTTTCTGGAACCATCACGGTACGGACTGGTTCGGTATGGCCCGCGCCGCTGTGGACAGCGCCTCGGCGGGCCGGGTCGTCTCCGGCGGCTCGACCATCACCATGCAGACGGCACGGATGCTGGAGCCGCGCCCGCGCAATATCGGCTCCAAGTTCGTTGAAATCTGGCGCGCCAACCAGCTGGAGCGGCGCTTCACCAAGGACGAGATCCTTGAACTCTACCTCACCCTCACGCCCTATGGCGGCAACCTCGAAGGTGTCCGCGCCGCCAGTTGGAGCTATTTCGGCCATGAGGCCGACCGTCTGTCCTCGGATGAAATCGCACTGCTGATCGCGCTGCCGCAGTCGCCGGAAGTGCGCCGCCCCGACCGGCGTCCCGAACAGGCAAAGAAGGCGCGCGACTGGGTGGCCGCCAAGCTCACCGGCTACGGCGTCTTCCCGGAAGGTGAAGCCGAAGAGGTGGCCGCGCTGCCCGTGCCTCCAAAACGGCTCGACTTTCCGGACCGTGCCTGGCACGGCGCCGATGCCGCGTTGGCCAATGGACCGCGCCAGGATGTCCGCTCCACCCTCGACGCCGCCTTGCAGGCTGAACTGGAACGCATCGCTCTGACACGCGCCGAGTCCGAAGGCGCTGACGTGCAGGTCTCCGCCATCGTTGTGCATGTGCCGACCCGGGCGGTTCGGGCGCTCGTGGGCTCAGCCTCGCGCGACCGCGCCGGCGGATGGATCGACCTCACCAACCGCGCCCGCTCGCCGGGCTCCACGCTGAAGCCTTTCATCTATGGCCTCGCCTTCGACGACGGCATCGCCTCATCTGACACGCGCGTCGAAGACCTGCCGCGCCAGTTTGCGGGCTACCGGCCGGAGAACTTTGACCGCATGTTTCGCGGCGATGTCCGCATCTCGGACGCGCTGCAGCACTCCCTCAACATTCCCGCCGTTCTGATGCTCGACAGGATCGGCGCGGAGCGTTTCTCCGCGCAGCTTGCCATGGCGGGCGCACGGCCCCGATTCACCGGCGCGGCAGGCCACGGCGCGGGCCTCGCCCTCGCGCTCGGCGGCGCAGGCCTCACTGCGCGCGAACTCGCCATTCTCTATGCCGCGCTGGGCGACGGCGGCATTGCAAAGCCGCTGGTCTGGCGCGCCGAAAAAGAACGCCAGAGTTATGAGGACCCGGGCCGCCGGCTGATGAGCAGCGCCAGCGCGGCGGAAATCCTCCGTATCCTGCAGGGTTCACCCGCCCCGGCCGGGCGTATGCCGGGCAGCCTGACACGTGATGCGCCGCAGATCGCCTTCAAGACCGGGACATCTTACGGCTTCCGCGATGCCTGGGCGGCGGCTGTCTCAGGTGACCATGTCATCATAGTCTGGATCGGCCGCGCTGACGGCGCTCCCCGCACGGGTGCCACCGGGCGCGACATTGCGCTGCCCGTGCTCTTCGAGATGGCTGACCGTGTTTCACACCACCTGCGCGATGACGGCGAAGCCCGCGCCCGCCTGACCACCGAGCCGCGCCGTAAATCCAAGGGCGCACAGCGCAACCTGTCCGAAAACCGCCCTCCGGAAATCCTGTTTCCGCCGGAAGGCGCCGAGCTCTGGGCTGGCCCCGTCAACGGCCAGCCCGGCCGCCCCTTCGTGCTGGCCGGGCGGGGCTCGGGCCACCTCAGCTGGTTCGTCGATGGCGCGCCCACGGCTCTCGATGATGCGGGCTCGCCCATCTGGCAGCCTCGCCAGCCCGGTTTCTATCAGGTCACCGCCGTTGACGCCAACGGCCGCGCCACCCGCGTCAGAGTCCGCGTACTGACTGAAAATCCGGCATAACGGCCTTGCCCGGGTGTGCAAATTGGTCACAACGGCGTGACATTAAGCGAATGTATGAGTCTGTTGTCTTCTTTTAGGGCGACTGCGCAACTATTTCGCCACTCGGGCATGGTATCCTGCCTGGTTCCGAGTGTGAAAGTTTTGAGTGCCCATGCAGCGTCCCGCCCTGGTAATTGCCCTGACCGCCGGCTTGATGTCGACCGGTCTTGCCTTCTTCTCCAGCGCAGGCGCTGAAGACCGCCGCCTGGTTGATCCGCCGGCCCGCGTGGCAACGGCAGTTTTTGCAGGTGGATGCTTCTGGTGCGTCGAAGCCGACTTCGACAAGGTCGATGGCGTTCTCGAAACCGTCTCGGGCTACAGCGGCGGCAATGTCGACAAGCCGACCTACAAACAAGTCACCTATGGAAATACCGGCCATTACGAAGCCGTGAAAGTCACCTATGACCCGGCAAAGGTCTCGTATGACGAACTGGCTGACTATTTCGTCCGCCATATCGACCCGACCGACGCCAAGGGCCAGTTTTGCGACAAGGGCGACAGCTACCGCTCGGCCATCTTCGTCTCCGGCCAGGGCGAGCGCACGGCGGCTGAAGGCGCGCTCACAGAAGCTGCAGAAGTTCTCGGTGAAACGGTCGCGACCAAGGTTCTCCCCGCCGCCACTTTCTGGCCGGCCGAAGACTACCATCAGGACTATTACATCCGCAGCGCCGTCAAATATGGCTACTACCGGAAGGCTTGCGGCCGGGATGCGCGCCTTGAGCAGCTCTGGGGCAAAGCCGAAAAGGGCGTTTGACGCCCGGTTTCAGTCCTTTGCCGGGCAGGGCGGTTCGGCAAACTCCTTTTGGCCCTCCAGCCGCGCTTCCCATTCCGGCGTGCGCGCCGCAGGCGCATAGCCGCTCGCCACGTACAGCTGGAACACGCGCGTGATCGGGCAGCCATTGCGGCGCACGCCAAGATCAATCCGGATCTGGCCTGCCGGCTCGAACGCGGCAAAATCGCTGCGGAGACGTGGCCGCATGCCGGCATGCACCGAAGCCACCAGCACCCGCTCTGCCAGTGGTCCCTCTAAAGGCTCGCGCTCCGAAAAGCTCTTCGGCCCCGCATAACGCCGCCACGAGATCAGCGGCACGGTGCGCGCCCTGCCGTAGAAATCCAGCCCGTGCCAGGCCTCCCGCTCGTCGACCAGCACCGCGGTGGCGCCGAGGCGCTCCGCTTCCACAAACAGCTGCTCCGCCGCCATATCCCAGCCGCGCGTGCGCTTCAGGGCATTGTCGAACCCCAGAGTGCGGGTCTGGGCCGCGGTCAGCAGCGGGACGATCATCAACACAGCTGCAATTCCCGAGTTCACCACCAGGCTGGACCAGACGACCGCCCGCCGGCCGGCAAACCAGGCCGCCACCAGCAGGCTGGCCCCCGGATAGGCCGTCGCCGCCCAGTTGGCATGAGCCCGGCTCAGCACGGCCTGGCCCAGGATAAACACGAGCACCGGCAAGACGAAACACAGCAGCCAGCGGGCCGGGGCGCTGCTGCGGTCCTCCCTGAGGCGCCAGCCGGCCAGTCCCGCCAGCAGGGCGAGAAAGCTGACCGGTCCGAAAACGCCCAGCTGGTCTGCAAAGAAAGTCACCGCGTTCTCAGGGTTGAACAGGTCGCCGCCCAGGTTGGCGTTGTCGACCGTGTGGCCCACGGTCTGGAAATCATTCGCCGCGTTCCAGGCAAAGTGCGGCGCCACCAGCAGCCCAATCACCAGCAGCGCCAGCGCCCCGGCCTTCGAGATCAGCGCCCGCCGCATCGGCGCATCCACGAGGCAGGTCAGCGCCAGGCCGATGAGGAAATACAGCATGGCATACTTGGAGAGAATGCCGAGGCCGAGCGCCGCGCCCAGGGCCGCCGCCGTCACCAGCCCGCCGCCGCTTCGCAGCCGCCACGCGAGAAACAGCCCCGCGCACCAGAACGGCATCAGCACACCGTCGGTCGACAGCACGCTGGATGAGAGCGTCACCGCCGGCATCAGGGCGTAGAGGAGGGCCGCATAGACTCCTGTTTTCGCAGAGAACATCGCCCGCCCGGCAAGGAAGAGGAAGCCGGCCGCTACCGTGTGCAAGAAGGGCGCCGCGATCCGCACGGCCCATTCCGATTCCCCGAACACAGCGGTCGCGGCGTGGATGACCCAGGCGATCATCGGCGGCTTCGAGTAATAACCCCAGGCCAGATCCTGCGCCCAGCGCCAGTACTGCGCTTCGTCCGCATACAGATTAAGCGGCGACGCAAGCACCCCTGCCACCCGCATGGCCAGCAGCAGGGCAAGAATCCCCAGCGTCAGCCGGGCTTCTGGGCTTTTCGGGAAGAGGGAAGCGGCTGACATCATCGATTCGGGCTGAAGGCGCCCCTTATGACGGGAGGGCGCGGACAAATACAACTCAGTTTGCAGGTAAATCCGGCCCGGCCTGCTTACAGGCGTGTCATTTTTGCATCGCAACAAAAAAACAACGTCCCGAATTGGCGGTGCAGCAGAACCTTCAATTGTCTGTCACTTAACTGTCATGTAGCGGGGCTAAGGGCGAGGCCTGACCGGGCGGCACAAGGGCATTCCGGTGAAAGTCGACAACGACGGGGAAGTCATCATGATCAAGAATTTCTTTGTACGCAGCGCATCCATCGCCGCCATCGCGGCGCTTGCGCCGGTAGCGGCAGTTTATGCTCAGGAAACAGCCTCCGAGGTCCGCGGTTCGGTCGTTGACCAGAACGGCGCCAACGTTTCGGGCGCAACCATCACCATCGTCCACGAGCCTACCGGCTCGGCCAGCACGATCACCACAGGCGCCAGCGGCAACTTCTTCCAGGCCGGTCTTCGCCCAGGCGGCCCTTACACCCTCACCGTAGAGGCCCAGGGCTACGAAGGCGGCACGCTGACCGGTCTCAGCTTTGCGCCGGGCCCCCAGTCCCCGCTGCAGCTGACGCTCGCCGCCATCGATGACACCGCCGTCCTCGAGAAAGTGGTTGTCACGGGTGCCGCGATCAACCTGCTCGACCTCAACAGCGGCGTCGGCTCGAACCTCACCTCGCGCGACCTTGCCAACCAGCCGACCCTGAACCGCGATCTCGCCTCGATCCTCGCGCGCGATCCGCTGTCGATCTCCGGCGGCACGAACAACCTCTCGATCGCCGGCGTCAACCCGCGCTTCAACAGCGTCACGATCGACGGCGCCGTCCAGAAAGACAACCTCGGCCTCGGCGCCGGCCTTGCCGCAACCCGCCGTTCGCCGATCGACATTGATATCATCGAATCGGTCCAGCTCGTTGCAGCTGACTACTCGGTCACCGCATCCAACTTCACCGGCGGCGGCGTCAACGTCGTCACCAAGGGCGGCACGAACGAATTCGACGGTGCGGCCTATTATTACTACCGCGACCAGGATTTCCTCGGCACGGACACCTTCGGCGGCACCGGTTCGTTCAACCCGGGCGTCTTTGAAGAAAAAGAATACGGTGCCACGCTCAGCGGCCCCATCATCAAGGACAAGCTGTTCTTCCTCGTGAACTACTCGAAGTTCGAAGACGCCCGTTCGGTCGACTTCGAAGCGGCTGACGCCACCAACGGCCTGACGCCGGCTTTCTTCACCGCCCTGAACACCCTCGTACGGAACGAACTCGGCGTCGACATGGGTGGCCGCCCGTCTTCCGCGGCGCTGCCGGAGGAATCCGAGCGCCTGTTTGCCCGCGTTGACTGGAACATCAACAACGATCACCGCCTCCAGCTGAACTTCCAGCAGACAGAAGAAGTCGTGGTGGAGGGCGTAGGCGCCCTCACGTTCCAGTCCGCCTGGTATCAGTCGCCAAACAAGCTCAACAGCTATGGCGGCCAGCTTTTCTCTGACTGGACTGACAACCTCTCGACCCGTCTTCGCGTGAACTATACCGAGAACGAGCGCGAGCAGGCCTGTAACGCCGGCCCGGGCGTTGGCGCGTTGGAATTCAACGTCACCGCTGCGGCCGCAAACGTCGCCGGCTCGCCGCTGGCCGGCACGGTCACGTCGACCACCAACCGCCGCATCGTCGGCGGCTGCGACCAGTTCCGCCACACCAACACCTATGCTGACGAACGCCTCCAGTTCTTCGGCGCAGCTGACTACACCCTCGGTGACTTCATCTTCACGGTCGGCGGCGAGTACGAGACGATCGAAGCTGCGAACGCATTCTCGCAGTTCTCGCGCGGCTTGTTCACCTTTGGCGCCGGCAGCGCAGGCAACACCTCGCTGGTCCCGAACCTTATCGCGGGCACTGCCAACAACTTCCAGTACCGCAACGTCACGTCCAACAACACGGACGACTACACGACCGCCTACGCCTACGAGCGCTCATCGCTCTTTGGCCAGGGCCGCGTTCAGGTGAACCCTGACCTCGAGTTCAGCGCCGGTATCCGCTATGAGCGCCTGACCTCGGATGACGGCGCCGTGAATGACCCGTCGTTTGCCGCTTCGGTCGGTATCCCGAATACGACCACCACCGATGGTCTTGACCTGATCATGCCGCGTTTCGGCTTCCGCTACACGCCGTATGACCGCACGACCCTCACCGGCGGCTTCGGCGTCTTCGCCGGCGGCGACCCGGGCGTCTGGACCCTCAACGCCATTGCGCCGCTGGTTGCCACTTCGCAGCTGACCAACGTGCTCAACGTCGATCCGACGGTCATTCCGGCCGCCGCACTCACGGCTGTGGCTGCCGGCGTCCCGCGCGCG
Organism: Caulobacterales bacterium; assembly: GCA_038249555.1. GTDB lineage: Bacteria > Pseudomonadota > Alphaproteobacteria > Caulobacterales > Hyphomonadaceae > Hyphomonas. The sequence continues at coordinate 7,339 of JBBSDJ010000109.1, forward strand.
ATCGATGCCATCGACCCGGACTTCGAGATCCCACGCGACCGCAAGGTTTCGCTCCGCCTTGACCAGAGCTTCGATCTTGACTTCGGCTTCATGAACCTCGGCACCGACTACGTCGCGTCCGCCCAGGTCCTCTATACCCAGTCGCTGGAATCCTTCCTCTGGCAGGAATATGCCCAGATCAACGCAATTCCGGCCCGCACGCCTGGCGTTGCACCGGACGGCCGTCCGATCTACGCCGACCTGCAGGCACTCCCGGGCGGGATAGCTAACCGTACTGTCCTGACCAACGGCGACGGCGGCGACAGTACGGTCTACACCCTGTCGCTGGCGAAAACCTTCGAGAACGGCTTCGATGTGTTTGCGTCCTACAGCTACCAGGACGTCCAGTTTGTGACGGAAGGCTCTTCGTCGCGCGGTATCTCCGCATGGCGCGGCCAGGTCGATGCAGACCGCAACTTCCCGGATGCCCGCACGTCGGTCTACCAGACAGAAGACGCGTTCAAGCTCGGCGTTTCCTATGAGCGCAACCTGATCGGCGACCTTGCAAGCCGGATCGACTTGTTCGGTCAGTTTTCGTCGGGCCTGCCGTTTACCTACACCTTCGACGTGGACAACAACAACGCCCTGTTCGGCCGCGCCGGCCTCGGCGAGAACCCGTTCGACAACTCGCCGCTTTACATCCCGAACCTCTCGGGCGACTCGCGCGTCGTCTACGCTGCCGGCTTCAACCAGGCTGCCTTCGGCGACTACGTTCGCGGCCGCGGCATCAAGCAGGGCGAGATCCACGAAGTCAATTCGGAAAATTCGGTCTGGAACCAGCGTTGGGACCTCCGCCTCCAGCAGGACCTGCCCGGCATCTGGGGTGCAAAAAACCTCGTCGGCGAGAACAAGTTCAAACTGGTGCTCGACATCGAGAACTTTGCGAACCTTCTTAACAACGAGTGGGGCACGCAGTACAATGCCCCGGGCAACGGCCAGCTCGCTGTCGTGCGCGCAGACCTCGTCCGCGCCTCGGATGTGGCCAACCTCGGCGTTGCTGGCGCTCCTGCGCTGACAGGCGATGCCGCCCGCACTTCCTGCGTCACCGGCGGGTCGTGCGTCTATCGCTATAACAGCTTCAATCCGCTGGGCTCTGCCTTCCGGTCGAATGCCTTGTCGACCTGGCGCGCCCGCGTTGGCATCCGTTACGAGTTCTAGGCGGCCCCGGCTGTCTTGAACGTCACTGCGTCAAGGGGCGGCCTTCCGGGGCCGCCCTTTTCCTTTGGGTGAAGCTATGGCAAGGCGCGCTGCAACATGACTGGCCTCAAACCCTTCCTCGCGCCCGAATGGGCGCCGCACGCCGCCCTCTGGGCAGGCTGGCCCCGGCTTGCCGAAGAGTGGTGCGGCGACCTCACCGCCGCGCGCGCCGACATTGCCGCATTCATCCATACCGCCGCGCTCCACGTGAAGGTAAAGGTCGCCATCTGATCGGACGAGGCGATGGCTTCGGCGCTTGCGGCCATCGGCGGCGCGGCGCA
>JBBSDJ010000110.1:0-8765 GCA_038249555.1 Caulobacterales bacterium
GACCCGCCGCGGGCGAGTCTGATTTTGAGGGCCATGGGTGTCTCCTGTGTAGTGGCGTCTCTGGGGTTCTTGTCTATTCGGCCTCGTGGCCGCGTATCTGCTCATGGTGGCGGATGACTTCCGCCACGATGAAAGTGAGGAATTTTTCGGCAAAGGCCGGGTCGAGCCCGGACTCGTGGGCCAGCCGGCGCAGGCGCTGGATCTGCTCGCTCTCGCGCGATTTGTCCGCAGGCGGCATGTTGTGCAGCGCCTTGAGCTTGCCAACCTGCTGGGTCAGCTTGAAGCGTTCGGCCAGCGTGTGGACGAGGATCGAGTCCATGTTGTCGATGGACGCACGCAGCTGGTTAAGCTGGAACAGGGCGAGGGTCTGGTCAGGGCTGGTCATTTTTTCTTGCTCCCGGGAAGGCCAGGCAGCGTGCCGCCACCGAGGCCAGGTAGTCCGCCTGCGGAAGGTCCGCCCAAACCGGGCAGTCCGCCCGGCATGCCGCCGCCGCCCATGCCGCCCATCTTGGCGAGGTCAGAGGGCTTGAGGCCCGCGGCCTGCGCGGCGCCGAGCATGTTCTTCATGCCGCCCTTGGTGCGCATCTGCTTCATCATCGTGGCCATCTGCTGATGCATTTTCATCAGCTTGTTGACGTCCGACACGTCCACACCGGCGCCGGCAGCAATCCGCTTGCGGCGCGAGGCGTTCAGCAGCGCGGGCTTGCGACGCTCGGCGCGCGTCATCGACATGATGATGGCTTCCTGGCGCTTCAGCACGCGGTCGTCGATGTTCGCCATCGCTTCCTTGGCTTTGCGCACGCCGGGCATCATGCCCATGATGCCGCTCATGCCGCCCATGCGCTGCATCTGGCGCAGTTGTTCGGCGAGGTCTTCGAGATCGAATTCGCCCTTCTTGAGCTTCGCGGCCATCCGCTCGGCTTTTTCGGCGTCCATCTGCTCGGACGCTTTTTCCACGAGGCTGACGATGTCGCCCTGCCCGAGGATCCGGCCGGCCACGCGCTTGGCATCGAACGTGTCGAGACCGTCGAGCTTTTCGCCGACGCCGAGGAACTTGATCGGCAGGCCGGTGACGGCGCGCATGGAGAGCGCTGCGCCGCCGCGCCCGTCGCCGTCCATCCGTGTCAGGACGAGTCCGGTCAGCGGCAGGCGCTCATGGAAGCGGCGGGCTGTCTCGACCGCGTCCTGACCGGTCAGCGCATCGGCGACCAGCAGCACTTCCGACGGGTTGGCGATGGCGGCGATCTCGGCCGCCTCGCTCATCATCTGCTCGTCGATCGACGTGCGGCCGGCGGTATCGAGGAACAGGACGTCATAGCCGCCGATCTTGGCGGCCTGTATTGCGCGGCGCGCGATGTCAGCGGGCAACTGGCCCGGGATGATCGGCAGCGAGGTAACCAGCGGACCGGCCTGCTGGGCGAGGACCGCGAGTTGCTCCATCGCGGCGGGGCGGCGCACGTCGAGCGAGGCGAGCAGGATGCGCTTCTTGCCGCGGTCGGCGAGGCGTTTGGCGATCTTACCGGTGGTGGTGGTTTTGCCCGAGCCCTGGAGGCCGGCCATCATCACGACCGCCGGGGGCACATCGACGCGAAGGTGGGATTCCTCTTCGTCCGCGCCGAGCATGTCGACGAGGGCGTCATAGACGATCTTGATGACCTGCTGGCCGGGGCGCACCGAGCGGATGACTTCTTCGCCGACGGCGCGCACCCGCACCTTGTCGATGAAATCCTTGACCACCGGCAGCGCCACGTCGGCCTCGAGCAGCGCGACGCGGATTTCGCGCAGGGCTTCGCCCACGTCCTTTTCGGACAGCGCGCCGCGTCCGGTCAGGCCGTCGAAGATACTGCCAAGGCGTTCGCTCAGGGCGTCGAACATCGCTTCCGTCTCCTCATGACGCGCAAAGCCGAAAAGCCCCGCTGAGCGAAATATCGCCGGGCGGGGGGCCCCGCCGCCTCCCGTTCACCAAGGAACATGGGCAAGTCAGGGCGCGCTTCTGGATTGCGCGAGATGTGGGCCGCGTAAAGCACGGCGCCTTCCACAGGTCAAGTAAAGGGGGCGGTTGGGGTCTACCCCGGGGGCATTACCCCCCACGACCACCGTGATCCCGGCCTGAACCGGGATCCTCGGGGCCGGGGCGCTATTCCTGTTCCGTTTCCGGAAACAGCTGCCGCGCCAGATAGGTGAACTCCAGCGCCGAGCGCTTCGCACGCGCGGTCTGGTCTGCTGCTGCCGCGTGGCCGCCGTCCATGTTCTCGAAATAATAGAACGGCAGGCCGGCCTCTTCGAAGCGTTTCGCCATCTTGCGGGCATGGCCCGGATGCACCCGGTCATCCTTCGTGGAGGTCACGAAGAAGGGCACCGGATAGGGCTTCGAGGCATCGAAGTTCTGGTAGGGCGAGATCGTCTCGAGGAAGGCGCGCTCTTCCGGAACGTCCGGCGAGCCGTATTCACCGACCCAGGACGCGCCCGCCAGCAGCAGGTGGTAGCGCAGCATGTCGAGCAGCGGCACCTGCACGACGACCGCGTTCCAGAGGTCCGGTCGCTGGTTCAACATCACGCCCATCAACAGGCCGCCATTCGAGCCGCCCTGGATGCCGAGATGTTCCGGCGAGGTGATCTTGCGCGCGACCAAGTCTTCTCCCACTGCGATGAAGTCATCATAGATGCGCTGGCGGTTCAGCTTCAGGCCGGCCTGGTGCCAGTTGGGGCCGAACTCGCCGCCGCCACGGATGTTGGCCATCGCATAGGCCCCGCCCTGCTCCAGCCAGTTGCGCCCCATCACCGGGCTGTAGCCCGGCGTCATCGACACCTGGAAACCGCCATAGCCGTAGAGCAGGGTTGGCGTCTTGCTGTCCAGCTTGATGTCTTCGCGGTGCACGATGAAGTACGGCACCTTGGTGCCATCCTTCGACGTTGCGAAGAACTGCTCGACCTTGAGGCCGGCTGTATCGAACTTCGCCGGCAAGCTCTTCAGCGTGGTGACCGCACCGGTCGCGATGTCATAGTTCAGCAGCGAGTCCGGCGTCAGGAAATCCTGATAGCTGAGGAAAACGGTGGTCTCATTGTCGTCCGAAAACGCGATGCCCACCTGCCCCGTGCCCGGCAGTTCGACCGGCGTCGTCGTCCATCCGCCTGCGGACGGCTCCAGTCGCAGCACCTTGCCGATCACATTGTCGCTGATCGCCAGCAGCGCCGCGCCCTTGGCGACCGCCACACCGTCCACAGCCTGCGTCTCAGTCGGCCGGAAAACGAGGCTCACCGGCGGCAGCTTGCGGGTTGTCAGGAATTTTTCGAGTTCGAACGCCACTAGGTCGCCGGCCTTGAACGCGGCCTGCCCTTCCGGCGCCCAGTCCTGCTGCAGCGAAAAGAGGAACTGGCCTTTGTATATGCCGTTGATCGACACCATTTGCGGGAGCGGCCACTGCACCGGCGCGCTCTCGCCTTCCGGGAACCAGAAATAGTTGGACGTGAAGAAGGTCTCCGCATGCACCGCGCCTTCGAGGATGCGGCCGTCTTCCAGCTCCATCGTCATCGGCCAGACGCCGACATCGGTTTCCTTGCCGCGGATGAGTTCCGGCGCGGCGTCCAGCGCGGTGCCGCGGGCCCAGCGCTTGACGATGAACGGATAGCCGGACTCCGTCAGCGTGCCCTCGCCCCAGTTGGTCGCGACCAGCAGCGTATCGCGCCCCGCCCAGGCGAGGCCCTGCTTGGCTTCCGGTGTCACGAACCCGCCGTCCACGAACGTTTTGGCCTCAAGGTCGAACTCGCGGTTGATCACCGCGTCCTTGCCGCCATCCGAGAGCGACACGAGGCAGCTGTACTTGCCGCCCGCCTTTGGCCGGAAACAATCGGCACCCTTGTAGACCCAGTTCTTGCTTTCGTCGGCGGCCAGCTTGTCGAAATCGACGATCGTCTCCCACACCGGCGCCTCGGTCGCATAGCTCGCCAGCGGTGTGCGGCGCCACAGGCCGCGCACGTTCACGGAGTCCTGCCAGAAATTGTAGACGAAGCCGTCGCGCACCGTGCCGTACGGAATCCGCTCGCTCGAATTCAGCACTTCCAGCGCCGCCGCCTCATACCCGGCATAGCGCGGATCGGCTTCCAGCTCGGCCAGCGTGCGCGTGTTCTGCGCCGTCACCCAGGCCAGCGCCTCGGCGCCCTCGACCTCTTCGAGCCAGAGATGCGACGCGGCATCGAAAGGCGCAGTCTGAACAGTGGTTTCAGCGGTCACGTTGGTCTCCGGGGTGGGGGCGGTGGCGCAGGCGGCGAGCGCAACTGCGCCGATCAGGGCGGGGAGGATACGCATGGAAATTCCTGTCATCGGGTTCGAAAACTGCACCTAAGGCAGGACACTTCCAGCGCAAGAGGCGAAAGCGGCTTGATAGCCAAATCGGCGCACCGTGCAAACCGGATCAGGACAGCCGGTCGATGGTGATCCGCTCGATCAGCAAACCGCGCAGCTTTTCCGGAACGACCGGGCGCACCGCCAGGTAATCTACGCCCTGATCCCCGGTCGCCACCGGCACATCATATTCGAAAGAGAAATCGGTGAAGCCCGGCTGCAGCGCAAACTTCCGCCAACCCGATTCGCCGACCCGGCCGGCCGAATAGTTCGCCTGCATCTCCATCGCGCCCCGGTCGTCGGCCGGGCGCGCCCGCACCGTGACGCGGATCTTGCGACCCGAGAATTGCACTTCCAGATCCGGCGCCAGACGGAAATGCGGCCCGAGTTCCGGCGCCGCAGCCAGTGCCAGCGCCTCGGCCTCGATCTGCAGCATGTAGCCGCGCTCCGGCGTACGCAGCAGTTTCGTGCGCGCATCGCCCCCGGCGATCACCTTGTTGAGATACCGGCCCTCGATGATGATCCGGTCATAGTTGACCCCGTCGCCCGCCACCGCGCCCGTCGGCAGGCGGCCGATGCCGGGCTGCAGGGCCAGAAACACCATCAGGATGACGAGCAGGCCCGCAAGGGGAAAGAAGATCCGGTCGCGCATGCCTGTCCTTCTGTAGTCCGCAGCCTTCGTCGGCGCCCCCGCTGGCCAAGCCGGGAGGCTCCTGTTAGCAGTTCCGCAGGCGGATTGGCGAGCCATTTGCACTGCGCAGCTGAAACTCGGGAGGCAGGCACATGATGACGACCAGCGCCCTGCGCCGCCGCGCCAAGGAAGCCCGGCTCTGGCTGTTCGAAAGCTGTTTCCCGCTCTGGGCCGAACACGGGCTGACGGATGCCGGTCTGTTTCCCGAAGTCCTGTCCCTGCAGCATGATGAACTCGCCCGCGACGTCACTCGCGTGCGGCTTCAGGCGCGCCAGACCTACCTGTTCGCCGAGGCCTGGCGGATGGGCTGGAGGCGCGACACCTCGGCCCGTCTCGTCCAGTCCGGCGTCTCCATCCTCACCGGTCCCGCTCTCGCCGAAAGCGGCTTGCCCGGGAAAACCCTGCACGCCGATGGCAGCGGCCTCGCCGACGCCTCGGCGGACCTCTACGACACCGCCTTCGTCCTGTTCGCCCTTGCCGAAGCCGCTAACGGGCCCGGCCCGGCAGGCGAAGCGCTCGCGAGCGCCAATGCGGTTCTCGCCGCGCTCGACCGCCTGGCCCGCGACACCGCACACGGCGGCTATGCCGAAGCCCTGCCCCCACCGGCCGTACGCCTTCAGAATCCGCACATGCACTTGCTGGAAGCCTGCCTCTCCCTATACCGGTCCGAGCGCAGCGCAGACCATCTCGCCCGCGCCTCGGAGATCATCCAGCTGTTCGAGACCCGCTTTACCGCCGGCGAAGGCGGATTGCTGGGCGAGAAGTTTGCCCCCGACTGGTCGATGCCTACTGGTGAGGCCGCAGAGATCGTCGAGCCCGGCCACCAGTTCGAATGGGTCTGGCTGCTGCACACCTGGTCGCGGCTTGCGAACAAGCCGCTGCCGGACGCCGCCACGCGGCTTTATGGCTTCGGCCTGTCCACTCTCGACGAGGCGGGCCGCGCCTGTCAGGAAGTGACCCGCCACGGCATCGCGCACGATGCCTCGCGCCGCACCTGGCCGCAGACCGAGGCGCTGAAAGCCCATCTCGCGATGTACGAACAGCGCGGCGATGACCGGTTCGCCGCCGCCGCCTGCCGCAGCTTCGATGTGCTGATGGACGAATTCCTCACCGAGGATGGCGGCTGGATCGATCACTTCGCCGCCGATGGCAGCGTTCTTGCGAAGGACATGCCGGCCTCCACCGGCTACCATGTCGTGCTCGCCTTCGCCGAGCTGATCCGCGTCATGGACGCTTGAAATTCTAAAGGGTTACGACGCATAACGCGCCGAATCGCCCCGCCCCACTGTCAGGACACGCATGCCCAAACTCGCCCTCATCCGTCACGGACAATCCGCCTGGAACCTCGAAAACCGCTTCACCGGCTGGTGGGACGCCGACCTCACCGCGCAGGGCGAAGCCGAAGCGCGCGCCTCAGGCCAGCTGCTCGCCGCAACCGGCGCCGATTTCCGCTATGCCTTCACCAGCGTCCAGACCCGCGCCATCCGCACGCTCTGGCTGGCGCTGACCGAAATGAAGCGCGCCTGGATCCCGGTCGAAAAAGACTGGCATCTGAACGAGCGCCACTATGGCGGACTCACCGGCCTCGACAAGGCGGAGACCGCCGCCCAGCACGGCGAGGACCAGGTCCACATCTGGCGCCGCAGCTATGACATTCCGCCGCCGCCGCTGGCAGCGGGCGGCACGTATGATCTTGCCTCCGATCCGCGCTACCGCGGCATCGATATTCCGGACACGGAAAGCCTGAAGACGACGCTGGAGCGCGTGCTACCCTATTGGCAATCGCGCATCGCGCCAGTCCTGGCGGACGGGCATGACGTGCTGATCGCCGCGCATGGCAACTCGCTGCGCGCGCTGGTCAAGCACCTCTTCAACGTGCCGGACGAGACGATTACCGAGATCGAAATCCCGACCGGCAATCCGCTGCTGATCGATCTCGATGCTTCGCTAGAGCCGGTCGCCGTGCGCTATCTCGACGCCGCGCGGGCCAAGCCCCTCCCCGCTTTGCCGTGAGTTTCAAGCAAACCCGGGGCCGCGACCAGCGGATGATGGGCCGGGCGCTGGCGCTCGCCGGGCTCAACCAGGGCCTTACCGGGGAAAACCCTTCGGTCGGCTGCGTCATCCTTGATGCACGCGGGCATCTTGTCGGCGAAGGCGTCACCGGCCAGGGCGGCCGTCCGCATGCAGAAGAGGTTGCGCTTGAGGAAGCGGGACCCCGCGCAAGGGGCGGAACCGCCTACGTCACGCTGGAGCCCTGCCGCGAACGCTCCGGCGGCGCCGCGTCCTGCTCGAGCAAGCTGGTCAGCGCCGGCATCGCCCGTGTGGTGGTCGCCATCGAAGATCCCCATCCAACTGCGAGAGACGGGATTCGCATCCTGAAGGACGCCGGTGTTCGCGTGGACATCGGCCGCGGAAAACTGCGCGCCGCTCGCCTCTATGCCTGGTTCTTCAGGAGCGCCCAGGCGTAATCAACTACCAAACGGTCCTGCTTCCGCGCGGACTTTTTCATAGAACGCGAGCGAGTCGCGCTGGAACGCCGCTTTCGTGAACTGCGCCTCATAGCTCGCGCGGCCGCCCGCTACGAGTTTCTGCGCCAGCGTCTTGTCATAGATGACCCGGCCGAGGGCCGCCGCGAGGGCGTCGACATCATTCTTCGCCACCAGCAGTCCGTTGACGCCGTCGTTCACATACGCCGCCGGGCCAACCGCGTCGGCCGCCACCAGCGGACGGCTTGCGGCCCAGGCATCCACGGTTACCGTGCCGAATGGTTCGTACCGGGACGGAAACGCGACGACGTCGCAAGCCGCCAGCAGCGCGCCCCGGTCATTGCGCCAGCCGAGGAAGCGCACCCGGTGATCGAGCCCCAGCCGCGCGCATTGCGCCTTAAGTTCTGCTTCGAGCGGGCCCTCCCCTGCGATCCAGACATGCAGGTCCGGCAAACGCACGGACGCGTCGAGGAGGGTGTCGAGCCCTTTCTTCTCGTGAAGGCGGGCGAGCGACAGCGCGACGGGCACGCCCTCGGGTGTCGTCAGGCTCGCCCGCGACACAGGCTCCGTACCCTGAAAGTCTGCGTAGGTATGGATAATGGCGGAGCGGTCTTCGCTGACGCCCTGCTCGCGGATATGGCGCAGGAGGTCGATCGTCAGTCCGACATGCCAGTCGCAGGTCCGGAACCGGGCGAGCTTGTAGTACCCGCCATACCAGGCAATCGACCGCGCCCGGTGCGCCGCCGATGCGAATTGCCCAGCCCGGCCCATCCAGTATTCGATCACGTCCGGCCGGAAGCCGCTGATCGCTTCGGCAAGGATCTTGCGCGTCGGGAACGGCCAGGACGGATTGAAGCTCGCGGTGTCGACGCCGATTCCGGCGCCCGCAAACTTCGCCGTGCGAAACGTATTGCCCGGGCGCGTCACGACATGCTGGGCGTGGCCCGCCTCGGCCAGCGCCAGCACCGATTCCAGCATGATGTTCTCGGCGCCGCCCTCGTCGGCTCCCGCCATCACATGCATCACCCGCATCACCGTCTCCCGCCCCCGCGCTTGATGGGCGGGGGTATCCTGTCGTCCCTGCGATTAGCGGGGAAACTGCCGCCGGGCAAACGGCGCTTGGCAGCCCGGCGTGAACTGCCTAGACAGGCCCCAGCAACCACGAGTGATCCGATGACCGCCTACCGCCTGTTCGGCGCCGAGACTTCTCCCTACTCGCTGAAGGTGAGATCCGCGCTCCTGTACA
>JBBSDJ010000111.1:0-8738 GCA_038249555.1 Caulobacterales bacterium
GGCGCGTGCAATCAGCCCAAACAGAACCCGTCCTTCGTGCCCTGCCTCCCGCGCTGCGGGCCCGCGCCCTGCCCGGGCTCCTCAAGGTGCACGACCATATCGAGGATTGCCTCGCGCAGAAGGCCCGCGCGCCTCCTTAGGCCGGAATGAAATGCCCTCGCCGACGAAACCCGAACGCTGCCGCTGCAACGGCAGGAGCCAGCGCAGCTATGGGGAATAAAAAGTGCGTGCCCGGTGTGCCGAGGCTCAGCCCTGCTTCAGGACCAGTTCGCAGCGTTCGTTGAGGCTGGGGCGGGCGATGGCGACGCGGGTGAGGCCGGAGAGGTGCGGACGCAGGTCGGCGGCGGCCCACAGGCAGAGCCGTTCGAGGGTGGGGACTTCGAGGCCTTCGATCTCGTTGAGGAGGCGGTGATCGAGTTTCGCGGCGGTCGCGTTCAGGCAATCGGCGAGATGGGAGAGGTCTTCGACCCATTGCTCGCCGGGCTTCACTATGCCTGCGACGGTCGCTTCGAGGCGGAAGGAGTGGCCGTGGATGGCGCGGTAGGGATGGCCCTCGGGCTTGCCGCCCATATAGTGCGCGGCCTCGAAGGTGACCGCCTTCGAGATCTCGAACACCTGGCCTTCCGCCACTAGGGCAGACCGGTCAGTTTGTGGGTTTGCAAGCTCAGTCGCCATTTTGGATTCTTCAAACAGTAAGCGGCCGTTTCCGCAACGTGAGACAAGCCCGGCCCGTCGTCTCTCGGTTGGAGGAAAAAGTGCTGGAAGTCCAGTGAGACGAAGCGATCGGGCTGCGCTTCAGGCTCGGCCTGGGGGTAGACGAGCTTCAGTTCATGGCCGTGCGTCTGCACGAGGGCGGCATTGGCCTTCGGGCTGACGCAGATCCAGTCGACGGAGGCCGGCGCCGGAAGGGTGCCATTGGTCTCGATAGCAATTTCGAACCCAGCCTCATGCAGGGCTTCGATCATTTGTTCGTCCAGCTGCAGCAGCGGTTCGCCGCCGGTGCAGACGACATAGGGCTTGCCGCCCGGGGCTGCGTGGGCCGCCCAGATGCCGGCGACATGCGCGGCGAGGCTGGCGGGATCGCGGAACTTGCCGCCGCCTTCGCCGTTCGTGCCGACGAAATCGGTGTCGCAGAAGCGGCAGACGGCGGCCGCGCGGTCACGTTCGAGGCCGCTCCAGAGGTTGCAGCCGGCAAAGCGCAGGAAGACAGCGGCGCGCCCCGTCTGCGCGCCCTCCCCCTGCAGCGTGTAGAAGGCCTCCTTGACCGACCAGGTCATTGCGTGGCCTGCCAGCGGGTCCAGCCATTCGCCCGGAGTTCGCAGGCCGGGCAGGTGCCGCAGCCATAGCCCCAAGGATGGCGGTGGGTGCGGTCGCCGAGGTAGCAGGTGTGGGTGTGTTCGGTGACGAGATCGACGAGCGGCTGGCCGCCGAGGCTTTCGGCGAGGGCCCAGGTGCCGGCCTTGTCAATATACATGAGGGGCGCCTCGATGATCAGGTCCGACTCGAGGCCGAGCTGGAGTGTCTTTTCCTGCGACTTGAGGGTCACGGCGCGGCAATCGGGATAGCCCGAGAAGTCCGTCTCGCACATGCCGCCGACGAGGACGGAGGCGCCGCGGCGGACGGCGAGCGCGCCGGCGAGGGTAAAGAAGAGGAGATTGCGGCCCGGCACAAAGGTCGACGGCAGGCCGTTCGCCTGCATCTCGATCTCGACATTCTCGGTCATCGCGGTCTGGCCGAGGGATTTGAGCACGGTCGCATCCAGCAGATGATCCGGACCCAGACGGGATGCCCAGCCGGGGAAAGCCTCGATCAGGTGGTCACGGAAAGTCGCGCGGCAGGCGAGTTCGACGCGGTGGCGCTGGCCATAATCGAATCCGGCTGTCTCGACATGGGCATACCGGTCCAGCGCCCAGGCGAGGCAGGTGGCGGAATCCTGGCCTCCGGAGAACAGGACCAGGGCAGTCTCGGGCGCGGTGTCGAGCGGATGGGACATGCGCGGCGTCTAACAGTCCCGCCCGGAGCGGCCAAGACGCAAGGGAAGCTGGGCGTCACATTTTTGACACCTCCGGCAAGTGTTTGGCCCCTCCCCCAGCGAGACCAATTGACACGGCACTGATCCTGCACTTGTGTGAACCTCGAAGCGGTCCCGCCAATGAGGATTGCTCGTAAATCAGCAACAAAATCGGTGCTTTGCAATGTGCGGCCCGAGGGGAGGAAAATTCGAATGACCCGAATCACAGACTCGAAATACGTCTTGTTGGCAGGTGCTTCGGCCCTGGCGATGAGCCTTTTCGGCCCCCTGGCAATCGCCCAGGAAGACGCCGCACCGGAAGATGACCGCCGCCTTGGCACGGTCACCGTCACCACCCAGAAAGTCGAACAGTCCATCCAGGACGTTCCGATTGCCGTTTCGGCCTTTGACGAAGCTGCGCTCGACAAGATGCAGCTGACCGGCGGCCCTGACCTTCTGAAAGCCATCCCGAACACCGCCTTCACGGCCGGCAACTTCGGCGGCTTCAACTTCCGCATCCGCGGTATCGGCGTCGATGCCGTCGCCCAATCGAGCGACGCGGGCGTGGGTATCCACCAGAACGACGTGCCGCTGGGCGCCAACCGCCTCCTCGAAGCCGAGTTCTTCGACATGGAGCGCGTCGAGGTGCTGCGCGGTCCGCAAGGCACACTCTATGGCCGTAACGCCACCGGCGGCGTGTTCAACGCGATCACCGCGAAGCCTGTGCTCGAAGAGTACCAGGGCAGCGCGACGATCACGCTCGGCAACTATGACACGCGCAAATACAAGGGCATGCTGAACCTGCCGATAGGCGACAAGATCGCCGTTCGTCTCGCCGGCAGCGCGCTTGAGCGTTCGGGCTATGCCACCAACACCGTCACCGGTCAGTCGATCGACGGACGTGAACTGTTTGGCGTGCGCGGCTCGATCCTGTTCGAACCGACCGACAATTTCCGCGCCACGTTCATCGCCGAACACTTCGAAGAGGAAGATGACCGCCTTCGCGCCGGCAAGCAGCTGTGCGCCAAGGACCCCCTGAAGACATCGTTCAACGGCATTGCCATCGGGACACTTGACCAACGTGTTACCTCGTTGGGCTGCCGCGACGTTGCACTTGAAGATATGAATGACCGGGTGAACTCAGTGGCAACCCTTGGCGGCGGCCTCGGCGTTGCGGTAGGCCTGCTCAACGGCGATGCCTTCACGCAGCCGGTTGATCCGAACCTTCGCAACATTGAGTCGGCCTTCGACCCGACCTACTTTGCTGATCAGACGCTCTATACACTCAAGGGCGAGTATGACCTCACCGACTCCCTGAAGCTCAGCTATATCGGCAGCTTCAGCGAGACGTCGCTGCAGTCGTTGGAAGATTATAACAAGATTGCCCCGAACGTTTCGTTCAACAACCTTCCTTTTGCCCCGTTCAACATCCTGTTTCCCGGCGGTGTCGTGAATGACCCACAGCTCGGCGCTTCGAACATCTTCCGGACGTTCGATATCGCCGGCGGCGGCAGCGAGCAGACGACGCATGAGCTTCGCCTGCAGTCAGACTATGATGGCCCGTTCAACTTTAACCTTGGCGCCATCAAGGTGGACTTCGAGTCCATTGACCCGCAGATTCCGACGGACGGTTATGCTGTCTTGTCCAACACGCTGACGGCTCTCACCCAACTGCAGAACTTCCTGGTGAACAACAGCCTGTGCGCTGGTGCGGCCTGTCCTCTCGGATTCGGTTTCCCCGTGCCAATCGATGACGGCACCGGCGGCGTGCCGGTCTTTGGCGGCGCGATCAACGGAACCGGCGGCAACTACTTCCGTTCGCTTTCGCCCTACACCCTTGATTCTTATGCCGCCTTCGGTGAAGGCTATTATGATCTGACCGAAGACCTGAAATTCACGCTCGGCCTGCGTTATACAAACGACAAGAAGGAACAGGATATCATTCCGACTTTCCTGTTCACGCCGGGGGTGGCGATCCCCGGCGGTGACCCGCTGGCGCCGCGTGCGACAGTTGGCGCGTCGCCGGATGAAGGCGGTGACGGCACGCTCAATGCTAACTTTGCAGAGACCACGGGCCGCGCCGGTTTCGACTGGACCCCGGACTTGGGCTTCACCGAAGACACGCTGCTCTACGCCTTCTACTCGCGCGGCTATAAGGGCGGCGGTATCAACCCGCCACAGCCCGCAGGCGCAAACCTGTTCCCGCCAACCTTCGAGCCAGAGTTCATCAACTCCTATGAAGTTGGCACGAAGAACACACTGGCCGGCGGCGCGCTGCAAGCCAACTTGACAGGCTTCATGTATGATTATGAAGGCTACCAGATCACGCAGATTGTGAACCGGTCGTCTGCGAACTTCAACATTGATACCAAGGTCCAGGGCCTCGAGATCGAAACGATCTGGAACCCGGTGTCGACCCTGATTGTCAACGCCAACCTCGGCCTGCTCAACACCGAGATCCAGGATACCTGGGGCATCGATGTGCTTGACCGTACGAACGGCCGTTCGGACCTCGTGGCGATCAAGAACGCGGCATCGTTCGGCAACTGCGTCGTCTCAGCACAAGGCTATGCAGCCGTGCTTCGCGGCGTCCAAGCGGGCGTCCTGCCCGCCGGTGCGACGCGTGGTCTGTGCGCCGGTGCTTTTGTCGGACAGGAAGCCGCTCTTGCGGCGTTCAATGGAGGTAACGCGATAGGAAGCGTGACGGTTACCAACAGCGACGGCACGCAATCGACGATCTCCGGGTTTACGCCGTTCGACGGCGAAGCGAAGAGCCTTGACGGCAACTCGCAGCCGGGTGCGCCGGAATCGACCTTCAACGTCGGTGTTGAATACACTTGGGATCCGGGCTCGTTCGGCAACTGGGGCCTGACCGGCCGGGTTGACTACTATCGTCAGTCCGACAGCTTCAGCCGCGTCTACAATACAGCGCGCGACGAGCTGCCTTCGTGGGATAACCTGAACGCCACTGTCTCGCTCTTCAATGACGAGAATGGCATCCGGGTCGACCTGTTCGGCAAGAACATCTCGGATGAGGAAGTCATCACCGGTGCTTACCTGACCGACGACTCCTCGGGCCTGTTCACCAACATCTTCCTCACCGAGCCGCGCACCTACGGCGTGTCGGTCACGAAGTCCTGGTAACCGGCGCTTCACGCGTCACATGATCGAGGGGCGGCCTTTCGGGGCCGCCCCTTTTTCGTTGGCGCGCGGCGGCGGAACCTTTTATGCCTGCGGTCAACATTCACGACACTGCCTGGAGCCCGCGCCATGAACACACTTGCCCGCCTGCCCGCCGTCGCCGTCCTTGCGGCGCTCGCCGCCTGTTCGCAGCCGGTGGAGCCGTCCGCGCCCATCGCGGTCAGTGACACGAAGGTGAAACTTGAACCGCTGGTGGCGGCCGAGCAGCCCTGGGGCATGGTGTTCCTCGCCGATGGCGGGCTGCTGTTCACCGAGAAGGAAGGCGGCCTGAAATATCTCGCGCCCGGCGGCGCGGCGTCCACACCGGTGACCGGCCTGCCGCAAGCGCTTGTCGCTGATCAGGCGGGGTATCTCGGCCTCGCGCTTGATCCGGACTTTGCGGCGAGCCGGCTCGTTTACGTGTCGCTGTCGTCCGGCACGCCGGAAGCAAACTCGACCCTCGTGGTCCGCGGCCGGTTGAGCGACGATCACTCGGCGTTGGAGAATGTCGAGGAACTGTTCCGCGGCGATCTGCGCGACACAACCTACCATTACGGTTCGCGCCTCGCCTTCGGCAATGATGGGACGCTGTTCGTCACGATCGGCGAAGGCTACAAGTACATGGACCTGTCGCAGGATCCGAAGACGACGCATGGCAAGGTCATCCGGATCAATCCGGACGGTTCGATCCCGGCAGATAATCCGTTTGCGGATGGTGCGGCGGGCAACCCGGCGGTCTGGTCGTACGGCCACCGCAACATGCAAGGGCTGTATTTCGACACGGTATCGGGCACGCTTTGGGAAACCGAGCACGGGCCGAAGGGCGGCGACGAACTCAACATCATCACCAAGGGCGCCAATTATGGCTGGCCGAAAGTGACCTACGGCGTCAATTATGATGGCACGGTGATTACCGACCAGACCGAGTCCGAAGGCATCACCGCGCCGCAGACCTATTGGGTGCCGTCGATTGCGCCGTCGGGCCTGACAATGCTGACCAGCGATGTCTATCCCGGCTGGAAGGGTGACCTGTTCGTGGGCGGGATGAACGGGCCAAGCGGACTCGTCCTTGTACGGATTGACCTAGAAGGCGGCAAGGTGATCGGCAAGGAAGACCTGCTGCGCGAGGCGAATCAGGCCTTCCGGGATGTGGTGCAGGGCCCGGACGGGTACCTCTATGTCGCCAACAAGGATTTCGACGGCATCTTCAAGGTGGTGCTGGCCGAATAGGGCCTTGGGGACTACTCCCCATCCTTGATCGGAATTCCGTAGAGTTCGAGCCGGTGATCGACAAGCCGGAAGCCTAGCTTGCGGGCGATCTCTTCCTGCAGCTTCTCGATTTCGGCGGAGTGGAATTCGACCACTTCGCCGGACTTCACGTTGATTAGGTGGTCGTGGTGTTCCTCGGGCACTTCCTCATAGCGGGCGCGGCCATCGCGGAAGTCGTGCGCCTGGATGATGCCGGCATCCTCAAACAGCTTCACGGTCCGGTAGACAGTGGCCAGCGAGATCGAGCCATCGAGAGAGTTGGCGCGGCGGTGGAGCTCCTCGGCGTCCGGGTGATCATCCGAGCTCGACAAGATCCGGGCAATGATGCGCCGGGGCTCCGTCATCCGGAGGCCTTTTTCGATACAGAGTTTTTCTAAACGGTCCATGGCGGCCCTTTTGCCTCTCCCTGCCGGGAATGTCCATATTTGTACGAAGGCCCCAACGGCAAGGGGCTCATTCAAACAGCGCGAGCTGGCCGCCGTCGAGGTGGACGCCTTCGCGCGCGAGCAGCGCGGACTTGGTGCGCCCGCCGCCCGGCGCGGAGAAGCCGCCGAGCTTGCCTTCGGAGGTGAGCACGCGGTGGCAGGGCACGATGACCGGCCAGGGATTGCGGCCCATGGCGAGACCGACGGCCCGGGCGGCGCTTGTATCCGCTCCGGTGCGGCGGGCGAGTTCGCCATAGGAGACGGTCTCGCCCCAGGCGACTGCGCGCAGGGCATGGTAGAGGCCGGATTCGAAATCTGAGAGGCCGGTGAAATCGAGCGCCACGTCATCGAAGGCAGTTGGCGCACCCGTGTGGAACGCGCGGAGCGCGGCGATGACGGAGGCGATGTGCGGCGGGGCTTCGGTTTCAGGGACGACGGTCGCGCCCTGCTTCGACACGCGCGCGGCGGCGGAGGCAACGCTTTCCTCCAACGGGCGAACGCGCGTCAGGCCTGCGTCTGACCACGCCAGGCCGCAGGCGCCGGCAGGCGTATCGAAGGTAACAGCCGACTCGAACATTCAGGGAACATCGACCAGGTTCCCTAAATTGTCCAGTCCGGATCAGGCGAGGTGCTTCGCGAAGAAGTCCAGCGTGCGGCTCCAGGCAAGGGCGGCCGCTTCAGGATTGTAACGGGGCGTGGTGTCGTTGTGGAAGCCGTGCTGGGTGCCTTCGTACCAGTGGACTTCATAGACTTTTCCGGCGGCTTTCAGGGCTGCCTCGTAAGGCGGCCAGCCCGCGTTGACGCGCTCGTCCTCGCTGGCGAGATGGATTTGAAGGGGTACCTCGACCTTGGCAGCCTCCTCGACGGTGGGCCAGCCGCCATAATAGGGCACGGAGGCTTTCAGCCAGGGGAGATTGACCGCCATCTGGTTGGTGATGGCGCCGCCGAAGCAGAAACCGGTGCAGGCGATCTTGCCATTGGTGGCGTCGTGATCGCGCAGGAATTCGGCGGCGGCGGCGAAGTCAGCATACATTTCGGCGGGGGTGCGCTTGGCCTGCAATTCGCGGCCAGCGTCATCGTTGCCGGGATAGCCGCCGAGGGGATGAAGCGCGTCGGGGGCGAAGGCGGCGTAGCCGGCCTTGGCGGCGCGGCGGGTGACATCGCGGATGTGCGGATTGAGGCCGCGGTTCTCGTGGACGACGATGATGCCGGCGAGCTTGCCCTTGGCGCCCGCGGGGCGGACGAGGTAGCCGGACATTTCGCCGGCGCCGTTCGGAGACGAGTAGATCGCCGTTTCCTCGATCAGGTCCGGCTCGCCTTCGGCGGTCTGGGCGCGGCCATAGTCCGGCATCACGCAGGCGGCGAGCATCGAGACGGTGAGGCCGCCGACGGCGTAGGTGGAGAGTCTGGAGAAGAAGGCGCGGCGGGAGAGGTCGCCGTGGCAATAGGCGTCGTAGAGTTTGAAGACTTCCGGTGGGATGTCGATGTTCTGCTCGGTGTCGGCCATGTATCTCTCCCGTGTGTTTCGAGGGAGTATAGGCCCCTGCCCGTGCAAGGCTACCCGGCGAGCGGTTTCGACATCAGTACGGCGTCGACCGGCACGGCGCGCCCGGCTGTGTAATAGCGCGGGCGGCGGCCATCGTCGGTGAAGCCGAGAGACGCGTAGAGATGGCGGGCGGCGATGTTGTCCTCGGCGACATCGAGCGTGAGGCGGCCCACGCCGCGCGCCGCGAGGGTTTGCGCCAGAGCGGAGAGGAGCGCGCGGGCAAGGCCCTGACTGCGGCGGTCCGGATGCGTTGCGACGGTGAGGAGGTCTGCTTCGCCGGCGACCTCACGAAAGAGCGCGAAGGCGA
>JBBSDJ010000112.1:0-8724 GCA_038249555.1 Caulobacterales bacterium
CCCTTGGCATCCTTGGCCACGATGAACACGCCGATACCCTTGGTGTCGCGGCGGCCACCGGCCGTCCGTGCCGTGACGATCAGGTGGCTCGCCCAGGGCGCGCCCACAACGACCGCCTTGTGGCCGGAAATCTTCCAGCCGGCGCCGTCCTTCTTCGCCGTCGTCTCGAGGTCCGCCAGGTTGTAGCGGCCTTTCGGTTCGGCATAGGCAAACGCGAACACGCGCTCACCGGCAATCATCGGCGCGAGGTGCTCGGCCTTCTGGCCTTCGGTGCCGCGCTTCAGGAAGCCGCCGCCCACGACGACCGACTGGAGGAACGGCTCGACCACGAGGCCCTTGCCGAATTCTTCCATGACGACCATCGCGTCGATCGGGCCGCCGCCAAGGCCGCCGTCTTCTTCGCTGAACGGTGCGGCCAGCAGGCCGAGTTCGGCGAACTGGGCCCACATCTTCGGACGCCAGCCCTCTTTCGAGGCGACGACTTTGCGACGGGTGTCGAAGTCATACTGGTCCTTGATCAGCCGTGCGAGGCTGTCGCGGATCATCGTCTGTTCTTCGGTGAAATTGAAATCCATGAGTATTCCTCCCTGCCCCCGGCCTTAAAGGCCGAGGATCATCTTTGTAATGATGTTGCGCTGGATCTCGTTGGACCCACCGTAGATCGATGTCTTGCGCATGTTGAAGTAGGTATCTGCCGCGAAGTTCGAATACTCCGGACCGACGCCGAAATCGTTGATGCCGTGTCCGTCCATGCCGCGCGCATACGGCGCGCCATAGTTGCCGACGGCTTCCAGCGTCAACTCGGTCAGGCGTTGCTGGATCTCGGTGCCCTTGATCTTGAGGATCGAGCTTTCCGGTCCCGGACCCTTGCCGGCCGCTTCCGACGCGAGCGTGCGCAGTTCGGTGAACTCCAGCGCCGTCAGGTCGATCTCGAGCTGGCTGATCTTGCGCGAGAAATCGCCGTTGAGGATCAGCGGCGTGCCGTCGATCGTCTCGGAGGAAGCGATATCACGCAGTCGCTCGATGCCGCGCTTGGAGCGGGCGACGCCCGCAATGCCCGAACGCTCGTGCGCCAGCAGGAACTTCGCGTAGGTCCAGCCTTCGTTTTCCTTGCCGACGAGGTTCTCGACCGGAACGCGCACGTCCGTCAGCCAAGTCTCGTTCACTTCATGCGTGCCGTCGATCAGCTTGATCGGGCGCACTTCGATGCCCGGCGTCTTCATGTCGACGAGGATGAAGGAGATGCCTTCCTGCGACTTGGCCGAGGGGTCGGTGCGGCAGAGGAAGAAGCCCCAGTCCGCATGCTGGGCGAGGGTCGTCCAGGTTTTCTGGCCGTTGATCACATAGTGGTCGCCGTCGCGGACGGCGGTCGTCTTCAGGCTTGCAAGGTCAGAGCCGGCGCCCGGCTCGGAATAGCCCTGTGCCCACCAGACGTCGCCCGACAGAATGCCCGGAAGGTGTTTCGCCTTCTGCTCTTCGCTGCCGAAGGTGTAGATCACCGGGCCGACCATCGAGACGCCAAACGGAAGCGGCATCAGCGCGTCGACGCGGGCGTTTTCTTCAGACCAGATGTAACGCTGGGTCGAGGTCCAGCCAGTGCCGCCGTATTTCTTCGGCCAGGCCACTGCCGACCAACCCTTCTTGCCGAGGATCTTGTGCCAGGCGAGGAACTGATCGCGGGTCAGGTCCTCTCGGCTCCCCATGTTCGTCAGTTCTTTTGGGTAGTTGTCGCGGATGAACGCGCGCACTTCTTCGCGGAAGGCGTTTTCTTCAGGCGTGAAATCAAGATTCATGGTCGGTGGTCCTCCGGTGCCTCTGGATGCCTATTGGCAACTCTATGTCAGTCAAAACCGTGCACTGGCAAGGTGACGTGCACGTAAACGTAAAGAATGCCGCACTGACCTAGCGTCATGCGTTGGCAGGCTTGGCGATGAAGGGCGCGCAGGCGGTTTTCAGGACCCCGATCGCCGTCGCCGAACCGAGCCCGCCGCCGGTCTGGAACTGCAACTGAAGAAGCGGGGCAAGCCCGATCCGCTCGAGCGCCGCTTCGTGCGCCGGCCGCTGCGTGATGTGAGACGCGAGGCAATGGCTGACCGCCACATTCGAGACGGCGTGGACCACGCCGGCCGCAATGGTCGTCGCGAAGCCGTCTAGTACGACCGGAATGCTTTGCTGCCGCGCCGCGATGATCGCGCCGACGCAAGCCGCCAGTTCCCGGCCGCCGAGGCAGCGCAGCGCTTCAAGCGGGTCAGACAGGTGCCCCCGGTGCAGCCGCAGCGCTTCGCTCACCAGGGTGCTGCGCTTTTCGGACAGGCTGGCCGGCGTCTGGGCGCTCGGGCGCACCCAATAGTCGGGCGAGCCGCCATACAGCGCGCAGGCCACAGCCGCCGCCGCGGTGCCGACACCGGCGCCGGACACGGCAATCGCCAGCAGGTCCGGCTTGTCTTCAACGGCTTCAAATCCGTAGGCGATGGTCGCGGCGCATTCGCGCTCGGTCATCGCCGCTTCCTTCGCGATGCTGGGCGTCGGCCTGTCAAGCGCCAGCTCGAACACACGCACGGTCGCTCCGGCCTGGGTCGCAATCGCCGACAGCGGCGCGCGCCCCTGCGCCAAGGCATCGATATGCGCCCGGGTGTCGGAGTTGCTGGAGAGCGATACGCCCTGTTCCACAATCCCGTGCGAGCCTGCAAAGATCGCCAGTGTGGGCTTCTCGATCCGCGGCGGGAACCGGCGCTGCCAGCGCGCCAGCCACTCGGCGGCCTCGCCAAGTCGGCCAAAGTCGCCCTCCCGGCCCATGCCCATGAGCGCTTCCCGCACCCTTTTGCCGGACGCCATATCGGCCTCCACCGGCTTAAGAATCAGGTCACGAACATCCGAAAGGGGGGATTTCTGGGCCGCAGGATCGCTCAAGACTGGTCACTCCGTGCGCAAATCATCTGCGCGGCATTTAAGGTATCAAAGATTTCAGGGCCTGTCCGGCAAGGATTTATTACGCGATCTGTGCGAGACTTGCCGTAATCCCCCAACCGGTATTTGCTATAGTCATGCCCACCCCTCCGATAAAGAGCCCTTGTATCAAGGTTTGCGCCGTTGACGGCCAGACGGGGTATTGCCTCGGCTGTGGCCGCACGCTGCCGGAAATCGGCCGCTGGGTTCAGATGGGCCCGGAAGGCCGCGACGCAGTGATTGCCACCCTCCCCGCCCGGATAACCCGGCTTGAGCTGATGGGAAAACGCTGACGCATGGCCCTGCGTAACCTGTTCTTAGTGATGTTCACGGCCATCGCCATTGCGATGGTGATCGCGTTCGTCGTGGCGCCCCGCCTCAAGGAGCAGGCCGCCGCGCCGGCTCCCGTGACCGTGGCGGTCGCCACGCCTGAGCCCGCCCCCTCGGCCGGTTCTCGCGCCGCCTTCATCGACCGCGAGGATGATGGCCACTTCTGGACCCGCGCTGACGTCAGCGGCACGCAGGTCAAGTTCATGGTCGACACTGGCGCGAGCATCGTCGCGCTGACCTATTTCGATGCCCAGCGCCTGGGCCTGAAGCCGGAAGAACTCGACTTCGATTCCGAAATCCGCACAGCTGGCGGCATTACCTATGGTGCACCCGTCACGCTGGAGAGCATCCGCGTCGGCAAGGTCGAGATCGAAAACGTCAACGCCGTCATCCTGCGCACGGAGCTGGAACAATCCCTGCTCGGTATGACCTTCCTCGGAGAACTCCACTCCTATGAAGTCCGCCAGGGGCAGATGATCATACGCCAGTGATCGGCTTGCCATCTAGGCCCTTGCCGACCCCGATCTCCCAGGCAAAGCGCGCATCGTCCCCGGCCCACCGCGCGTAGGCTACGCGGCCTTCCAGGCCGGACGCTTTCATCAGGGCACGGTACCAGTTCTCAACCCCGGCATCGAGCTTGTGCGGATGCACGCCCCAGAGGAGGCAGGCCTGGCGCACGCGGTCCTCGTCGATCGAGCCATAGAGGATCGGCGTTTTGCCGCGCACCCGGGAGAACCTAGCCAGCCGCTCGAAGGCGCCGGTGCGCAAAGCCAGCGCCGTTGCGCCTTCGGCCTCCGCCATGGCCAGCGACGTCTGCGCGACCACATCGATCGCCGTGCGCGCGGGCTCGTCGCCGTCGAACTGCAGCATGGACCGGCGATAGTCCTCGGCATTCTCGGTCGCCCGGATGATGCGCGACATGATCGCCACCGCCGTCGCCGGATGACGCCCCACGGCCGTTTCGGCCGACAGCATAACCGCGTCCGCACCCTGGTAGATCGCTGTCGCCACGTCCGATGCTTCAGCTCTTGTCGGCGCCGAATTCTCGATCATCGATTCCAGCATCTGCGTCGCGACGATCACCGGCCGCCCCGCCGCTCGCGCGGCTCGGATGATGCGCCGCTGGATCACCGGCACTTCCTCCGGCGGATACTCCACGCCGAGATCACCCCGCGCCACCATTACACCGTCCGAGGCCTGGATGATCTCGCGCAGCTCGCCTAGCGCCGCAGGCTTCTCCAGCTTCGCGATCAGCGGCGCCCGGCCATTGATGATCGCCTTTGTCATTGCGATGTCGGCCACCGACTGCACGAAGGACAGCGCCACAAGATCAACCCCGATCGACAGCGCGAACTCGAGGTCCGCCTTGTCCTTGTCGGTCAGCGCTTTCACCGGCAACGCCTTGCCGCGCACGGTGAAGCCCTTCTTGTCGGAAATCTTGCCCGGCACATCCGCCCGCACGCGCGGCGCCTTGCCGGCGGCGGTCACCGTGAAGATCAGCTTGCCGTCATCGACAAGGATCGTGTCGCCGACTTCCAGCTGGTCGAGGATCGCCTTGTGCGGCACCGGGATGGTTTCGGACGCGTCGGCGCTCTCGGCCGCGATGAGGGGATACTCGCCCTTCCACGACACTTTCATTTCGCCGCCGGGAAAACTCCCGACACGTACTTTCGGTCCCTGCAGGTCCGCCAGCGCGGCCAGCGGCCGTCCGACCAGCGCCTCGACCTTGCGGACGGTCTCCAGTGTTGCGCGGTGATCCTCGTGGCTGCCATGCGAGAAGTTCAGCCGGAACACATCGGCGCCCGCCTCCGCCAGCGCACGTATTTCCCTCAGCGTCCGGCTGCGCGGCCCGAGGGTCGCAACGATCTTGGCATTCTCGGCCCGAAGGCGCCGTGTCGGCATGAGGTACTCCGTCCTGACAAGGATGTCAGCGAGGTGGCTTATAGCGACTCGGGGCGAGGTCGCTAGGCTTCACATTATTTCAGCCGCCTGCATCCGGACGCGCCCGTGGAGGCATCTCAATCCCGAACACTGGAGTGAATGAGATGAAAACCAGACTCACCGCCCTCGGCTTGCTGGCCTTGCCCATCGCCTGCACTGCACTGCCGGAACACACTGACGTTCCTGAAGTGGCATCTGCCACAACGCAGGTGATGGTTCTCGGCACCTACCACATGGACAATCCCGGCGCCGATCTCGTCAACATCGACGCCGACGACGTGCTCGCCCCTGCACGCCAGGCCGAACTCGAAGCGCTGGTCCGGCGCCTCGCCGTTTTCCAGCCCACCGCCATCATGGTGGAAACGGAGAGCAAACATCCGGACCTGCTCGACGCCGGTTACGTGAACTTCGATCCGGAGACGCTTCATTCCGACCGCAACGAGATCACCCAGATCGGCTACCGGCTCGCCAACACGCTCGGCATAGACCGCGTCTACGGTGTCGATACGCGCGAAGGCGAGATCGACTTTTTTCCCTTCGACAAGGTGCAGGCCTTCGAAGCCGCTAAAGGCGTCGACGTGACCAATGCGATGATCGCCGAAGTGCAGGCCGAAGCCGCCGAATTTTCAGAAGCGCAGAAAACCGAAACCATTTCGCAGCTGCTCGCGCGCCGAAATGATCAGGTGCAGATCAAGGCGATGCACAATGCCTTCTACTACGGCCTGCTGGAACTTGCCGATGCCGAAAGCCAGCCCGGCGCGCAGCTGAACTATGGCTGGTATGCCCGGAATGCGCTTACCTTCGGCAAGATCGCCGCGGCGACCAAACCCGGCGACCGTGTCATCGTGCTCTACGGTTCCGGCCACGCCTACTGGTTGCGCCACTTCGCCGAAAACACGCCGGGCTTCTCTCTCGTCGAGCCGGCGGACTATCTTGAAGACTAACGGTACTGGATCAGGTCCCAGAGATTACCAAACTCGTCGCGGAATACAGCAACCGTTCCATACTCTTCCCGGCGCGGCGCCTCCGTGAAGGTCACGCCGCGCTGCACAAAGGCCGCATGATCGCTGTCAAAATCATCCGTCTCCAGAAAGAAACCGACTCGCCCGCCAGTCTGGTTCCCGATGGCCGCGCGTTGGCGCTCACCCTTGCCTTCCGCCAGAAGCAGCCGCGTCTCTCCGCCCCGCGGCGCGACCAAGACCCAGCGCTTCCCGCCGCCGCGCGGCGTATCTTCGATCAGCTCGAACCCGAGTTTGCCGACAAAGAAAGCGATGCCTTCATCGTAGTCTGGCACCACCAGCGTGACGGCCTGCAGGCGCACGCCTCACGCCTCGACCAGCACGAAGGGATCGTAGTTCAGCACCGGCGCGAGCCAGCGCTCGGCGGTCTTGGTGTCCCAGCCCTTGCGGCGGGCATAGTCCTCGACCTGGTCGCGCTCGATCCGTCCCAGCGCGAAATAGATCGCGTCCGGGTGCGCGAGGTATAGTCCGGATACGGACGCTGCCGGGCTCATGGCATAGCTGGAAGTCAGCGACACACCGATATGTTTCTCGGCGTCCAACAGCTTGAACAGCGTGGCCTTCTCCGTATGCTCGGGCTGCGAGGGATAGCCTGGCGCCGGGCGGATGCCGCGATACTTTTCGGCGATCAGCTCTTCGGTCGTCAGCGCCTCGTCCGGCGAGTAGGCCCAGAGCTCCTTGCGCACCCGCGCGTGCATGTACTCCGCCATCGCCTCGGCAAACCGGTCAGCCAGCGCCTTGCACATGATCGACGAATAGTCGTCCCCCTTCGCCTTGAAGTCCTCGGCAATGGCGTCAGCTTCGGCGCCCGCTGTCACCACGAATGCGCCAATCCAGTCCTCGCCTTCCGGCGCCACGAAATCGGACAATGCATAGTTCGCGCGCTCATTATCCTTCACCATCTGCTGGCGCAGCGTGAAGAATGTGTCGCCGGTCTCAAGCCTTATGTCGTCGCCTACCGCGTTCGCGCCCCAGAAGCCGACGACCGCCTTCGGCTTGAACCAGGCCTCACCGATCAGCTGCTGCATCATCGCTTCCGTGTCGCGCCAAAGCCCGCGCGCTGCCTCGCCGACCTTGTCATCCTCGAGGATCTGCGGGAACCGCCCGGCGAGATCCCAGGCCGAAAAGTAAGGCGTCCAGTCGATATAGCGGGCGAGCGTCGCCAGATCGATATCCTCGAAACTGCGCGCGCCCGTGAACGCCGGCTTCGGCGCGGTATAGCTGTTCCAATCCAGCTTGAACGCCGCCTTGCGGGCCTCGGCCAGCGGCAGACGCTCCTTGGGCGGACCATCCTTGCGCGCCTCGCGCATGCGCTCATACCGGGCCCGCGTCTGGGCCACGAGCGCGGGGCGGTCCTCATCATTCAGCAGCGTCGAGACGACGCCCACCGCGCGGCTTGCGTCCAGCACATGGATCACCGGCGCCGAGCGGATCACCGGATCGATCTTCACCGCCGTATGCGCCGGGCTCGTCGTAGCCCCGCCGATCAGCAGGGGCTGCGTCATGCCGCGCCGCTGCATCTCGCTCGCCACATACACCATCTCGTCCAGGCTCGGCGTGATCAGGCCGGAGAGGCCGATGATATCCACCTTCTCCCTCACCGCCGTGTCGAGAATCTTGTCGGCCGGCACCATCACGCCGAGGTCGATGATGTCATAGCCGTTGCAGGCGAGCACCACGCCGACAATGTTCTTGCCGATATCGTGCACGTCGCCCTTCACGGTCGCCATCAGCACCTTGCCGTTGGACTTTGCCGTGGTGCCGAGGCGCAGCTTTTCCTCTTCCATGTACGGCTCGAGCCAGGCCACGGCCTGCTTCATCACGCGGGCCGATTTGACCACCTGCGGCAGGAACATCTTGCCGGATCCGAACAGGTCGCCGACGACATTCATGCCGTCCATCAGCGGCCCTTCGATCACGTGCAGAGGCCGTTCCGCGGCGAGGCGCGCTTCTTCCGTATCCTGATTGATGAACTCGGTGATCCCGTGGATCAGTGCGTATTCCAGCCGCTTCTTCACCGGCGCTTCGCGCCAGGACAGGTCCTTCTCCTGCGTCTTGCCCTTCTGGCCCTTGAACCGCTCGGCAATCTCGATCAGCCGGTCCGTCGCATCCGCGCGGCGATTGAGGATCACATCCTCCACGCGCGTGCGCAGATCGGGCTCGATATCGTCATAGATGTCGAGCTGGCCGGCATTCACGATGCCCATGTCCATGCCGGCGGGGATCGCGTAGTACAGGAACACCGAATGCATCGCCCGGCGCACCGGCTCGTTGCCGCGGAAGCTGAACGACACGTTCGAAAGCCCGCCGGAGATGTGACAGCCCGGGCACGTCTCGCGGATCACCTTCGCCGCTTCGATAAAATCCAGCGCGTAGTTGTTGTGCTCCTCGATTCCCGTGGCCACCGCAAAGATGTTCGGATCGAAGATGATGTCCTGTGGCGCAAAGCCGACCTCATCAGTCAGTATGCGGTACGCCCGTTGGCAGA
>JBBSDJ010000113.1:0-8711 GCA_038249555.1 Caulobacterales bacterium
AAGACATTCGAGGAATTGCTCCGCCACCCGGACATCCGCGTGGGCCGCCAGGGCATGGAACGGTTTGCCGAAGACTGGCTGCGCGGACGCCCGGGGCGCCGACGCGTCGTGACCAACGCGCATGGCCGCCCGATGCAGGAACTGGAGCAGGACCCCACCAATGCCGCCGTGGCGGGCAAGGACCTGTTCGTCACCATCGATGCCGAGCTGCAACGCGTGGCGATCGAACGGTTCGAGGGTGAAAGCGGCGCCGCCGTGCTGATGGACGTGGCCTCCGGCGACGTGCTGGCCATGGTCTCGACCCCCGCCTTTGACCCGAACTCGTTCGTGAACGGAATATCCGGCAAGGACTATGCCGAACTGCGCGACAACCCGAGGTCTCCGCTCTATCCGCGCGCGCATGGCGGCGTCTATCCGCCGGGCTCCACCTTCAAGATGGTGGTGGCGACGGCGGCGCTGGAAGCCGGCGTGGTCAAGACCAGCGACACCGTCCGCTGCGGCGGCTCCTACCGCTTCGGCAACCGCACCTGGCACTGCTGGAAAAAAGGCGGCCATGGCACGATGAACATGCACGATGCGATCAAGCATTCGTGCGACGTGTATTTCTACGAGATCGCGCGGCGCACCGGCGTGCGCAAGATTGCGGAAGTGTCCCACAAGTTCGGTTTCGGCGAGACCTTCGTGCTCGGTATGACCGGCGGGCGCAGCGGTCTGGTGCCGGATCCGGACTGGAAGCTGAAGGCGCGGGGAGAGCCCTGGTTCGAAGGCGAGACATTGAATTTCGGCATCGGGCAGGGACAGCTTGGCACAACGCCGTTGCAGCTGGCGCTGATGACGGCGCGGATTGCCGCGACCGGCGGACCGATCAAGCCGAAGCTGATCGGATTTGGTCCGCCCTCGGACGAAGACAAGATGCTGGACGCGCCGCTTGATCCCACGATCATGGAAATCCAGAAGGCCGGCATGTACGGCGTGTCGTCCGAGCCAGGCGGCACGGCCTACCGTTCGGGCGATCTCGGCCTCGGCGGCCCGCGCCTTGCGGGCAAGACGGGCACAGCGCAGGTCCGCCGGATTTCGGCTGAGGAGCGTGCGAAAGGCATTCGCGGCGGCGAGGCGATTGCGCGCGAGTTGCGCGACCATGCGCTGTTCGTGGCCTACGCACCCGCTGACAATCCGCGCTATGCCGTCTCGGTCATCGTCGAGCACGGCGAGGGCGGCTCGCGCACGGCTGCACCCGTAGGCCGGGACATTCTCGCCGCCGCCATCAAGATGGATAGCGGGCGCACGCCGGTTTATGCCAAGCGTGCGTCGGCCGTCACGCCGTCTACGGACGGAGATCCCGTATGAGCCGCGAAGGCTATACCGGCTTTACCCGCGGCGAAGCGCGCACCTCAACGGCGCGCGCGCTGCACTTTGCCAACTTCGGCCCGCTGGGCAGCATTGCGCGCCTGCCGTGGAGCATCATCCTGCTGATCGTCGGCGTCGGTCTGACCGGCGTGGCGATGCTGTTTTCGGTTGGCTGGGATCCCGTCGCACAGGCTCCGTCTCCGGACGAAGCCGGCCTCTGGCGTGACCAGCTCACGCGGCTTGGCGTCGGCTTTGTGCTGATGATCTGCCTCGCGCTGCTGCCGCTCGGGATCTGGGCCCGCTTTGCCTGGCCGGCCTATGCCGTGGTGATCGTGCTCCTCGTGATGGTCGATTTCTTCGGCGTGATGGGCGGCGGCGCGGCGCGATGGCTGACCCTCGGCCCGATTACACTGCAGCCGTCGGAGCCCGCAAAGCTCGCCGTGACGATGGCGCTCGCCAGCTATTACCAGCGCATGATGCCGACCAATGGCCAGAGCCCGCCCTTGCTGGTGCATGGCGGCGCCCTGCTGATCATGCTGGTTCCGGCAGCGCTGGTGTTCAAGCAGCCAAACCTTTCGACCGCGCTGGCGCTGGCCGCCTCGGGCGCGATGATCATCTTCTTTGCCGGGATCGCCATGCGCTGGGTCGCAGCCGCCATCGGCATCGGCCTGCTGTCGGTTCCCGCGATCTATAGCTTCGTGCTGGAGCCCTACCAGCGCGAGCGCGTCGATACGCTGATTGCCGGCATCACAGGCGAGGCGACCAACGGGCTCGGCGAAAGCTACCAGATCGAACAGGCGAAGATCGCCATCGGCGCCGGCGGTTTCAGCGGCCGGGGTTACCTGCAGGGCATCCAGTCCCAGCAGGAATACGTGCCCGAGCAGCAGACCGACTTCATCCTGACGGTCATCGCCGAGGAGTTCGGATTCATCGGCGCGGTCGGCCTGCTCGCCGTGTTCGCTTTCCTGTTCGTCTGGTCGTTCCGGGTGGCGGCGCGCAACAAAAGCTGGTTTGGCCGCCTCGCCACGATCGGCGCGACCTCGACCATTGCCTTCTTTGCGATCTTCAACAGCGGCATGGTGCTGGGCCTGCTGCCGGTGCTCGGCATGCCGCTGCCGCTGATCTCCTATGGCGGCACCGCGCTGATCACCGTGATGGCCTGTTTCGGGCTGATCCTGTCGGCGCACCTGCACCAGGACGAGAAACTTTCCTCGCGCGGCCTGTTCTAGTTCGCCCGCGTCAATTCGCGTTGATCTTTGCCTCCGGATGGCTAGGGTCCGGCGAAACAATGCCTCGGGGAGCATGATTCATGGCACAGATCGGCCGCAAGACTGAAAACTGGAGTTCGCGGTTCGCCTTCATCATGGCGGCCATCGGCTCATCGGTGGGCCTCGGCAATTTCTGGCGCTTTCCCTATACCGCCGGCGAGAATGGCGGCGGGGCCTTCATTCTCATCTATATCTGCTGCGTCGCCTTCGTCGCGCTGCCGCTGATGATGGGCGAATACGCCATGGGCCGGAAGTCCGGCATGTCTGCCATCGAGGGCGTGCAATCGCTGGCCCGCGCCGAGAACCGCAGCCAGAACTGGGGCATCTCGATGTGGATCGGGGCGCTGACGGCCTTCTTCATCCTGACCTTCTACATGGTGATCTCATCCTGGCTGCTCGCCTACATCATCCAGGCCATCGGCGGCGATCTGAGCGGGACGACCGCGGCGGAATCCGGCCAGAATTTCCTCAACACCATCGGCCAGGGCGAAATGCCGATGCAGTCGCGCTGGTACATGCTGATGCTGCTCGCGCTGTTCATCGCGGCCAACGTCATTGTGGTCGGACGCGGCGTCAAAGGCGGCCTCGAACAGGCGGCGACCATCCTGATGCCGCTGTTCTTCATCATGCTCGTCGTGGTGGTCGGCTTCGCGGTCGCCAATGGCGACACGGCCCGGACCTTCGCGTTCATCTTCGAGCCGAAATGGGAAGATGTCGGGTTCAAGACGTTGCTGGCGGCGCTCGGTCAGGCCTTCTTCTCCATAGGCGTCGGCGTCGGCCTGATGATCACCTATGGCGCCTACCTCACCAAGGAGACGAACATCCCGCGCGCCTCCGGAATCATTGCGGCGTCAGACACGTTCGTTGCCCTGATTGCGGGCTTCGCCATTTTCCCGATCGTGTTCGCCGCCGGCCTTGATCCTGCGGCGGGCCCGAGCCTGTTCTTCGTGTCGATGCCGGTGGCCTTCGAGGCCATTCCGGGCGGCACATTGTTTGCCATCGTGTTCTTCTCGCTGGCGCTGTTTGCGGCCTTCACCTCGTCGATCTCGCTGATGGAAGTCGGCGTCTCCTGGCTCGAGGAACGCGAAGGCGTCACGCGCTTCGGCGCGGCCATCGGCGTCGGCTTCGTGCTGTTCATGATCGGCGCAGCCTATGTCTTCTCGCTCGATTATCTCGACTTCATGGACTTCATGACCGAGGGTCTGTTGCTGCCGCTCGGCGGCTTGCTCGCCGCGATCTTTGCCGGTTGGGTGCTCAGCCGCGACATGCTGGTGTCTGAACTCGGCGAGGGCATGGTCATGAACGTCTGGCGCTTCCTGATGCGCTGGTTCGTACCGCCTTTCATCGGCGTGATCTTGGTCTTCGGCTTCCTCGACAAGATCCAGGACCAGTACCACGTGCCGCTGCCAGGCGCGCTGGAATCGCTGCTCGGTCCGAACTGGGCGCCGCCGCCGGCGGAGTAGGGCGCTGCCAACCTCATTTTTCCGGGACCGGCGCCCTTGGGTCACGGCTAGGCAGGCAGGCCTGATAGTCTATCTTTCCGGCTGACCGCCAAGCAGGGCGCAGGACGAACGGGAGAGGTACCACGATGGCCGACGACGCGGCGCAGATCCAACGCAAGCCCATCAACAAGGACGCGATCCGCGAACGCTACCGCGTCGAACGCGACAAGCGCCTGCGCAGCGACGGCAATGATCAGTACACCCGGATCGCCGGCCTGTTCGACGAATACCTTGAAGACCCCTACACGCCGGTCACCCCGCGCGCGCCGAAGACGGACCACGTCACCTTTGCCTTCGTCGGTGGCGGCTTTGCCGGCCTTGTGACCGGCGCCCGGCTGAAGGAAGCCGGGATCAACGACGTCCGCATCATCGAGAAAGGCGGAGACTTCGGCGGCACCTGGTACTGGAACCGCTATCCCGGCGCGCAGTGCGACACCGCCTCGATGATCTACATGCCGCTGCTCGAAGAGACCGGTCACATGCCGAGCGAGAAGTATGCGCACGCGCCGGAAATCCTGCAGCAGTGCCAGCGCATCGGGCAGCATTACGGGCTGTACGAGAACGCCCTCTTCCACACTGTCATCGAGGACCTATCCTGGGACGAGGCGCGCAGCGTCTGGGTCATCCGCACGAACCGCGGCGACAACTTCACCGCAAAATACATCGGCCTCGGCACCGGCCCGCTGAATACGCCCAAGCTGCCCGGCATTCCCGGCATCAAGGACTTCAAGGGCCACGCCTTCCACACCAGCCGCTGGGACTATGACTATACCGGCGGCGATCCGAACGGCGCGCCGCTGGACAAGCTGAAGGACAAGCGCGTCGCGATCATCGGAACCGGCGCCACCGCCGTGCAGGTCGTCCCGCATCTCGCGCGCGCCGCCAAGGCGCTCTACGTTTTCCAGCGCACGCCGTCGTCCATCGATGTGCGCGACAACCGTCCGATTGATCCGGAATGGTTTTCCTCGATCGCGACGCCGGGCTGGCAGCAGCGCTGGCTGGAGAACTTCACGCAGAACCAGGCGGGTATCGGGATGGCGCCGGAGGATCTGGTGCAAGACGGCTGGACGGATCTCGCCAAGCGCATCCGCAACCGCATCCTTCAGCTGCCGGCCGATCAGCGAAACCCGATGGGCATGCTGGCCGCCTATGAGGACGCCGACCATGAGAAGATGGAAGAGATCCGCCAGCGCGCCGAAGCGGTCGTCACGGACGCCGAAACCGCCGAGAAGCTGAAGGCCTGGTACCGCCAGCTCTGCAAGCGGCCCTGCTTCCACGACCAGTACCTGCAGGCGTTCAACGAACCTGCGGCGCACCTGATCGATACTGATGGCAAGGGTGTGGAGCGGATCACTGAAAAAGGCGTCGTCGTGAACGGCGTGGAGTATGAGGTGGACTGCATCGTCTACGCCTCGGGCTTCGAAGTGGGCACGCCGCTGGAGCGGCGCACCGGCTTCGATCCCAAGGGCCGCGGCGGGGGCACGCTGTCGCAATACTGGGCCGACGGCATGCGCACCAAGCACGGCATGCACGTCCACAATTTCCCGAACGCCTTCCTCGTCCAGGCGACGCAGGCGGCGAACCTGATTTCCAACTACCCGCACAACCTCGTCGACTCCGCGCGGACGATCTCCCTGATCGTCAGCCACGCCGAGGCAATGGGCGCAAAGGAAGTTGAGGTCAGCAAACAGGCCGAGGACGAGTGGGTGGACCTGCTTCTGTCTGGCATGGGGCTGATGATCGGCTCGCCCGATTGCACGCCGGGCTATTACAACAACGAAGGGCGTGATCCGGGTCCCCAGGCACGCTACTTCGTCGGTTATCCGGCAGGGGCCGTGGCCTTCTTCAATTACATCGAAGGCT
Source organism: Caulobacterales bacterium (assembly GCA_038249555.1). Classification (GTDB taxonomy): domain Bacteria; phylum Pseudomonadota; class Alphaproteobacteria; order Caulobacterales; family Hyphomonadaceae; genus Hyphomonas. Next base: position 5,981 of record JBBSDJ010000113.1, read on the forward strand.
GGCGCACGTCCGGCAAGTTCGAGGGCGTCGAGTTCCGCAAGGACGCCTGACGCCGCCGATGGCGGAACAAGGCGCGGGCGGTCCGGGCGTCTGCGCGAACGGCGGGAAGTCGCCGATTGTGTTGAAAAAGTCCAAGTTCATCATTTCGTTGTGAAGACGGAACGATAAAACTAAATGATTACAAGGTCAATTTTCATCCGTATACAGATGGAAAGGTCGATTTTTCTAGTTTTTGGGACTTTTTCAACACAATCCGCCGATAGCAATCATTGATGCATCATTGCCGCTCAAGAACGCCTTTTGTGCAAAGACCGGGGCAGATCAAGGTGCGTTGATTGAAGCCAAACCCAGCGCCGCGCTTCAGGAGCAGCGGGAACTCTCGTCGCCTGACATCCAATCGGAGAAGATTTAGGCAGCCGGAAGTGACGGCGTTTTTGAACGACAGGTTAATCTTGTCCGCAAAATCTTGGGCCGTGTTTCGCGCGGCATGAACTAAGTTTTGTTAAGTATGGGGGATGACGCTCTCTATCAGCACATCGCTGCGACGGGTACTCGGGCCCGATTGGTCGCTCAAGGCCGAACATGCCGCTGCGTTCGATATTGCAGCACGGCTGAAGGCCGATTGGGTTGGCCGGCTAGTCGTGCTTCTGGGGTTGACCGTCTTGTCCATGTGGATCGTCCACCCGGCGATCTCACTCGCCTGGTGTTTTCTGATCCTGCAGAATGAATGGGTGGAGCGACGCTTTGCTTTCCACCAGCGACTGGATGCACCATTTTGTAGACAGCAGCTGGCTCGCCTGATTTTGCAGAGAACCTCTGGGACCTTGTTCTGGGTCTTCGCCGCACTCGTTTTTATAGCCGAGGGACTCAGTTATCGGCTGCTCGGTCTGACCTTGCTGATCGGCATTATGGTCCACGTCTCGCTTCTCTATAATACAAGCAGAATTCAAACGTTGACGACGGGCATTCCGTGCCTTTTGGGCTTCATTGCCGCGACCGTAATCACCCTGTTTGACCCAATACTGACGACCAACCACAAGATCATCACCATCTTCGCGATCATAGCGATCTTTGGTTACATGATGACGGCGACCGTCCAGAACCTGAAGATCCGCGACCGCCTTAAAAACCTCGTGAGCGAGAAGACGCGGCTTGCCGCGGAAGATCCCCTGACAGGCCTGCAGAACCGGCGCTCTTTCGTTGAGCTTGTGGCGGCCCAGAAAAACACCGGCCGGCCGCTGACCCTTGTCTTCATTGACCTCGACCGCTTCAAGCCACTCAACGATCAATATGGTCATGCGGTCGGTGATCAGGTTCTGATGGAGATCGGCCGGCGCCTCAACGAACAACCGGACATGCTCGGGGCCGCGCGCCTCGGCGGGGACGAATTTGCTGCACTTTTTGCAGCGCCCGCAGATACGCTCCCGGCAGACCTCCAGATCCTGGCGCTCCACAATTGCCTGACGGCGCCGATCCAATCTGTTTCTGGGGATGTCTCGGTAGGCGCATCAATGGGATGGGTCAGGGCCGGAGGCGAGAGCACATCTGTATCGGAGGTGCTGCACTCAGCCGATGTTGCGATGCGGCGCGCCAAGGTCGAGCATCTTGGCGTTGCTGAGTTTGATCCAGTGACCGATCAGGCTGCACTAGCGTCTTCCGCGATCGAGATCGCCTTCCGCCATGCGCTTGCGAAGGGCCGGATCCGAACCGCGCTGCAACCGATCGTCTCGGTCAAAAGCGGCCAGATCGTCACAATGGAACTTTTGGCGCGCTGGCCGGACAGCGGTTTCCCGCGTGATCCCGCGCCGCAGGATTTCATCCCCATCGCCGAGCGCCTCGGCCTGCTCAACGACATGCTTTGGTCAACCCTGCATCAGGCCTTGCCAGCGCTTGCCGGGACCAGCTGGTCGCTCGCGATAAATGTTTCGCCATCGCAGCTCACCTCCCGGCATTTCCTGCGCAAGCTCGGCGGCGTAATCGCCCAGCATGGCATTCCGCCACAACGGATTGAGCTTGAGATCACCGAGGAAGTTGCCTTCAGGAACGTAACGGAGAATTGCGCCGTGCTCGAACAGGCGCGGACACTCGGCTTCCGCGTGGTACTGGATGATTTCGGCGCGGGCTATTCCTCTCTTGCGATGCTCGACCGGCTGCCGCTCGACAAGATCAAGTTGGACCGGGCCTTCGTTGGTGAACTGAGGGACCGCGCCACTACCCAGAAAATCCTCAAGGCGACCATGTCGCTTGCGCATGAACTCGGCATCTCCTGTACTGTCGAGGGCATCGAGTGCGCTGAGACTGCGGCGCTCGTTGCGTCATTCGGATGCGACCAAATGCAGGGATACTGGATCGGCATGCCCGAGCTGGTGGAACCGCGCCCGCACCTGCTTGACCTGGCAAGCTGAGCGCGCCGTGTATTCCGCCGCGCGGGCGCGCTGCTTCGCGCCAGGCTAGGATTGATGTGATCATTGACCTGACCCTTGAGTTTCGGGCCAAAGTCTCGTCGTGAAGCGACCGGCGGTTTAGGGCCAAACCGCGTCTCTCCGATAACGCCCTTTAGGCGCGCGACCTGACCGCCAGCTGATCTGCGAAATCGTCCGTGGCCTGAACAAGGCGGTCGATGATGCCGGGCTCCATGGAGGAGTGGCCGGCGTCCGGCACGATGTGCAGCTCGGCTTTCGGCCAGGCCTTGGAAAGTTCCCAGGCGGTCGACAGCGGCGTCACCACATCA
>JBBSDJ010000114.1:0-8569 GCA_038249555.1 Caulobacterales bacterium
AAACCGCATCTTCACAGACTACGAGCAGATCGTCGCCCTCTGCTGCGAAGCTTGGGAAAAGCTCGCGCAGCGACCGTGGAAAATCATGTCCATCGGTCTGCGAGAATGGGCTCATGGATGACGATCAACGCAGGTTGGTATCAGTTCTGCTGAACGCCGTAGCAACAGAACTGCAGTTCGAGGGTGCACGTGTGGTTGGCGCGCGCATCATCACCCGTCCGGGTCACGGGTTCAGGGTCAAGGCGGGGCGGTTCGTGGTCGCCGCCGGGGCGTTCAACGCCTGCAAGCTGCTGTTCGCGTCCCGCATGCCGAACGGGCATGCCCCGGGCAATGCGCAGGATGTTCTGGGCCGCTACTTCATGGATCATCCCGCGGTTCATGGCGGCGTGTTCTATCCGTCCAGCGCATCGCTCATCGGCGAGCTCCGGCGCTATGACATCCGCCCGGAGGATCCGGCGCCCGCCATGGTGCATCTTTGCGTATCGGACGCGCGTGTCCGGAAGGGCGGCGTTCTGGGCCTTTCAAGCCAGCTTTTTCCGCGCGACCCCTCCTACCAGTGGGGCGGAGAGATGGACGAGCGCGCCTATGCGGCGTCGGAAGGCGCCATGGCCATTCGTACACGGATGGAAAACGGGAAGCTGCCGCGCCTCACCGATATCCGCAACGCGCTGGCGGGCACGGACCTACTCGCCAATCATGTCATCCAGCGCGCGCTCATGCCCTGGTCCAGCATGCTCAAGGGCGGATGGTCGCAGAACGCACGGGCGGTGCGGCGATACTCCGTCTTCGAAGTGGTGCAAATGGCGGAGCAGGCGCCGCATGCCGGCAACCGGATTCTCCCGAGCCCGGAGAAGGACTCCCTCGGCCAGAACAGGGTGACGCTCGACTGGCGCTGGCATGAGGCCGACCAGATGAAGACCATCGCCGCCCAGGAAGTATTCGAAGCCGCCGTGCTAGCCTCAGGGATCGGCCGGGTAGACCATGCGCGCCCTCAGGGCACGCTGCGCGTCATCAGTTCCAGCAGCTACCACCATATCGGCGGTTTGCGCATGGGCCGCGACCCGAAGACCAGCGTCACCGATGCCGATTGTCGTGTGCACGGAACAGAGAACCTCTACGTGGCCGGCGCCGGATTGTTTCGTACGGGAAGCTATGCCAATCCCACATACCTGATTTCAGTTCTCGCCGTGCGCCTTGCAGGGCATCTTGGCCGGCTGGCGGCTGCGGCTCCATCCCGGAACGAGAGCCGCACGGCCTGAGGGCCCCGGGCGCCATCCTGCTACACGCCGTAGAAGTACGAGATCGCCATGCAGCTGATCAGACCGATGATTATGTTCATCGGTACACCGATCTTCAGGAAGTCCGAGAAGCGGTAATTGCCGGCGGCGTAGACCAGGGTGTTGGTCTGGTAGCCAACGGGCGAGGCGAAGCTCGCGCTGGCGCCGAACATGACGGCGACGACGAGGGCGCGCGGGTCGATGCCGATCAGCGCGGCGAGCGAGATGACGATGGGCGTGACGACGACGGCGACGGCGGCGTTGGTGACGATCTCGGTGAGCAGCGAGGTCAGGGCGTAGATCGCGACGAGGGCCCAGAAGGGCGACAGCTGCATGAAGATGGGCACGGCGGCGTTGACGATCAGGTCCACCGCGCCGGTGGTCTGCAGGGCCGAGCCGACGATCAGCATGGCGACGATCAGGCCGAGCACGCTGGGGTCGAGCGCGCGCCAGGCGTCTTCCATGGTGAGGCAGCCGAGCACGAGCATCGCGCCGAGGCCGATGATGCCCGCGACAGGGAGCGAGACGAGGCCGGTGGCGGCGGCCGCGATGACGGCCGCGATGATCGCGATGGCGAAGCCTGCACTTTCGCGCCGGAAGGGCTTCTCGGGCAGGTCGCGCGTGATGATTAGCGGCGAGGTGGCGGCGAGCGCGTCGATGGCGCGTTCGGTGCCTTCGAGCAGCAGGTGGTCTCCCGCGCGCAGGCGGGTGGAGGCGAGTTCCGGGCCGGGCTGGTTGCCATGGCGCGCGATGCCGCGCAGCCGGACCGGGCGGGCCGAAAGGTAGCTGAGCTGGTCGGCGCGGCGCCCAATATTGGCGTCATTCGGCGAGAGGATAGCCTGTACACGGATGGTTTCTTCGCCCTCGCCCGGGGAGCGGCGCGCGATGCCGGAGGCGAACTTGTCCTGCTCGATGATCGTCAGCAGTTCCGGCAGGGTCAGGCGGGCGGACAGGCGCTCGCCCGGGGCGATGACTTCGGCGGCGTCCTTACTTTCGGGCGGCGCGGTTTCAGGTGTCTCGGGCTTGCCGGTGCGCGTATGGCGGACCAGTGCCGCGCTGCGCGGGAGGGCGACGCCGGCTTCTGCAGCGGCGGGGAGCGACAGGTCTGTGAGGAAGAGAAGCGGCTTGTCCGCCTTGCGGTCCGGATCGCCGCCCTTGGGCAGCAGGAAATAGCCGAGCACCATCAGGATCGGGACGCCGGCGGTGACGACCGCGAGGCCGACGCCGGAGATCTCGAAGATCGTGAACGGCTCGAGACCCGCGCGAGTGGCGACGCCGGCGACGATCAGGTTGGTCGAGGTGCCGATCAGGGTCAGCGTGCCGCCCATGATCGAGAGGTAGGAGAGCGGGATGAGCAGGCGGCGCTTGGAGATTTTCAGGGTTTCGCTGAGCGCGATGACGACTGGGATCAGCACGAGGACGACCGCGGTGTTGTTGATGAAGGCGGAGGCGAGGAGGACCATGAGGGTCATCAGGACGAGCGAGATCCAGCTGCCGCTGGCCGCCGCGCTGATCACCATCTGCGCCATCCGGTCGAGCACGCCGGTGCGCTGCAGGGCGGCCGTGAGCATAAAGAGGGCGGCGATGGAGATCGGCGCGGAGTTGGAGAAGGGCAGCAGCGCCTCCTCCTGCGGGATGAGGCCGAAGGCGAAGCAGGCGGCGGCGGCGACGACGGCCGTGGTGACCGGGGGCACGCGTTCCAGCGCGAAGGAGATGACCATGGCGAACAGGATGACAAGCGCGATGACCGCGTCATGAGCGGTAATCCAGTTTGCGAGACCGTCCAGCATGGCTTGCATTCCTTCGACTCAGCGGCGGCGCTGCAGGGTTGGGTGGATTGGTGGCTTGGCCCCGTCATTACCAATTCGGAGCGCGCGCCTTGGTTCCGTGGGTTTCTGCGGAAGAGTGCATGCCTCCGGCCGCGGACCTTATCTGGCCGCGCGGCTTGGACGCATCAGCCGGGTGAAGGCGCTGCGGAAAACTGGGGCGCGCGTTTCGACGGGTCCGGCGCAAACACCACGGGAGACTTCGTGCCGCCGCCGGGACCGTCGTCTTCATCATCATCGCTGGCGGGCGAAGTGCGCTCCGAAATCCGTGACAGGTGGATGGCTGCCCCTATCAATCCGCCAATCGGGCCGAATTGCAGCAGGGCCGCGACGAGGAAGATCAGGGGCACCTGCAACTCGAGTTTGGCGAAGACAATGAATAGGCAAACCAGAACGAGGCCGCCGAATGCAAGTCCGGCCGCTATCCCGGCCACGATATGCTTCAGGAACCCGCGCGCAATCGCGCGTTCCTCATCCTTTGCGCCATCGAGGATCATCTTGAACAACATGGCCGGTCGGCTCCGCAGGTCGTGCGGTGCCACACTGCGCCTTTCCCGGATGAATGAAAGCCCTTGGAGCACAGGCCGGCGCTCGACGATTTTTCAGCCGCTGTCCGGCGTCACGGCTGGAGAGACTGCCCCCCTCAATCCTCGCGCTTCACGCGGGCCTTCCCTCTTCCAAGCGTGAGAGCCTTGATGGCACCACGGAATGTGCGGACTTCCTGCTCGGTCCATTGAGCGCGGATCAGGGCATTGCGGAGGTTGTTGGTGATCACGGGGGTTTTTTCGGGCGGGTAGAAATAGCCGGCGCGGTCGAGTTCGGCTTCGAAGTGTTCGAACATGCCGATGACCTCCTCGCGGGAGGCCGGGGCGCCGACGCCTTCGTTCTTGCCTTCGAAGCGGCCGCCGAGGCCGGCGCCGGCGCCCCACTGGTGGCAGAAGATGCCGACCGCCTGGGCGAGGTTCAGCGAGGCAAAGCCGGGATTGACCGGATAGGTGAGGATCGCATCGCAGAGTGCGACGGCCTCGTTCGGCAGGCCGGATTTCTCGCCGCCGAAGAGGACGCCGGCCTGGCCGGGATGGGCCGCAAGGGCGGAGACGGCCTGCGGCGTGTCCAGCACCGGTTTCTCGATGCCGCGCGGGCGGGCGGTGGTGGCGACGGCGAAGGTGAGGCCCGCCATGGCGGCCTCGAGCGTATCGAACACGCGGGCGGTGACGCCCTGCTCCAGCGCGCCGGCGGACATGGTGTCGGCGGCGGGGTTCGGCCAGCCATCGCGCGGCGCGATCAGGCGCAGGTCGGTGAGGCCAAAGTTCAGCATCACGCGGGCGGCGGCGCCGATGTTCTCGCCGAGTTGGGGCGTGTGCAGGAGGATGGCGGGCGAGTGCAGGTCTGCCATGTTCTATCCGGTTTTGACGGGGGGCCTGCGTCTGCTATAGCGCGCGCTACTCCGTTACAGCGCAAGGATTCGAAAACATGTCGAAGATCAAGGTCAAAAACCCGGTTGTGGAGATGGACGGGGACGAAATGACCCGGATCATCTGGCAGGTCATCAAGGACAAGCTGATCCACCCCTATCTCGATATCGACCTGAAATATTACGACCTTTCGATCCAGCACCGCGACGCCACCGATGACCAGGTGACGATCGATTCGGCCGAGGCGACCAAGAAATACGGCGTCGCCGTGAAGTGCGCGACGATCACCCCGGACGAGCAGCGGGTCGAGGAATTCGGCCTCAAGAAGATGTGGAAGAGCCCCAACGGCACGATCCGCAACATCCTCGGCGGCGTGGTGTTCCGTGAGCCGATCGTGATCTCCAACATCCCGCGCCTCGTGCCCGGCTGGACCAAGCCGGTCGTGATCGGCCGCCATGCGTTCGGCGACCAGTACAAGGCGACCGATTTCGTGGTGCCCGGCGCCGGCAAGCTGACGATGAAGTTCGAAGGCAAGGACGGCAAGGTGATCGAGAAGGAAGTGTTCGACTTCCCGTCGGCCGGCATCGCGATGGGCATGTACAACCTGGACGAGTCGATCCGCGACTTTGCGCGCGCGACCTTCACCTACGGCGTGCAGCGCCAGTGGCCGGTTTACCTCTCGACCAAGAACACGATCCTGAAAGCCTATGACGGCCGCTTCAAGGACATCTTCCAGGAAGTGTTCGACACCGAGTTCAAGGACAAGTTCGCGGCTTTCAAGGGCACCTATGAGCACCGCCTGATCGACGACATGGTGGCGGCGTGCATGAAATGGTCCGGCGGCTATGTCTGGGCGTGCAAGAACTATGACGGCGACGTGCAATCCGACACCGTGGCGCAGGGCTATGGTTCGCTCGGCCTGATGACCTCCGTGCTGCTCTCGCCGGATGGCAACACGGTGGAAGCCGAAGCGGCGCACGGCACCGTGACGCGCCACTACCGCAACTGGCAGAAGGGCGAGGCAACCTCGACCAACTCCATCGCCTCGATCTATGCCTGGACGCAGGGTCTCGACCACCGCGGCCGGATGGACGGCACGCCGGAGGTGCGCAAGTTTGCCCGCACGCTGGAAGAGACCATCGTCAAGACCGTCGAAGCCGGCTTCATGACGAAGGACCTCGCCCTCCTTGTCGGCCCCGAGCAGAATTATCTGACCACGGAAGGCTTCATCGAGAAGGTGGCGCAGAACTTCGAAGACGCGATGGGCAAGGCCTGAGGCAGATGGACGGGGCTGGCCGGAGCGACCGGCCCCTTCCACCCCTCAAACTGACAACCGGATGACGCAGACCGAACCTTCCCGCACATCCGGAAACCGCCTCATTGAACTGGGCGTGCCGGGCCTGCTGCTGCTCACCACCATAGGCATTGCGTATGCTGCCTGGGCCACCGGCGCGGCGGGAGCGCTGGAAGCGGGCGCCTTCGTGACCGGCGTCATTTGCGTCTGGCTGGTGGTGCGCCAAAGCGTCTGGAACTTCCCGCTCGGCCTGCTCAACGTCGCGGCCTATGCGTGGATCTTCTACGAATATCGTCTGTATGCGGACTCCGGCCTGCAGGTCGTTTATTTCGCGCTGAACCTGATCGGTTGGTATCTCTGGCTTTTCGGCGGCGAAAACCGCACGGAGTTGCAGGTGCAGCGCACCTCGAGGCGCGAGCTGGCCTTCATCGCGGTGTTTATCGCAGCCGCCACCGCCTTCCTCTGGTTGCTGCTCGGCAAGCTGGGCGGCGCGGCGAAATTCTGGGACGCGCTGACCACCTCCATCAGCCTTTCGGCGCAATGGTTGCAGAGCCGCAAGAAGCTCGAATGCTGGCACCTGTGGATACTCGCCGACGTGATCTATGTTCCCCTCTATATTTCGCGCGGCCTTAACCTTACCGCACTGCTTTACGGTGTATTCCTGGGCATGGCGGTGATGGGGCTGCTGGCATGGCGGAAATCAGTGAAGACATGGCCGATCGCACAATCCTCCGAATAGTCCTGATCGGCGCCGAGTCCGTGGGCAAGACGACGCTGTGCGAGCAGCTCGCCGCGCATTACGCTACCGTCTGGGTGGCCGAGTATGGGCGCGAGCATTGGGAAAAGAAGATTGCCGAACAGGACGTGCCCGGAGAAATTCCGGCCTGGACGGACGACGAGTTCATCCATATCGCCGAAGTGCAGCAGAGCCGGGAAAACGAAGCGGCCAAACGAGCGAACCGCGTGCTGATTTGCGATACCAACGCGTTTGCCACCGCCACATGGTTCGAGCGCTATGCCGGCACGCGCCACCCGGAGGTGGATGCCATCGGCGCGCGGGACATCGTTGACCTCTATCTCATTCCGTCCCCGGACGTTCCCTTTGTGCAGGACGGCGTGCGCGACGGCGAGAAGATCCGCGAGTGGATGCATGCCCGTTTCCTCGAGCTGATCCGTGCGAACAGCACGCCCCATGTGCTGATCACCGGGGTCTATGACACGCGCCTTGCGCAGGCCATTGCGGCCATCGATGCGCTGCTGGCGCGCCGCGGAGCCGCGCATGTCTGAGTTCCGCATCCGCCGCGCCGGGGCCAGCGACGCCGAAGCCCTGAGCCATATCGGCGCGGCCACGTTCCTTGAGTCCTATACCGAGATCATCGACGGCCTGGACATGATCGCCTACTGCACGCGCCAGCATTCGCGCGCCGTGTATGACGCTTATCTGGCGGATCCTTACGCCTCTGTCTGGATTGCCGAATTCACCGCGACCGGCGCGCCGGTCGGCTATGCCGTGAACTGCTTGCCGGACCTGCCTATCACGCTGCAGGATGGCGACGTGGAACTGAAGCGGATCTATGCCTTCTCCCGGTTTCACGGCGCCGGGATTGGCCAGGGCCTGATGCTCGCCGCCCTAGAGGATGCCCGCGCGCGCGGCGCCCCGCGCCTCCTGCTCGGCACTTATCAGGACAACCACCGCGCTGTGGCTTTCTACAAGCGGCACGGCTTTACCCTTGCCGGGACACGCCAGTTTCAGGTCGGCACCAAGCTGTTCGACGATATCGTTATGGCGAGAACGCTGTAGACCCTCACCCCTGCCCCTCTCCCGCAAGCGGGAGAGGGGTTCAAGGTAGCTCAGACTTTCCGCGAGCTCCGGACATAGCGCACCATGCCGTCTGTGGACGTCATGACAAGGGTGTGGGTATGGACGCGGCCGTCCTTGTGGTGAACACCGTTCAGCATGGTGCCGTTGGTGACGCCGGTGGCGCAGAAAACGGTGTCGCCGGAGGCGAGTTCGTTCAGCGAATAAGTCTTGCCGAAATCAGTGATGCCGGTGCGGGCGGCGCGCTTCTTCTCGTCATCATTGCGGAAGACGAGGCGGCCGAACATCTGTCCGCCTACGCACTTCAGGGCTGCGGCCGCTAGCACGCCTTCCGGGGCGCCGCCCTGGCCGACATACATGTCGATGCCGGTGGCGGCGTCAGTCGTTGCGATCACGCCGGCGACGTCACCATCGGTGATCAGCGAAATGCGCGCGCCGGCCGAGCGCAGGGAGTCGATCATGTCCTGGTGGCGCGGACGGTCGAGCACGCAGACGGTCATGTCTTCGACCTTGCGCTTGGCGGCCTTGGCGAGCGCCTTGATGTTATCGGCGGGCGAGGCGTCGAGGCTGATCAGGCCTTCGGGGAAACCGGGCCCGATGGCGATCTTGTCCATGTAGGTGTCCGGCGCGTAGAGCAGGCCGCCGCGCGGGGCTATGGCGAGCACGGCGAGCGCGTTGGCCATGGCCTTGGCGGTCAGCGTCGTGCCTTCCAGCGGGTCGAGCGCGATGTCGATTTCGGGGCCCTTCCCGGTGCCGACTTCTTCGCCGATGTAGAGCATCGGGGCTTCGTCCCGCTCGCCTTCGCCGATCACGACGCGGCCCTTGAATTCGACCTCGTTGAAGGCCGAACGCATCGCGTCCACGGCGGCGGCATCGGCCTTTTTCTCGTCTCCCCGGCCCACTTCCTTCGAAGCCGAGATCGCGGCGAGTTCCGTGAC
>JBBSDJ010000115.1:0-8561 GCA_038249555.1 Caulobacterales bacterium
GATACCGCCGGCACTCTGCATGACCGGCTCGCCCGTCTCGCTGCAGAGCTTGCCCCCCGCGCCCTGGCCGACCTCGCCGATGGCAGCCTGAAGCCCGTTCCGCAAATCGAGGACGGCATGACCTACGCCGCCAAGATCACGGCGGATGACCAGCGCCTCGACTGGTCAAAGCCTGCTACCGAAGTGGACTGCCAGATTCGCGGCCTCGCCCCCGCGCCCGGCGCTTGGTGCGAAGCGGACCTCGGGCAAGGGCCTGTCCGCCTGAAACTTCTGTTCAGTGAGCTGACTAACCTTTGGAACCCCGCGCCGCCCGGAACGCTTCTAGACGACCAACTCGTTGTCGCCTGCGGCGATGGCCGCGCCGTGCGCCTCCTCAAACTCCAGAAGCCGGGCGGCAAGCCGCTGGACGCACGGGACTTCCTTGCGGGCACGTCGCTCGCCCCTGGCACCCTTCTGACATGATCGACTTCTGGACCCGCGCCGCCCGGCCCGAAGACCTCGATGCCATCGCCGCTCTGAATAATGCCGCATTCGGCGGGCCGAACGAAGCCCGCATCATTCGCCAGTTGCAGGCGGACGGTGACAGCCTCGTCTCCCTCGTCGCGGTCGCCGGCGACGACACCATCGCCGGCCATATCGAATTCTTCCGTATCCTGATCGACGGAAAGCCGCTCGCCGCCGGCCTCGGGCCGATGAGCGCGCAGCCAGGCCGCCAGCGCGCAGGCATTGGCAGCTACCTGATCCGCACCGGCCTTGAGGAACTCGACATGCTCGGCGAGACAACCGTCTTCGTCCTCGGCCACGCTGGCTACTATCCGAAGTTCGGCTTCGAGGCCGAAATTGCCAAGCCCTTCACAGCGCCCTGGTCCGGGCCGCACTTCATGGCCATCCGCCTTGCCCCCGGTGGCCCCGCTTCCGGAACGCTCACCTATCCCAAGGCATTCTCAGGCTGAAAGGCCATCTCCATGCAGATCTCGCCCATCGAACTTCTCGGGCTCATCGCCGGGTTCTTCGGCACCTTCGCTGCCGCTCCGCAGGCGCTCAAGATCATCCAGACCCGGCAGGCGCGCGACGTGTCGCTCGTGACCTACCTCTTCGCGATGACCGGCGGGGTCCTGTGGGGTTTGTATGGCTGGCTGGAAGGCGCCCCCAGCATCATCTTCTGGAATGGTGTGTCGCTCCTGATGTGCGCCTCGATCATCTGGCTGAAGCTGCGCCACTCGGGCGAGCCCGGTTGACCAAACCGCCCCGGGCTGGCAGCGCCAAGTCATGCCGCGCTACAAGCTCCTGATCGAATACCATGGCGGCCCTTACCAGGGCTGGATGAAGCTGCCCGGCATCCCCACCGTTCAGGGCGCGCTTGAAGACGCCGCCGCAAAGCTCGACGGTGCTCCGGTCGAGGTGATCGGCGCCGGGCGTACCGATGCGGGCGTGCACGCGACCGGGCAGGTCGCCCACATGGACCTCGCGCAGGACCGGTCGGACAAGGTCGCCGACGCGATGAACTTCCATCTGCGCCCGCATGCCATCGCCGTGTTGAAAGCGGACGCCGTGAACGAGGATTTTCACGCCCGTTTCAGCGCCGCCGCGCGGCACTACCGCTATGTCATCCTCAACCGCCGCGCCGATCTCACGCTGGAGCGCGGCCTGGCCTGGCGCGTCGCATCAAAGCTGGACGCCGCCGCGATGCACACCGCCGCGCAATTGCTCCTCGGCAATCATGACTTCACCACCTTCCGAGACACCGCCTGCCAGGCGGCGAGCCCCGTGAAGACGCTGGACCGTCTGGACGTCGCCCGCTTCGGAGACCGGGTCGAGATCACCTGCTCGGCGCAGAGTTTCCTGCACCGCCAGGTCCGCTCGATGGTGGGCAGCCTTGTCGAAGTCGGGCGCGGCTTCCAGCGGCCGGAATGGATGACCGAAATCCTCGCCGCCGCAGACCGCACAGCCTGCGGCCCCGTCGCGCCTTCGGACGGATTGTTCCTCGAACGCGTGGACTACCCGGCCTGACGCGAAGGCAATCTTTGCCCCTAGCCGGTTCAGGGTTAGCCTTCCCGTCAAACGAACAGGGAGAGACAAGAATGGCCATCGATTTCACGATTCCGGACGACGCCAAGGAAGTGCGCGAGCGCGTGCGCCTCTGGGTGCAGAACGAGTGCCTTCCCGCCGAGAAGGAAATGGCGAGCGGCAAGGCCTACAAGACCGTACTCAAGGAGTTGCGCGCGAAGGCTCGCAAGCAGGGACTTTGGCTCCCGTTCATCCCGGTAGAACATGGCGGTATGGGGCTCGGCCCCCTCGCCAATGCGCTGGTGCAGATGGAACTTGGCCACAGCCATCTCGGTGCCCTGTCGATGAATTCTCAGGGCCCGGACGATGCGACCATGCTGACGCTGCTCGCCCACGGCACGGACTTTCAGAAAGAGAAATACCTCAAGCCGCTGTTCAACGGCGACAAGCGCATCTGTTATTCGATGACCGAGAAGGCCGCCGGCGCCGACGCGACCGGCATGCAGACGACCGCCGTGAAAGACGGCAAGGGCAACTATGTGCTGAACGGCGAGAAATGGTTCTCCAGCGCCGCCACCGCTGCCGACATTGCCGTCGTGATGGCCAAGACCAACCCCGAAGCGCCGCGCCACCAGCAATACTCCACCTTCATCGTTGAGCTCCCGAACCCCGGCTATCGCATCGTTCGGGATATCCCGACGATGGCCGTACACGGCAAGCATTATACCGAGATGGGCGGCGGTCATGCCGAAGTGGCGATCGAGAACCTGATCGTGCCGGAGGAAAACCTGCTCGGCGGGGAAGGGATGGGCTTCGCCATGGGCCAGCACCGGCTCGCCTATGGGCGCCTGCGCCACGGCATGCACAATGTGGCCATGGCCCAGCGCGCACTTGATCTGGCTACGGAACATGTCACCAAGCGCACGACCTTCGGCAAAGGCCTGGAGGATCGCCAGGGCGTGCAGTTCATGCTCGCGGACTGCGCCAGCAAGATCTACATCGCCCGCCTGATGCTGATGCACATCGCCTACAAGGCCGAGAACGGCATGGACATCCGGCAGGAGAACGGCATCGCCAAGGTCTACCTCGCCAATATGGTGCATGACGTTGTCGACGCCGCCATCCAGCTGCACGGCGCGCTCGGCTATTCGCTCGATACCCCGCTCGCCGCCTGGTACACACACATCCGCTCCCAGCGCCTCGTCGACGGGCCGGACGAAGTGCACAAGTGGATCACCGGCAAGAACGTCATCCGCGCCTTCAAGAAGGATGGCACGACCGCGGCGGCAGCGGGCGGGGACCTGCTCTAATCCTTCTTGCGGAAGAGGCTGCGAAAGATCGGCCACTGCCACATTACGAGGCCGGTCAGCGCGAGGCCGGGGAAAATCACGTACTTCGTCGTGTCGGCGAAGAACGGGTTCTCCACCAGCGGCGTGTAGACATAGGCAAACAGGATCATGCCGCCGGTGATGTGCAGCCAGCGCATGATTTCCTTGGTCATGTTTCCGCCCATCGCCGGTCTCCCTGTTGTTGCCGCAATATGGCGCAAGGCGGGGGGCTGGGCGAGCCCCGGCGTCAATCTGGACAGGCCGGGCCGGGCGCCTTAGCCTCGCGCCATGATCAAGCTCACCTTCTGCCTGCGCCGCCTGCCACATCTCAGGCGTGAGGAATTCCAGCGCTATTGGCGCGAAACGCATGCCCCTCTGGTGGCTGCCCGCGCTGCGACGCTGGGCATCGTGAAATATGAGCAGGTCCACACCGGCTTTGACGCCCTGAACGCCGGCATCCAGGCCTCCCGGAACGCGCCGGATCCCTATGACGGCATCGCCGAAATCTGGTTCGAGAGCGAAGCGGCCATGGCCGCCGCCGGCCGGAACCCCGGCGCGGCCGATGCCGCCCGCGAACTGCTGGAAGACGAACGCAACTTCATCGACCTCGCAAATTCGCCCCTCTGGTTCAACCGCGTGCACACGATTGTCGGCTAGTGCGGCCCTCAGCCCATAGGCGGCGCCCGCAAACCTGCTATCCTGAGCCTTGATGACATCCCCGCCCAAAAGCCCGCCCACGCTGCTCAACCAGACCACCCGCACCCCGGTGTCCCGCCGGCCGGGCAAATGGCGCATTGCCGACATCATCGACGGCCGCGCCCTGCGTGTGAAGCTGACCGCCGCCGCCCTCGACAACATGAGCACGCCGCAGGTCGCCCGAAAGCAGGCGCTGAACCTGCTGCACGGTGCGATGTTCCGGGGCCGCCTGATCGCGCAGGAACGCCTGCAGCAGGGGGCCGACGGGCTGGACACCGCGCGCCTTCTCGCCGCCGTACAGGACGAGGTGATTCACGCGCTCTATGACTTCACCGTCACCCACGTCCACCGCGCCTCGAACCCGACCGAAGCCGAACGCCTCGCGATTGTCGCCACCGGCGGCTATGGCCGGGGCGTCATGGCGCCGTCTTCGGATACCGACCTTCTCTTCCTGCGCGCCTACAAGGCCAGTCCGCATACGGAGAGTGTAGTCGAATATATGCTCTACGCCCTCTGGGATATGGGCCTCAAGGTCGGCAATGCCTTCCGTGCGCCGATCGATTGCGTGAAACTCGCGCAGGAAGACGTCACCATCAAGACCAGCATGCTGGACGCTCGCTTCATCTGCGGCGACGCTGCGCTGGCGAGCGACATGATGGCCCTGTTCCAGCGGGAGTCCGTGAAAGGTAAGGACGCCCAGTTCATTGCCGACAAACTCGCCGAGCGCGATGCCCGCCATGCCCGCACCGGCGATGCGCGCTACGTCGTCGAGCCCAACCTCAAGGAGGGCAAGGGCGGCCTGCGCGACCTGCAGACCCTCTACTGGATCGGCAAGCATATGTATGGCGGAGGTTCGCTTGAGGAAGTGATGAAGGCCGGTCCGTTCACGGATCATGAGTATGCCGTCTTCATCCGCGCTGCGCGTTTTCTCTGGACGGTGCGCTGTCATATCCATTTCGTCACCGGCCGCGCCGAAGACCGCCTGAGTTTCGACCTGCAGCCCGAGATCGCCGCCCGCATGGGCTACCGCGACCGTGAGGGCCAGCAGGGCGTCGAACGATTCATGAAGCGCTACTTCCTCGTCGCCAAGGATGTCGGCGGCCTGACGCGCATCCTCGCCGCCAAGCTTGAGGCCGATCACAAGAAAAAGCCCGAAGGCCTGCGCCGCTTCCTGCCCGCCCGCCCGCCACAGCCATTACCGGAGGCGGGCTTCATGGTCGACACCGGGCGTATCAGCATCACGGAAGACGCGGTCATGGCGAGCGATCCGCTCAACATGATCCGCCTTTTCACGATCGCCCGGCGCGAGCAGAAGGACATCCACCCCGCCGCGCTCACCGCGCTGACGCGCAACCTGCGAAGTTTCACGGAAGCCGTGCGCGAAACGCCCGAAGCCCGCGCGCTGATCCTCGACACCATCCTCGGCGGCAAGGAGCCCGGCCCCACCCTGCGCCGCATGAACGAGGCCGGCGTGCTCGGCCGCGCGATCCCCGAGTTCGGCTCGATCGTCGCGCAGACCCAGTTCAACATGTATCATCATTACACGGTCGATGAGCACACATTGCGCGCCGTCGAAACCATCGCCGACCTCGAACACGGTCGCGGCGACATCGCCCCGCTTGCGCATGAATTGTTCGGCCAGATCGAGAACCGCCGTGCGCTTTATCTCTCGATGTTGCTGCACGATACCGGCAAAGGGAAGGGCGACCAGCAGGAAGCCGGCATGATCACCTCGCGCCGCGCCTGCGAACGCCTCGGCCTGCCGGATGATGAAACCGATATCGTCGTCTGGATGGTCGGCCACCATCTCGAGATGAGCGAGACTGCCCAGAAGCGCGATATTTCCGATCCCCGCACGGTCGCCACCTTCGCCCGCCTCGTCGGCTCGCTGGAGCGACTGCGCCTCCTCTACATTCTCACTGTCGCGGACATCAAAGCCGTCGGTCCCGCCGTCTGGAACGCCTGGAAGGGCCAGCTTCTCGCAGACCTTTACCGCAACACGGCGGCCGCCCTGCGCGGCGGGCGCGCCGACGAGGCCGGGGTGCAAGGCGAGCTCGAACGGCGCGCTGAAGATCGCCGCGCGTCGATCATGGACCGGCTCGGCTCGCTGCCGCCGCTGCTGCTGGAACTCGAAACCGCCTACTGGACCGGCTTCGACGAAGGCGACATCGCCTGGCATGCCGGCGCGCTGGCCAAGGGCGGCGATGTCGTCACAACGCGGATGGCGCCGGAAGGCGGCGCGGTGGCGCTGCTCGTCTCCGGCAAGGACCGCGCGGGCCTGTTTGCCGATCTTGCGGGCACGCTCGCCCATCTCGGCGCCAACATCGTCGCGGCGCAGGTCTTCACCTCGCGCGGCGGCCAGATCGTCGACGTGTTCATGCTGCAAGATATCCGCGGCCTTCCCTTTGGCGAAGGCGACGCGCATCGTCTCGCAGCGCTCGAAAAGGCAATCCGGGCCGCTCTCGACGGCAACGCGCCGAAGGGCGGCCTCAAGTCCCGCGCCGGCCGCCGCGAAGCCGCCTTCCTGGTCCAGCCCTCGGTCCAGATCCATGACGACATCTCGGCCGACTACACAGTCATCGACGTCGCCGCGCGCGACCGCCCCGGCCTCCTGCACGAAGTGGCCGAAGTGCTGGCCGAACTGAAACTGTCGATCCATTCCGCGCATGTCGGCTCGTATGGCGAGCGGGTGTTCGATGCCTTCTATGTCCAGCCGGACGGCGCCGCGGCAGGCCTGTCAAAGGCCCGCAAAGAGGCCCTGAAAGACCGTCTTATGGCCGTCTTGTCGCGCGATGAACCGGATGGCCCGCAAACGCCGGCCCGGAAACTCAAACGGTCACGCGCCGTGGACAGCTTCTGAGAATTCAGGGAAAGCGGGTGGCATGAGCCTGGTTCGCAACACCGCCGTTCAGGCGTCCCTCACTTTCGCCAGCCGCATCCTCGGCTTTGCGCGCGATATCATCCTGGCTGCCAAGATCGGCGCCGGGCCGGTGGGTGATGCCTGGGCGACCGCCCAGCAGTTCCCGAACCTGTTCCGCCGCATCTTCGCCGAGGGCGCGTTCGCCTCGGCCTTCGTGCCCACCTATGCCCGCACGCTGGAGGCCGATGGCCCCGAAGCCGCCCGTGCGGTTGCCGAGGATGCGCTGAAGGTCCTCTTCGCCGCCACCGCCGCGCTGACCATCCTTGCCCAGATCTTCATGCCCTGGGTGCTGCTGATCATCCATGGCGGGCAGGCGGATGATACCGCGAACTACAATCTCGCCGTGCTGCTCACCCGCATCACGATGCCTTACCTGACCTTCATGGCCATCGCCGCGCTATTTTCCGGCGTACTGAACTCGCTGGAACGGTTCATCCTGTCGGCCGGCGCGCCGACGCTGCTGAATCTCTGCCTCATCCCCGCCGGCCTGCTCGGCACGACGCCCGAGGTGACGACCCTCTATGCCGCGATCGCCTTCTTCATCGCGGGCCTCCTCCAGGCGGGGGCGCTCTGGTGGGGCGTCTCACACCAGAAGGTGAAGCTCAGCCTGATCGGCTGGCCGCGCCTGACGCCCGCCGTGAAGAAAGTGCTGCTGCTCGCCGTGCCCGGCACGATCGCGGCCTCCGGCACGCAGATCAACATCATCGTCAGCCAGTCGCTCGCGAGCTTTGAAGTCGGCGCCAAAAGCTGGCTCTACGCCGCCGACCGGCTCTACCAGCTGCCGTTAGGCCTCGTCGGCGTCGCGGTGGGCGTCGCCATCCTGCCGCGCCTCAGCCGCGCCGCGCGGGCAGGGGACACCGCCGCCGGCGCCCGCACGATGGATGAAGGCCTCGGCCTCGCGATGGCGCTCACCTTCCCCGCCGCCGCCGGCTTGATGATCGCGCCGGTCTACCTGATCGACGCCTTCTTCGTGCGCGGCGCTTTCCTGCCGTCGGACGCCGCTGCCGCCGGGGCCGCCCTATTCCACTTTGCCTGGGGCGTGCCGGCTTTCGTGCTGATCAAGATCCTCGCGCCGCCCTTCTTCGCGCGGGAGGACACGAAAACGCCGATGCGCTTTGCCCTCGTCTCGGTCGTCGTGAACACGCTGCTCGGCGCAGGGCTTTTCTTCTGGCTGAAGCAGTCCGGCCAGGATGGCTTCCCCGGCCTCGCCATCGCCACCAGCACTGCCGCCTGGGTCAATGCCGGCCTGCTCGCGCTCAGCCTCGCCCGGCGCGGCTGGTACCGCCCCGGCCCCCGGCTGTGGATAGGGCTCTTCCGGGCCGCGCTGGCCACCGCGATCCTTGGCGCCGGCATCTGGCTGATGCTCTGGCAGCAGCCCGCGATCATCGCGGCCGTCGGCGACTCCGAAGCGCTGGCCGCTGCCGCTACGGTGACCTCCGCCGCCGTCATCTACGGCCTTGCCGCCCTGATCACCGGCGCCCTTAGGATCAGCGACATCCGGCAGGCTTTGCGGCGCTGATCATACACGCTACATGCCTGTCATCATGACAGACACCACCCCCGCCTATCCCGGCCCTAAGCGCGTATTCTCCGGCATACAGCCGACGGGA
>JBBSDJ010000116.1:0-8220 GCA_038249555.1 Caulobacterales bacterium
CCTAAAGAAAACTGCCGCGCGAACAATCACCGCACTCTGGGCTGCAATCGCTGACGCTATCCTCCGCATCGAGCCCGAAGAATGCGCCAACTACTTCAGCGCCTGCGGCTATGACTGTGGTTGAGATGAATCTGCTCTAGTTCGTATTAGACTCGCGCCACCGACTCACAAGAACGTGGAAGCGTACTTCATTAGGGCCAGCGATCAGACGTCGCGCCAACGTGCCGGACACATGACGACATTCCTCAGATCGTCACTCACTAAAGTTTTGCACTTGCAGAACCGAGGCCGTCCACACGACAGCACCAGCAGCAGAAATCAACGCGCCGTGCTCTGAATGTGAAAAGCCCCGCGGCGAACCGCGGGGCTTTTCTTCAGGTCTTCCGTATCCGGATCAGAACAACTTGCGCACCGTGACACCGAAAGTGCGCGGCTGGTTCACGTGGAAGCCGAGGCGGGCCCGGCCGCCGCGCTCGCGGTCAAACGAGAGCTGGGCGTCTTCATCGGTCAGGTTGTTCGCATACAGCGTTACCGACCAGGTATCGAATTCGAGGCCCGTGCTGAGATTCAGCGTCGTATAGGCTTCGAGGTTGAGGTCCACCAGGCTACGCGGGCTTTCCAGACCCGTCAGCGCGCCGAGTGCGAGGCCCGTCGTGGCCGGCAGGCCCTGCGTGGGCAGCTGATCGCTCGGCTGGGTGAAGCGCTCGCCTATGTGTTGCACCGATCCGGACACGAAGGCGTCTGCATCGACCCAGGCCGGATCCCAGCGGTAGGTACCTGCGGCCGACAGCTGCAGCTCGGGGACCGAAGGCAGGCGGTTGCCGTCCTCGATGCCGCCAATCACGTTGTTGGCGCCGTCCCGGACGGTGGAGTCGAACTTGGCCTCGAGCACGCTGGCGGCCAGCGTCAGGTCGAGATTGTCCGTCGGGCTCCAGCCTAATTCAGCCTCGAGGCCGGCGGTGTGCGCCTTCTCGACATTGAACACGATGCGCGAGGAGCACGAGCCGGCATCCAGGGTGACCTGCAGGTCCTGAATGTCGGTATAGAACGCCGCCGCATTGAACGTGACATTGCCCGTCAGCGCTTTCATGCCGGCTTCGTAGTTCCAAAGCTTCTCATCGCCATAGCTCTGGAAGCCGCCGAAGATCGCCTGATCCTGCGGCGTGCACAGCGGCACGTTGAGCGGATCATTGACGCCGCCGAGACGGAAGCCCTGGCTCGCCTGAGCGTTCAGGGTGATCTCGTCAGTCGCGTCATAGCTCAGCAGGACGCGGGGCGAAAACCCGTCCGAGGCCGTCGGATCCTTGACGTTCGAGTCGCCATTGGCGAACAGGCCGCCCGACGAAATCGTGCGGTCTTCCTCGAAGTCGTAGAAACGCCCGCCCGCCGTCACTTTCAGCTTGTCGGTAAGGTCATAGGTACCTTCGCCGAACACGGCATACTGGGTCAGCGTATAGGAAAGATCCGAGTTGAACGGGGAGTCGACCGGGAAGCCATTGGCCACCGCGGCCGATGTTCCCGCGCCAAGCGTTGCATCCGTCACGGCGTCATAGCCGGGTGTCGGAAGGCGCTGGGCATAGACCCTGTCATTGTTCGAATAGAACACGCCGCCGAGCCATTGGAACGGGCCGTCATAGTTCGAGCTGATGCGGATTTCCTGTGTCAGGCTCTCATACGCCGTCGTGTCCCGAAGGTTCGATGGCAGGAAGAAGGAAGGCCCCGGAAAACCAAGATCGGACGACACGCTCGAGGTCAGAGCGCTGGCATCGCGGCTCACCAGAATGTCCCGGTCGATATAGCTCGTCACCGAGGTCAGCGTCACGGCGCCCAGATCAAGGCTCGCCGTCAGGTCGGCAATCATGGTCTCGTCCGAGAACTCTTCCTCCAGCAACAGGAATTGCGAGTTCTCCGGCAGCGTCGTGGTGCCCGACAGCCAGTTGAACGCGTCGGCCCGGTTGAACCCGTCCGCCCCGATCTCCTGGTAGATGATACGCGGCGTGATCGTCAGCGCCTCGTTCGGCTGGAAGGTCAGCGCAATGCGCCCGCCCGTTCGGTTGCCGCTGTTGACGTCTTCGCCGCCGGCCGGTCCGACCGCGTCGATCCAGCCGCCATATTCCGTGTGATAGCCGACCGCGCGCAGCGCTGCCGTCTCGCCCAGCGGCACGTTGATCATGCCTTTGATATGGCCGCCCACGCCGCCATCGCTGATCGTGTTGAGGTTGGCTTCAACGCTGCCTTCCTGCTTGCCCAGTTCCGGGGCGTTTGTGATGTAGCGCACCGTGCCACCCACCGATCCCGAGCCGAACAGCGTGCCTTGCGGGCCGCGCAGCGTTTCGATCCGGTTGAGGTCGTAGAGGTCGACATCCGGCGTGAACAGCGACAGCGAGATCACCGACTCGTCGAGATACACGCCGACCTGTTCCTTGACGCCTGGCTGGTCGCGCACGATCTGGCCGGCCGAGACGCCGCGCACGGCGACCTGGCTCTGGCCGGGTCCGAGGTTCTGGATCGAGAGGCCGGCCACCGAGCGGGCCACGTCCTCAAGGTTTCCGGCGCCGGACCGGGCGATGTCCTCTGCCGTCTGCGCATTGATCGAGAACGGCACGTCCTGGATCGTTTCGTTGCGCTTCGTGGCGGTCACGATGACCGTCTTCTGCCGGGCCTCGGCGTCCGTCTCGCTGGTCTGCGCCGCAGCAACGGGCGCCATCATCAGCAGGGCAAGGACCAGCGCTGACGCGCCGGCCGAAATGGGGTGTCTCATGGTTTCCTCCTGTCAGACGCACCCTTCCGGTCTTCCGGATTGACGTGGTACGCCGGTAACGCGGAAAGTAGCGCTGAGCCGGAATCGGACAAAGCGGTACGGCGTTCAATTCCGCGTTCAAACATCAGAATCCGGGAGGTCCGGGCAAAAATGTCACGCACGATTCCCCAACCGGAAGACGCACCGCCACAAGACGCTCGCCTGCGGAGCGAGTGGCGTTCCGGCGACGAGGATCTGATCGTCGATCTGCACCGGCGCGGATACGCGGGCGAGGGACCGGCTTTCGCCGATCCGTTTCCGGACTATGTTGCCGAAACCGTGCGCGAAGCGAGCCTCGACCGGCCGGGCCATGCCAGCCGCGTCTGGTTCGCCGAGCGCGGGGCTGAAACGGTCGGGTGCGCCGCCATGATCGACCGCGGCACGCGTGGCCAGCTGCGCTGGGTCGTGCTGCTGCCGCAGGCGCGCGGGCTCGGCCTGGGCAAGGCCTTGTTCCGGGCGGCGATGGACCACGCCGCCGCGCAGGGATGGCCGGAAGTCTTCCTCGAGACGGCCGGCGGCCTTACCGCCTCGATGCAGCTTTACCTGGCGAATGGTTTCACCGTCACGCGTCAGGAGCCTGCCGACCTCTGGGGTGTTCCCAGCTACCATATCGTGATGACGCGCCGCCTCGCACCCTGACAGGCTTTGCGGTGGAAATCCCGCCGGTCTTTTACAATTTCAAGAAAGTAATTTCACCGGAACAGGCCTTGAGACGAGCTGGCAGAGCGGTTGGGTTTCAAAAATGAGCGAAAACCCGTTCCGGTACTTCAAGACTGCGCCTTAGGTCATCCGCGAAAAGACTGTACGCAGAAACCCGAAGTTCTGCTCTGATCGACGGCCGAGATGAACCTGTAGCAGGGCCGACTTGATGAGGCAGTCAATGCCTCCATTTCTTCAAAGCGGCCATTCGTCTACTCGATTACGGCCGACTGTTTAGGGCCAGGTCGGCTCCGATCGCCACCGCAGGCAACCGGCAAGGTCAATCCGATTTTGTCATTCGAGAGCCACGCTGGAACAAGGCCGGACTTCGCCGATCGTGGTGATCCAGATGGCAACAGGAATTGGCCAATGCGAATCCGGCGGCGAACTCGTACTATGAGGCCTTCTTTCCTTTGGGAACAGTTTGAAACAGAAGCCCGGCGAAGTCAGGTGTGCGAGGCGCAGCGCCAGCGTCGATTTTTCTGATCTGGTTTTCGAGCACAAGACTCGCGTAGCCGTGCGCGACTGACCAGACGAGCTTTATGATCTCTGCGCGATCGGCTTCGCTCGTGCGGCCAAGCGCCTCGGCGGCCGGCGCCGAAATCTCGACAAGTTGCGTAAATGCCCCGCGCGCCGCCTCGGCATAGGCGGGATCTTCGCAATCGAGCAGCGCTTCTGCGAACATCAGCCGGAACAGTGCCGGGTTGGCGCATGCAAAAGAAAGGTAGCCGTCTCCTGCGCTGCGCAGTTGCGCTTCGGGTGTGCGGGCGGCCGCCTCGCGCGCTTCGCGCATGGCCTTGCCGAAGCGTTCGAACGCGATCGTCGCAAGTGCAGTTCGCAGCGCCTTAAGCGTCGCAAAATGGTGTGCGGGCGCCGCGTGGGAGACTTTGGCGCGCGCGGCAACGCCGCGCAGCGTCAACGCTTCAAGACCGTCTTCTTCCAGAATCGCAAGCGCAGCCTCGATCAGCGCGTCGCGAAGAGCCCCGTGGTGATAACTGCGCTTCTTCAGCATGCGCGGATTGTAGGGATAAGTCTTGACGGTGTCAAAATATATCTTGACGGTGTCTAGAATTTGGCCACAAAGTGATCTTGTCGCCATCAAGATAGTGAGGAAGCGCCCGTGGACACCGTGAATTGGGAACAGCCGTTCGCTATCGCCAATCTCCTCGCAATGGCGGGCTGGATCGCGCTCATTTTCTTGCCGCGCTGGCCTCGATTGATTGCCTTCGTGCGGCTTGGCGTCATTGGTCTGCTCTCGATCGCATACGCAACGCTCATCTTCGTGTTTGCAGCGCAGGCTGAAGGGGCGAGCTTCTCATCTCTGGCGGGCGTCGGCGCGCTCTTTGCCCTCCCGCCTCTGCTGCTCGCTGGCTGGATCCATTACCTTGCCTTTGATCTCTTTGTCGGCACCGTGATCGCCGAAAGATCCGATGCGCGCGGACTCTCGCGGATCCTGCAGGCGCCAATCCTTTTGGCGACCTTCCTGCTCGGGCCGATCGGCTATCTTGTTCACATAGCTTCGCTTGCATTGCCTGCCAGACGCCCCGCCTAGTCAGGAGCCCAGCGCCATGAAGAACATCGCCTACACCACCTTGGACGCCGGCGAGGAGAACGCCGTCGCTACACTCTGGGCCGGCGCAGCGATCATGGTGGCGCTGGCGCTACCGACCTTTGCAGCTCAAGCGCTGGATACTCGCACGCTGATCGGCGTGAGCGTGTGGGACAAGCCGCTAAAGTTTGAAATTTCAATCGCCATTCACTTGGCCACGCTTGCCCTCATTGTGAGCATGATGACGCCGCAAGCGCGCGCCAGCCTTCTGGTTCGCGGCGCGGCGCTCGTCAACGTACTGGCTGGCATCGGGGAGATCGCCTACATTCTTTATCAGGCGGGCCGCGGACGCGCATCACACTTCAACTTCGAAACGCCATTCGAAATCGTGATGTATGGCTTGATGGGCGCCGGCGCGACGGCGATGGTAGTCGCAACGCTCGTCCTCGGCTTGAAAGCGCGAAAGTCATTAGCGCCCTCGCTGGGCGCCGGCCTCAAGCTCGGCATCGTGCTTGGCCTCACCCTCGGCGCGACACTGACACTGATCACGGCAGGGCTTTTGTCGTCGGGCACGCTTGCCCCGTTCGGGCATTGGGTTGGCGGTGTGCGGAGCGATGAGAACGGACTGCCACTTGTTGGCTGGTCAACCACCGGCGGAGATCTGCGCGTGCCGCACTTTTTCGCAACTCATCTCATGCAAGCGGTACCGCTCCTCGGGCTCATGGCCGATCGAGTTGTGGGACGGTATTCGACATCGATCGTTGCGAACGGTGCAATCATTGGGGTCGGCGTTGTTGTCGCCACCTTCGCCCAGGCGGTGATGGGGATGCCATTCCTCGCCTTGAAGTAAAGCGCGCCGTACGCGTTGGGGCTCATCACGACAAAGTCCAGTGATACACTCGTCGAATGGCTGTTTAGGGCCAAGGAAACTCTGATGGCCTCCGCGGGCGTGCGGCAAGGTTAACTCAGTTCGGTCATTGGTAACCCGAGCCGCCGCCAGGCCGAAGTTCGCCGAAACCAGCCGCAGCCGGTCGGATAACTACTGCTGTGGTCCCGGCGACTACCTGACCTTGCCAGCCGCGCCAGTTCCTGCCGCGGCCGATCACCGATCGTCGCGAAGTCCGTTCAGCAAGAGATCCACCACAAAATCTGCAATTTCCCGACTGTTCATTTCAGCACAAGACCAGCGTTGTAATCCGAGGAAATAGCCTGCCGAGATCTCGCTTGCAGGGATGGACGCGAGCTTGCGACTCAATCCTTGCTCCGCGGCCCTATCAAGATTTTTGGCGCTGTCGTCGGCTAGCGTTCTCGCACGCTGAGTGAAATCAATCCTCCGATTGCGGCCGAACTTGCCATATCCGGGTTGCAGGGCGAGGGGTGCGTTCGCGCTTAGCTGGGCCTGAGCATTTAGATGGGCGGTCATCATGGCACGGCTAAGGGGGTCGACTTCAGCCGTTAGAGACGTCTGCATGATCCGGTCATAGATATCAAACGCACGCACATAACACCGCTCGATCAGCTCCAACTTGTCCTTGAACTGATGATACAGGACACCCTTCGTCGCCCCGAGCTCAGAGCTGATCTCTTCAAGGGTGACACCGTCGACGCCGCGAAAATTGAACAGGCGAGACGCCGCCGCCATGATCTGCTC
This sequence comes from Caulobacterales bacterium, assembly GCA_038249555.1. Lineage (GTDB taxonomy): Bacteria > Pseudomonadota > Alphaproteobacteria > Caulobacterales > Hyphomonadaceae > Hyphomonas. The sequence continues at coordinate 6,700 of JBBSDJ010000116.1, forward strand.
GGCCTTGAGTTCCGCCGTCTGCGACCGGTCAAATGCATCGATCGAGCGATGCATGAGGTTATCGAAGACCAGTGTGCAGGGAGTGATCCTCACTCCCGGACGCGCAAGCCCACCGTGAAACAGGTCGCATAAGGTCTCAACATAGACCGAGCGGTGCTCACCGTCTCCGCGCCGAGCCAGCCAGGGGAGCGAGACCAGCGCCCAAGACAGTATATTCAGCAAGGTTCTTGCGCTGAGGCCGGCGTCAATCTTGCGAAATTCCCCGTTTGCCTGGCCGGCCTCTATCAGGTTCGTCAGGTCCTCGACATTGCGCTCATTCGCCATTCGAACATCGCTGCCAAGGGGTTCCGGTAGAAATGCGATATCGTTCAGGACAGCCATCGGAGGATGGTCATCTGCAAGCACGCGGCGAATGAAACCTGAGAGCTGAGCGCTGGGCGCCCGTGAAGCCGCGCGCGCAGCGGCAAAGTCCTTCGCTAGCAGCGTCGTCGCTTCAAGGTAAGCCTGATGGGCAAGATCGGCGGCGTCGCGGCAATAGTAGTAGACCGAGCTGCGCGACAGACCGACTTCGGCGCCGATGTCGACAAGCGCGATCGAACCAGGCCCATCCAGATTAATCTTCCGAGCGACCGCATCCAAAAGCTGCTGGCGCTGAACCGGACCGCGAACCGGCGGCCGGCCGCGACGCGGTCGGGACAGAGGAGATGATGCTTCAGCCATGACTACACTATGAGAACAAAACAGCAATTTTGCAACGCTATCGCCAACGCGCATTCCTTAACGTCGAAATATTGACAGATCCAAAAAGACAGTTGCATATGATGTGATACGTAAACGTCGAAAAAAGATGCAACTGGGAGGAATGCAATGTCTGTCGCTCATCACCGGGCTTTCCGTTCGCTGGCGCTCTGCGGAGCCAGTTTCGGAGTGCTCATGCTAAATGCCCCTGCCTTGGCTCAGGACGCTGCTGCCGCCGAAACCTCAATTGAAACCGAGCGGGTATTCGAAGCCGTAGTCGTGACAGCGCAGAAGAAAGCGCAGGAAATCATCGAGGTGGGCGCCACAATTGACGCCATCAGCGCTGCAACTATCGCGGAACGCCGGATCGAGACCATTACCGATTTTGTCACGCAGCTGCCAAACGTTGATGTCAAAGACAACAGCCCTGGCATTCTTCCGGTCATTACCATCCGCGGCATCGGACTCAACGATTTCAGTGCCACCAACAATCCGGCAGCCGGGGTGTATGTCGATGAAGTCTATCTCAGTTCGCTCGCACTACTGAACGCAGACTTTTACGATCTTGAACGCCTCGAGGCGCTCAAAGGTCCACAAGGGACGCTTTATGGGCGCAACTCCACGGCCGGCGCCCTAAACGTGATCTCCGCCCGTCCAAGCTTCGAGGCAAGCTCGGGCCGCCTCGCAGCTGGATACGGCAACTACCAGACTGCCGACCTTGAAGCCGTCGTCAACCAGCCTCTTTCCGACACGTTCGCTCTCAGGGTCAGCGGCAAGTACATC
>JBBSDJ010000117.1:0-8218 GCA_038249555.1 Caulobacterales bacterium
GAAATTAGCCCAGTGGTGGGTGGTCGGAGCGAGAGGATTCGAACCTCCGACCCTCTGGTCCCAAACCAGATGCGCTACCAGACTGCGCTACGCTCCGGAGTCCCGGTGTAATGAGATGAGGGCCGGGCGCAAGCTGTTTTCTCTGCGCAGAACGGAAAGCGGCGCTGCCACCCAGACAGCGCCGCTACACGTTACCGCAACCCAATAGCATTCCCCCGAAACATCCGGTTGCTGCGTGCGTCCCGTTCCTGCAGTTAAACTTTGTGATACTTTGCTGTCTTGACATTTTCGGCCACAGCGTCAGTCAATTCGGGCCAAAATGTGTTAACGTGGAGGCAGAACAAGCAAAAACGACCCCCATTACTCACACTCTACAATATTAACGGACCCGTCATCCCCCAGTGCCGACAGTTTCAAACGCCTATTTGTCAAACTTTATTGAGAGTTCCGTCGCCCTCGGGGCGCCGGCAGAGGCGCTCTACGCCCTCGTGCCGGGCGGGAAAGCGGCGTTCAGCCACCCGGATGCGCGGTTTCCCGCGGAATTGACGGCGACGGTGCTGAATGCGGCGGCGGAGTTGACCGGGGTGGATTCGGTCGGACTCAGGGTCGGCATGCAATTCCGGCCAGCGACCTTCCTGGATGTCGGCTACGCGCTGGCGGCGGCGTCCACCATCCGGGAGGCGCTGGAGATCAACATCCGCTACCAGCCGCTGACGCAGGAAGTGGCGCGCACCCGGCTCGCGATAACCCGGACCGAGACCCGGATCGTGCTGGAGCCTGCGTTTCCGGACGCCGAGGCCATGCGCCGGGTGACCGAAGCGATCCTGGCGGGCTATGCCTCGATCGGGCGGTGGCTGCTGTGGGATCAGGAGCGGCCGGTGGCGGCGGTGCAGTTGCGGCATGAGCCGCCGAGCGCCGAGACCTGCGCCTTCTACCGGGCGCTGTTCGGGGAGGAAGTGACGTTTGGCGCGCCGGCGGACATGCTGGTGATCGATGCGGCGTTGGTGACGCGGCCGTTGCCGAATGCCAATCCGGCGCTGGTGCAGCTGCTGACCGGGCGGCTGAATGCGCGCCTTGGCGCGTACGAGGCGGGCAGCTCGATGCGGATGCTGGTGATCAGCGGCCTGCACAAGCAGATCCGCAAGGGCAAGCCGAGCCTTGAGGAAACCGCCAAGCTGCTGGGGATGAGCGGGCGCACGTTGCGGCGGCGGCTGATGGAGGAGGGATTGTCCTATTCCGAGCTGCTGGCGGCGGCGCGCAAGGAGGCGGCGGAAGTCTATATCCACGAGGAGAAGATGACCCTGTCGGATATTGCCGGCTTGCTGGGCTACGGCGACCAGACGGCGTTCATGCGGGCGTTCAAGGGCTGGTTCGGCGTGTCGCCGGGGGCGTACCGGGAGAAGCTCCGGGAACGGAGGGGTTAGCCCGTCCGGTTCATCCGGCGTTCGAGGCGGGTGGAGAACCAGGAGATGATGCGGCGCCAGATCTCGTCCTTCAGGATCAGGCCTTCGACATCGTGGTCGATCGAGGGGTTGTCGTTGATCTCGATGATGATGACGCCCTGTTCGGTCTCTTTCAGGTCGACGCCATAGAGGCCTTCGCCGATCAGGCTGGCGGCGCGGACGGCGGCGTTGACGACTTCCGGGGGCGCATCTTCCACGGGCATCGTGGTGAAGCCGCCTTCGGTGGACTTGCCGTTCTCGCCGTATTTGACGGTCTGCCAGTGGCCGCGGGCCATGCGGTACTGGCAGGCATAGAGCGGCTCGCCGTTGAGCACGCCGATGCGCCAGTCGAACTTCGTCGGGCGGAATTCCTGGGCGATGATGAGGGCAGTGTCCTCGAACATCTTCTTGGCTCCCTCTTTCAGCTCGTCGAGCGTGTGGGCCTTGACCATGTTGATGCCGAAGCTGCCGTCCGGGGTTTTCAGGATGACGGGCGAGCCGAGGCGGTCGAACAGGGCGGCGAGGTCGGCCTTCTCGTCAACAATCTCCGTTCGCGGAATGGGCAGGCCGGCCTTCTCGAGGATTTCCTTGAGGTAGACCTTGTTGGTGCAGCGGATCATCGACTGGGTGTCGTCGATCACGGGCATGCCTTCCTGTTCGGCGCGGCGGGCGAAGCGGTAGGTGAAGTTGTCGATGGAGGTGGTGGCGCGGATGAACAGCGCGTCAAACTCGGCGAGGGAGGGCAGGTCGGTCGGGTCGATCAGCTCGACTTCGACGCCCATCTTCTCGGCGACATCGGCGAAGCGTTTCAGCGAGGCGGGCTTGGACGGCGCGGTCTTCTCGTTCGGGTCCACGAGCACGGCGAGGGCCCATTTTGCGGGCGTGCGGGTCTTGGCGTCGCGCACCTTGCCCTTGGTGTAGGCTTCCATCGCGTCGAGGAAGAACTGGCGGCGCTGGTCCTTCAGCTTGTGGGGCGGCATGGCGCGGATGCGGGCGATGCCGTGGGGGGCTTCGGAGTCGAATTCGATTTCGAGGGCCGGGGTGCGGTACCAGTCCATGGCCTCGCGGGCGAGGTCCTCATAGGCCGGGATTTCGCAGCGGGAGAAGGCGACGAACAGGCTCTCGATCTTGGGCGCGCCCTTGGCGAGGGTTTCCTGGAGGATCTCGCCGAGGTCCGGCAAGGCATGGTTGTAGAGCGTCTTCTTGGAGAGCTCGACCATGGTCTGAACGGAGGGACTGACGCGGTGGCCGCGCGCCTCGGCCAGCAGCGAAGCGTAGTAGCCCTCGGACTGGTAGGCATAGGAGCGGGCGAGATTGAGGATGTAGGGCCGGCGCCCGGCGAAGAGGGCCGGTTTGGAGATATAGTCCGAGATACGCAGCACCTTGTGCGGTGTTTCGGCCTGCGAAATGTCGCTCGCTGATTCGACGAGCACCACCCAATCGGTCATGGGGCTCCATCTGAGGACGCGATGAGAACTTTCTCCATCCTGTGCGCCGCTTCTCCATCCGGATAGTAGGACTCGAGGGCCGCAATTACGCGATAACCCGATGCCTCGTAAAGCCGGTGTGCTGAACTATTTGTTGAGCGCACCTCAAGGCGCATCCGGGCGCAGCCTCGCTGCCGGGCGTGTTCCTCGCAGGCGGCCAGAAGGCGCCCGCCGATTCCCTGGCCCCTCGCCGAGGTGGCGACGGAGATGGAATAGAGGCGGGCCGTGGATGATCCAGCCCGAAACAACAGCACGGCTGCGGCGTCGATGCCGCGCGGCGTCTCGTGAACCAGCGTCAGGGCTTTGCCGGCGAGCAGGCGGCGCCAGGTGCGCGCGTCGAACCGGTCCACTTCGGGGAACGACTCTTCGAGTTCCAAGAGAGCGGCAAGGTCGTCGAGGCTGGCCGGACGAATCTTTATGGCCGTCACATCCGCACCATGTCGTCCCGGTGGATGATGGCGGGGCGGCCTTTGTAGCCGAGGAGGGCTTCGGCGTCTTCGGTGCGGCGGCCCGCGATGCGGCGAATGTCCTCGGCGCTGTAGGCGGTGACGCCCTTGGCGAGGGTGCGGCCGGAGGCGTCCAGCACGGCGACGGCGGCGCCGCGTTCGAACTGGCCAGTCACGCCGCGCACGCCGACGGCGAGGAGGCTGGCACCGCCCGCGAGCGCCTTGGCGGCGCCGTCATCGATGGTGAGTTCGCCCTCGGGTGTGAGGTGGCCTTCGAGCCAGGCGGCGCGGGCCTTGGCCGGGGAGATTTTCGCGGCGATCAGCGTGGCGCGCTCGCCGGCCTCGATGGCGCCGAGGGGGTGCGGGCGGTTGCCGAGAGTGATCAGGGTGGAGCAACCGGCGGCGTGGGCGATGCGGGCAGCGGCGAGCTTGGTGATCATGCCGCCCGAGCCGACGCCGGCGGCGGCATTGGAGCCGGTGGCCATGGCGTCGTGCTCGGGGCTGAGCGCTTCGAGGAAGGGGATGTGGCGCGCGTCGGGGTTGCCGCGCGGGTCGGCCGTATAGAGGCCGTCGATGTCGGACAGGAGGATCAGCACATCGGCGGCCATCATCTGGGCGACGCGGGCGGCGAGGCGGTCATTGTCGCCGTAGCGGATTTCCTCGGTGGCGACCGTGTCATTCTCGTTGATGACGGGGACGACGCCGGCTTCGAGCAGGGTTTCGAGCGTGGCGCGGGCGTTCAGCCAGCGGCGGCGGTTTTCGGTGTCGCCGGGAGTGAGGAGGGCCTGGCCGCAGGTGAGGCCGTGCGGCGCGAGGGCGTCGCCGAGCGCCGCCATGAGGCGTGGCTGGCCGATGGCGGCGGCGGCCTGTTTCTGTTCGAGCCGGCCCTGGTACGGCGCGCCGAGCGCGGCGCGGCCGAGGGCGACCGCGCCGGAGGAGACGAGGATGATCTCCTTGCCGCGCTGGCGAAGCGCTGCGATGTCAGCGGCCAGGTTTGCCAGCCACTCGCGGCGCGGCGCGCCCGCCTCGGCGATCAGGGCCGAGCCGGTTTTCACGACGATGCGTTTCGCGCGCGCGAGGGTTTCAGCGGTCATGGCGCCGGGAGATACACGCGGCGCAGGGGATTGGCGAGGGGATTAGACGGGGTTTGAGGTGAAGCCGGCGACGATGGCAAAGCCGATCACGACGATGATCAGGGACGCGGCGAGGATTTTCCAGAGTCCGACGCGGCGGCCGCCGGAGACTCGTTCGGTTTCAATTGTCTCGGCTGTATCTTTCGTTTCATTCGGCGTCATGGTGTGCTCCCTTCATGAAGCGACGGAATGTCGGACTACCGGGGACCAACGCCTGCGGCGGGTGGAGGTTCCTTTCGGATTTGAGGCGCCGCGCACGGGGAGCAGGACATGAAACTCTACAACACGCCGATGCCGGCGCCGAATCCGCGGCGGGTGCGGATATTCCTGGCGGAGAAGGGCGTGAGCGTGCCGCTGGTGGACGTTGCTCTGCAGAAGGGCGAGCACAAGGCGCCAGAGCATGTGGCGCGCAACTCGCTGGGCCAGACGCCGGTGCTGGAACTGGACGACGGGACGTGTCTCAGCGAGACAGTGGCGATCTGCCGGTATCTGGAGCGATTGCACCCCGAGCCGGCGATGTTCGGGAGAACCGCGCTGGAAGAAGCGCAGGTGGACATGTGGGTGCGGCGGGTGGAGTTCCAGCTGATGGGTCCGGCGGGGAATTTCTGGCGGCATGCCCATCCGTTCACCGCTCGGGTAGTCAATCCTCAGTACAAGGAGTTTGGCGAGGCGAACCGGGGCGCGCATGAGCGCGCGCTGATTTGGCTGGACCGGGAACTGGCGAAGTCCGAGTTCGTGGCGGGGGAGGTGTTCACGATGGCGGATATCTGCGCGCTGAGCACGGTGGATTTTGCCGACTGGATCGGGCTGAAGGTGCCGGAGGCTGCGGGGAATTTGCGGGCGGGGCATGCGCGCGTGAGCGCGCGGCCGAGTGCGGGGGCTTGAGCCTTGCTCCCCTCTCCCACAAGCGGGAGAGGGGAGCAGGAATCAAAGCGGGCTCCAGCCTTCTTCCGTGTCGGGATCGTCCGAGGGCGGAGCGACTTCCTCGCGGTCGGCGTTGAGGCCGAGTTTGTCGGCGATGGCGTAGAGGGCGGGTTTTACGCCTTCGCCGGAGACGCCGGAGATGAGCAGAGGCTTACCCTTGTAGGCTTTCTTCAGGAGCTTCATCTGCTCCTTGACGAGTTCGGGCGTCAGGGCGTCGATCTTGTTGAGGGCGACGATTTCGGGGCGCGCCGCGAGTTCGGGATCGTAGGCGCGCAGTTCGTTGCGGATCGTCTTGTAGGCGCTGGCGGGGTCGTCCTGCGTACAGTCGATCAGGTGCAGCAGCACCTTGCAGCGCTCGACATGGCCGAGGAAGCGGTGGCCGAGGCCTGCGCCTTCGGCGGCGCCTTCGATCAGGCCCGGAATGTCGGCGAGGACGAAGCGCGTGCTGGTGCCGAGATCGACGACGCCGAGGCCGGGGTGAAGCGTCGTGAACGGATAATCGGCGATCTTCGGATGCGCGGCGGTGGCGGCGGCGAGGAAGGTGGACTTGCCGGCATTCGGCAGGCCGACGAGGCCGGCGTCCGCGATCAGTTTCAGGCGCAGCCAGAGCCAGCGTTCCTCACCCGGCGCGCCGGGGTTCGAGCGAGCGGGCGCCTGGTTGGTGGAGGTCTTGAAGCGCAGGTTGCCCCAGCCGCCATTGCCGCCTTGCGCGAGCAGGACCTTCTGGCCCTCCTGCGTCAGGTCGGCGATCATGGTTTCCTGGTCTTCCTCGTAGATCTGCGTGCCGACGGGCACCATCAGGATCGAGTCGTCGCCCTTCGCGCCGAAGCGATTTCGGCCCATGCCGTGGCCGCCCTTCTTGGCCTTGAAATGCTGCTGGTAGCGGAAGTCGATCAGCGTGTTGAGGCCTTCGACCGCCACGGCCCAGACATCGCCTCCGCGCCCGCCGTCGCCGCCGTCCGGGCCGCCATACTCGATGAACTTCTCGCGCCGGAACGAAACCGCGCCGGCGCCGCCGTCACCGGAGCGGATAAAGACTTTGGCCTGGTCGAGGAACTTCATTTTGTGCTCATGGCCCAGAGTGGGCGATTGGGGAAGGGGGAGACGGTCATGACACCCGCGCCATCATCATGTGGTCCGACATTGTTCCCCGGCCCTTGCTGTACATCGGGCTGCGGCCGCAGGGGAGGAAGCCGAGCTTGGAGAGGATGCGGCCGGAGGCGGGATTGTCAGCGAAGTGGCCGGCGACGAGGACGCGGGCGCCGCGCGCCGTCTCAAGCCAGCGGACGAGACCGGCGCCGGCCTCTGTGCACAGCCCTTTGCCCCAATAGTCCGGCATCAGCCAATAGCCGATCTCGAACGGGTCTTCGCAGGCGGCGCGGGTGGCGGAGATGACGCCGCAGAGGGCGCCTTCGGCCGTGGTGATGGCGTAGAAGTGGCCGGTATTGTCGACGCGGGCCAGATCGTGGGTCGCGATCCAGGCGAGGGTCTGGGCCTTGGTCTGCGCGGGCGGAACGCTGGCGAGCATCAGGTAGATGCGCGGATCGTTCACCGCCTGGGTGAGGGGGCCGCTGTCCTGCGGGGTGATCGGCCTCAGGCGCAGCCGCTGTGTGCGTATCTCAATCTCACTCATGGCCTGCCTCCATCATCCCGGGTTGCTGCCCACGCCATGCTGATACCGGGAACCATCGCCTCCCGGCCCAGGCAAAAGTGTTCGCCGCGCGCTGTTTCCACGAAGCCGAGCTTTCCAAGTACGCGTCCCGAGGCGGGATTGTCGGCGAGGTATTCGGCTGTGAGGTGGCGTGCGCCAAACCGGTCGACAAGATGTTGCTTGAACGCGCCTGCGGCTTCTGTCGCGTAACCCTGGCCCCACACGGCGGGCGTCAGCCAGTAGCCGATTTCGAAGATGCCGGTTTCGGCATTCCGGCCGCCGCCGACAAGACCGATCAATTCGCCAGACAGCGTAATCACGCGGCCCGCGCTTTCGCCGCGCTGGTTCTTTTCGGCGCGCTCCGACTGAATCTGGCGGGTCTCGTTCAGAGTCTGTCCCGCACGGACCCGGCCAACATTGCGATAGACGCGCGGGTCGTTGACGAGCTCCGTGTACCGGACGGCGTCGTCTTCGTGATAGGATCGCAAAAGCAGGCGCGGGGTCGAAATATCCTCAAACATCGTGGCCTCCTGTCGGCAGGCGGGCGAGGGGAGGCAAAAGAAAAGGGGGAGACAGTGGCCTGCCTCCCCCCGGAAACTGGTCGTCTTCAACAGCGACCCGGCCACTCGTCCATGCGAGGCCGGATGCTGTTTCCGGCCGTTACTCTGCCGCGTCCGCCATCGGTACGACGTTCACGAAAATTCGGCCGTTCGACTTGTGGGCGTACTCGACCTTGCCGCCTTTAAGCGCAAAAAGGGTGTGGTCCTTGCCCATGCCGACGCCTTTGCCCGGCCACTTCACGGTGCCGCGCTGGCGCACGATGATCATGCCCGGCTGGACGGTTTCGCCGCCGTATTTCTTCACGCCAAGATACTTGGGGTTCGAATCGCGGCCGTTGCGCGAAGAGCCGCCTGATTTCTTGTGAGCCATAGTCCGCTCCTCTTACCTGTGTCTCGCTTGAGGCCGTGGCCCCGGGAAAATTTATGCTTCTGGAGCGGCTTCGGCCGCGTCAGCCTTCGGCGCAGCTTTCTTGCGCGGTGCGGCTTTCTTCTTCTCGCCATCGGCGCTGATGCCGGTGATCTTGATTTCCATCAGGTCCTGACGGTGGCCGATGGTGCGGCGGTAGGTCTGGCGC
>JBBSDJ010000118.1:0-8193 GCA_038249555.1 Caulobacterales bacterium
CTCTACCAGACCCATTGGCCGGACCATGGCACCGCCTATGACGAGACGATGGACACGCTGGACGAACTGGTGCGCGAGGGGATCGTTCGTATCGTCGGCTGCTCGAACGAGGATGCCTGGGGCCTGATGAAATCGATCGCCACCTCGGAGCGGCTCGGCACGGTGCGATACCAGACGATCCAGAACAATTTCTCGCTGAACAACCGGCGGTTCGAGGACGCGCTCTCCAAGGTATGCAAGGAAGAAGGCGTGAGCCTGATCCCCTATTCCCCGATCGGCGGCGGGGTGCTCTCTGGCAAGTATAATGGCGGGGCAACGCCGGATGGTGCGCGGTTCTCCTCTTATCTGAAGCTGGGCGGCCGTCAGGCGACGATGGCCAAGCGCTTCGTCAACGAGAAATCGCTGGCGGCGACCGAGCGTTACATGAAGATTGCGGCGGACGCCGGCATCAGCGTGGTGACCCTCGCGACGGCCTGGTCGAAGCAGCATGATTTCGTGGCCTCGACAATTGTCGGCGTGTCGAAGTTTGATCAGCTAGCGGATATCCTGGCGGCGGCGGACCTTGAGCTTTCGCCGGAGGTGATGAAAGCATGTGACGCGGTGTCGAAGGATATTCTGTATCCGATGGGGTGAGCCGGCCCCGGGCGCAGAGCCTTCCGATTACAAACGATCAGACTCCCGCCTCCATCTTTGGGAGGTCGGGAGCCTTTGCCTTTGTTTCCCACCAAAGCTCGTTGCGCGGCGCTGCTAGGCAGCCTTCGCCTTGGTGAGGACTTCGCGTTTGCCGGCGTGGTTGGGGGCGGAGATGACGCCCTCTTCCTCGAGGCGGTCGATCAGACCGGCGGCCTTGTTGTAGCCGACCTTGAGGCGGCGCTGGAGATAGGAGGTGGAGGCGCGCTGGTCGCGGATCACGACCGAGACCGCTTCGGCGAACAGGGAATCGTCGTCCTCGCCGCCGCTGCCGCCCTCACCCATGCCGAGCATGGCGTCCATCACCGGAGAGCCCGAAGAGCCGTCATCCTTGGCCTCGACGATGTCCATGACATAATCCGGCTCTCCCTGCTCGCGCAGCCAGTCGGCGACCGAGCAGACTTCCTCGTCGGAGACGAAGGGGCCGTGGAGGCGCTGGGTTTTCTTGCCGGGTTCCTGGTGGAGAAGGTCGCCGTTGCCGAGCAGCTGTTCGGCGCCCTGCTCGTTGAGGATGGTGCGGCTGTCGACCTTGTTAGTGACCATGTAGGAGATGCGGGTCGGGAAGTTCGCCTTGATCGTGCCGGTGATGACGTCCACGGACGGACGCTGGGTGGCGGTGATCAGGTGGATGCCGGCGGCGCGGGCCATCTGGGCGAGGCGCAGGAGGCATCCTTCGATTTCCTTGCCGGCGACGACCATCAGGTCCGACATCTCGTCGATCACGACGACGATCTGCGGGATATGGTCGAGCGGCAGCATCTCGGTTTCGAACATCGGCTTGCCGCCCGCGTCGAGACCGGTCTGGACCTTGCGCACCAGCGGCTCTCCGGCAGCGCGGTATTTCGAGGCCTTCTCGTTGAAGCCGGCGAGGTTGCGCACGCCTGCCTTGGACATCAGCTCGTAGCGGTTTTCCATTTCTCGCACGGCCCATTTGAGCGCGTTGACGGCTTCCGGCGCCTTGGTGATGACCGGAGCCAGCAAGTGCGGGATGCCTTCGTAGACGGTGAATTCGAGCTTCTTCGGGTCGATCAGGATCAGGCGGACCTGTTCCGGCGTGTGGCGATAGAGCAGCGACAGGATCATCGCGTTGACGCCGACCGATTTACCCGAACCGGTGGTGCCGGCGACGAGCAGGTGGGGCATGCGGGCGAGGTCCACGACGGTCGGCTGGCCGCCGATGTCTTCGCCGAGAGCGACGGGCAGCGAGGCGCGCGAGTTCACATAGGCCTCGGACTGCAGGATGGAGCGCAGGAAGACTTTCTCGCGCTCGTCGTTCGGCAGTTCGATGCCGATCGCGTTCTTGCCGGGCACGACGGCGACGCGGGCGGAGACGGCGCTCATCGAGCGGGCGATGTCGTCGGCGAGGGTGATGACGCGCGAGGATTTGACGCCGGGGGCCGGCTCCATCTCGAACAGGGTGATCACCGGGCCGGGGCGCACTTCCTTGATGCGGCCCTGGATGCCGAACTCCTTCAGCACGGCGGAGAGGCGTTCGGCCTTGGCCAGCAGGGCGTCTTCGTCGAACGTCTCGCGGCGCTCTTCGGGGACTTGCAGCAGGTCAAGCGATGGCAGGCGCGTGGAGGTGCGGCGGCGGGTGGGCGCGGCGACTTTCGGGGCGGCGGTGGTCTTCGGGGTCTGGCGGGGCACGGCGAAGCGCAGGCCGGGCGGCGGCGGGGCGGCTTCGACTTCTTCACCGTCCTCGTCGTCGTCCCAGGCGGCGGCGCCATAGCGGCTGTCGTCTTCATCGGCGTCATTGTCCGACGGCAGGTAGCGGGCGCTCGGCACGTAGTCGTCGTCATGCTTGATGATCAGCGTGCGGTCGTTGGAGGCCGGCACGTCGTTCTTGTCCATGCGCACCGGCTGGCGGGCGGCGAGCGAGTGGCCGACGCGGATCAGGAAGCCGCCAAGGCCGGCGGCGCCGACGACGGCGGTCTTGCCGGAGCGGGCGGCGGTTTCGGAGAGGAGTTTCGCGTCGCGGCGCTGGAAGCCGAGAGCTGAGAGGCCAGCCCAGAGTGCGGCGCCGCCAAGCAGGAAGCCGGCCCAGCTTTCCGGTGCCGGCAGCATCAGGGCGCGGAACGGCAGGACGGCCAGATTGAACACGCCGTCGCCGAACATGCCGCCGAGGCCAGCGCTGAGCGGCCAGGTTTCCGGTACGGGCCAGGCCGCGAAGGCGGCGGCCGAGAGCGGCACGGCCACGGCGCCATACATCCAGCGGCGGATGCGCGGCTTGCCGACGAGCACGGCGCGCATGGCGCCGCCGATCATCAGCGCGAGACCTGCAATCCAGCCGGACCAGCCGAGCAGCTGGCGCGCGAGATCCGCGAACACGGCGCCGGCGGTGCCGAACAGGTTCTGCACGCTGGCGCCGGTGGCGGCGTTCCAGCTGGGATCGGATGGCAAGTAGGAGCCGACACTGCCGCACACGAACACCCCTGCCCCGAACGCAGCAGCGCCGGTCAGGATCCGCCAGACCGGATCGCTGACAGTGCGCAGGTCTTCGTCCCGGATCGCGGTGTCTTGCATGAGGGGAGGCTCCGGTAATGGCGGGGACGGAGCGTCAGGTTTCGCCTGTTAGGCTTAACATGCCGCAAACGCAGCCTGTGGAATTCGCAGGTTTTTCGGCCCGGAAGGCCGGAATCTGCAGGAATCCGGCGAGCTTAAATTTCGGATAGAAAAGCAGAAAGCCCCGGCTGATTTCTCAGCCGGGGCGCCTGGAGGGTGTTTTGAAATCTCGCCTTAGCGGCTGGAGAACTCCGGATAGGCTTCGAGGCCGACTTCAGTGCGGTCCATGCCTGCCATCTCTTCTTCCTCGCTTGCGCGGACCCCGATCGTGAACTTGAGCAGGAGCCACACGATGGCGGAGGCCACGACCACGAAAGCGCCGGTGAGCAGGACACCCACGCCCTGGCCTGCATAGGTTGCGCCGCTGTTCGAGAACGGAACGATCATCGTGCCCCAGATACCGCACACAAGGTGGGCCGGGATGGCGCCGACAACGTCGTCGATCTTCAGCATGTCGAGCGCGCGCACGGCGAGGACGACAAGCACGCCGCCGACGGCGCCGATCAGGACGGCCTGGCCGATGGTCGGGGCCAGCGGCTCAGCGGTGATCGACACAAGGCCGCCGATGACACCGTTGAAAACCATGGTTGCGTCGATCTTGCCCTTGTAGAGAACCGCCGTGGTGATGGCGGCGGCGAGCGTGCCGCCGACAGCAGCCATGTTGGTGTTCACGAAGATGATCGACACGGAGTTGATGTCCGTGATGGTGCCGGCGGCGAGTTGCGATGCGCCGTTGAAGCCGAACCAGCCGAGCCACAGGATCAGGGTGCCGAGGGCTGCGAGCGGGATGTTGGAGCCCGGCATCGGATTGACCGTCTTGCCGGAATACTTGCCGAGACGTGGCCCGATGATCAGGGCGCCGGTGAGCGCTGCCCAGCCGCCGACCGAGTGAACCAGCGTCGAGCCTGCGAAGTCCGAGAAGCTCCACACGGAGTCCAGGTAGCCGCCGCCCCACTCCCACGAGACGACAACCGGGTAGATGAAGCCGGTAAGCACGACCGTGAAGATCAGGAAGGGGATGAGTTTGACGCGCTCTGCGACCGTGCCCGAGACGATCGAGGCGGCGGTGGCAACGAACACCATCTGGAAGAACCAGTCGGAACCCGACGAGTAACCGCCATTGGCTTCCTCAAGTGGCGCCGGCGCCCAGATGGCGAGATTTGTCGGCAGCAGGCCAGAGAACAGGCTCGCGTCGCCCGGATATGCGAGGTTGTAGCCGGTGAGCCAGAAAAGAAGACCGGCGACTGCGAAGAGCAGCACGTTCTTCATCGACTGCATGGCGGCGTTCTTGGAGCGCACGAGGCCAGCCTCGAGCATGCAGAACCCGGCCGCCATGAACATTACGATGAGGCCACCGATCAGGAAAAGGTAGCTGTTGTCGACATAGGCCGGCACCGTGGTGGCCGTTTCGAGCACGGCAAGGCGCTCCTCAAGGCTCAAAGGCGCCTCTTCCTGTGCCCACGCTAACCCCGCTGTGAGTACCGATAGCGGCGCAAGCATCGCCCCGCGGATCCATCGTCCAGTCAATTGGCCCATTGGCCCCTCCTTCTGTCTGTTGCAGTCCTGCAGAGCGGGGACCCCCCGCGCTCTCCCGGAGCCGATATGATTTCGGCTGCCCGGAAAAGTCGCACGGCAGTCGTAGGCCGGACCTGATTCGGGGGGCCGTTGGTTAAAGCTTGTGCACGCTTGCGGCCAAACGCCCAATTCGGTGCCATCGCTGGACGCCGCGGTGCAGCATCGCTACCTCTTTCACATGACGGAAACACGCCTCGACCCCCCTGCCCCCTGTGAACTCGCGGTCGTTGGTGCGGGGCCCGTCGGCACGTCGCTGGCGATCCTTGCCGCGCAGGCCGGGTTTGCCGTCACGTTGATCGATGGCCGGCCGGCGACTGGTGCAAATACAACAGATACAAGGACTTTTGCAGTGGTGCGCGGGAGTTGGCGCCTGCTCCGGGCGACGGGTATCGGCGCCGAACTGGCGGATCAGACGACGCCCCTCAACGGCCTCGACGCGGAGGATGGCGGCACCCATTGGTTCGGCGCGCCGCACGCGGCCTTCTCCACGGAGGACCTGGACCCGGACGCCAGCGGCGAACCGCTGGGCCAGATGGTGCCTGCCGGCGCCCTCCAGGCCGCGCTGGACCGCCGGACGGCGGAGATGCCGGGCCTGACCTGGCTGCGCGGCGCCCGGTTTTCGGGCATGACGACCGGCCCCGGCGGGGCGGAAATGTCACTGGAGGATGGGCGCGTGATCCGGACCAGGCTGGTCGCAGCCTGTGACGGAATCCAATCGGCGGTGCGCCAGTCCCTCGGCATTCCGACAGAAGGGCGCGCGTATGGAAAGTCGGTCTTCGCCGCGGACGTCACCTTGAGCCGGCCGCATCACGGGATCGCCCGCCAGCTGTTCACGCCGGAAGGCCCGTTTGCGACCCTGCCCCTGCCGGGCAACCGCGCGAACCTCGCCTGGTACATGAAGACCGGCGCCGCCGAGACGCTGGCGAAACTGCCGAAGGACGCGATCGAGGCGGAACTGAATGCGCGCTTTGCGGACTTCGCGGGCGAGATGCAGCTGGACGGGCCTCCCCTTTCCTATCCACTGGTGATGCAGATTGCCGGGAAGATGGCGGGCCCGCGAACCGCCTTGCTGGGCGACGCGGCGCACCGGATCAACCCGCTGGCCGGGCAAGGTCTGAATCTCGGCTTCAAGGATGTCGGCGCGTTGATCGACGTGATGACCGAGGCGCGCGAGACCGGGCTCGATCCCGGCAGCGACACGGTGCTCGCGCGCTACCAGGAATGGCGGCGCTTCGATTCCGCCGCGACGGCCATGGCGATGGACCTGATTGACCGAGCCTTCTCCAACGACAATGCCTTCCTCAAGCCGCTGCGCGGCCTCGCGCTGACCGCCGCCAACCGGATCGCGCCGCTGCGCCGGGCGCTGGCGCGGCAGGCGAGCGCGGACCAGAGCCATTTGCCGAGCCTGATGCGGTAGCCAAGGACTGTCATCCCGGCCAGCGCGCAGCGCGTGAGCCGGGATCTTGTGCAGGCAAGAGCCGATAGAAGGTCCCGAATCGGCGGCGCTACGCGCCTGGTCCGGGATGACTGCGGTTTTGGGCTAATCCCCGATCGTCAGGGCGCGGAGGATGTTCCAGGTGTACAGCCCGCTGGAGTGGCCGTCGGAGAAGAAGAGGCGCAGGGCGTAGCGGCCGACGGGCTCGGCCTTCAGGACACGGATGTCCTCCGGAACAGGCTTTTGAGGCGGCTTGGGGCCGCGCCCATGGCCCTGGACTTCCGCAGACGGACTTTCCTCGCGCAACCGCTTGTAAGGCACGCGGCCGGATTTTCCGTCATCGAACTCGGCGAAGAGTTCCTGCGCAGCGGCGTGGAAGGTGAGGCGGGCGGGCCAGGCGGGGGCGGTCATGTCCGCTCCCCTGTTTCCTGATCATCCGATGCTTCATCCGTACCGCCGGAAAGATCCGGCAACACGTCCATGTCGCGGGCTTCCTCTTCCAGCATGATCGGAATGCCGCCGCGGATCGGATAGGCGAGGCGCGCCTTGGCCGAGATCAGTTCATTGGCGGCGCGGTCATAGACCAGCGGCTGGCGCGTGACCGGGCAGATCAGCAATTCCAGCAGGCGCGGATCGACGCCGTTCGGCACGAATTCGGCGGGGGCATCAGGTTCGCTCATGCCGCGCTCTATTGCACGGGGCCATCGTCGCCGCCACTGGCGCTCATGGCCATCAGGGCGATCAGCGTGCGGGCCCGGTCAGCGAGGCTCACCGCTTCGAGCAGCGCCTGTTTCTCCGGCGCGGGGAACGGGCACCCGGCGGCGAGCGCATGGACCAACGTTTCCATCGGCGCCTCTTCGACCGCGCTCCAGTCTGCCTGCAGGCCGTGCGTGGCAGCATAGGTGCGCAGCGACAGGATCAGCTCGCTGCGATCCGGCAGGCCGTCCTCGGAGGCGGGATAAAGATCGGCGGCAAAGGCGTCCCAGCGGGGCGTGACCTGCCGGTAAGGCGTGGTGACGGCGAGCTCCTGCTTCACGGCAAAGCGGCAGATGCCGGTGAGGGTGACGAGGTAGCGGCCATCGTCGGTCTCGGCATAGCTGGTGATGCGCCCGGCGCAGCCGACACGCGCAATTTCGGGGCGCTCGCGCGTCCCGCCCATCGACTGGACCATGCCGATCAAGCGGTGGCCGCGCATCGCGTCATCGAACATGTTGAGATAGCGCGGCTCGAAGATGTTGAGCGGCAGTTCCCAGCGCGGGAATACCAGCGCGCCCGGAAGCGGGAACACGGGGAGCGTGTCCGGCAGGTCTGCGGTCTTGCGGTACTGCGACATGTCAGGCCCTTCCGGCTTTGCTGGACAGAAGGTGGGGCAAATCCCCGATCAGGCAAACATCAGGGACGCGAGACGCCGGCGGCCGTCGATGGTGACCGGGTCGGCGGGGCCGGCAGCCTCGAAGACCTGCAGCAGTTTGGTCTTTGCCTTGCCGTCTTCCCAGCCGAGCTTGGCGGTGAGGATGATCAGCAGGTGATCGGCGGCGTCCTTGTAGCGGCTGGCTGCGGCGTACTGTTCGGCGAGCTCGTAGCGCTTGGCATGGTCGCCCGGATTGGCGCTGACAGCGGACAGGGCCGCGTCGAGTTCGGTCGGCGCCGGCGCATCGGCGGCCATCTCGATGGCGAGGCGGACGCTTTTGACAACGCTTTCATTCTTCTTGGCGGGCGGCACCATCTCGAGCGTGGCAAGGGCGCGCTCTGTGTCACCATTGGCGAGGTAGCAGCGCGCGAGGCCGGCGATCGCGGCGGTGTTCTCGGGGTCTTCCTGGATCACCGCGGCATAGATTTCGGCGGCGAGTGGGATATCACCGGCCTGGCTGGCGGCTTCGGCCTGGGTGAGGGCTTCGGCGATGACCTGCGCATTGTCGGTGCCGCCGAGC
>JBBSDJ010000119.1:0-8163 GCA_038249555.1 Caulobacterales bacterium
CTCCGTGACGGTCACCGCCACCAAGCGCGAAGAGAACATCAAGGACGTCCCGGTCTCCCTCACCTCGCTCGATGAAACCGCGCTCGCCACCTACGGCCAGGCCGGCGAAGACATCCAGTTCCTCACCGCCCGCGTGCCCAGCCTGATCATCGAAACCTCCTTCGGCCGCATCTTCCCGCGTCCCTATATCCGCGGCCTCGGCAACACGGATTTCGACTTCAACGCCTCCCAGCCCGTCTCCTTCATCTATGACGAGATCGTCTACGAGAACCCGGTCCTCAAAGGCTTCCCCGTCTTCGACACCGCGCGCGTCGAAGTCCTGCGCGGCCCGCAAGGCACGCTCTTCGGCCGCAACACGCCGGCCGGCGCCCTGAAATTCGAAAGCGTCAAGCCCGGCGACGAACTCGACGCATATGCCCGCGCCTCTTACGGCACGTTCGGCACCACCAACGTGGAAGGCGCTGTCGGCGGCCCGGTTTCCGACAAGGTCTCCCTGCGCCTCTCCGGCGTCTTCCAGCGCCGTGACGACTATATCGAAACCGCCCTGCCGACCGGCGGCGCCGATGCCGGCGGTTACGAAGACCTCGCCTGGCGCGCCCAGGCCAAGGTCGAAGTCACAGACAACCTCACCTGGCTCGGCAACCTGCACGGCCGCACGCTCGATGGCGGCCAGGTCAGCTTCCAGGCCAACGCCTTCCAGACCGGCTCTGCCGGCCCGCGCCCCGGCTTTGACCGCGAAGAGAACTTCGCCGACGCGCAGGCGAATTCGACCCTTGAAACCGACGCCCTCGGCTTCACCTCGCGCGCCGACTGGGAACTCTCCGCCGCGACGCTCACCTACCTGTTCGGCTACGAAACCGTCGAGACCTTCTCGCGCGGCGACGTGGACGGCGGCGCCGGCGCGGCCTTCCTGCCCACCGGCTCCACACCGGGCCTGATCCCGTTCCCGGCCGAGTCGGCTGACGGCATCGACGACCACCAGCAGATCACCCACGAGCTTCGCCTCTCGAACGGTGAAGACGCAGACCTGCGCTGGACCGCCGGCCTCTACGCGTTCAACGAAGAGATCGACATCAGCTCGCGCAGCTACAATACGCTCGCCGGCGGCGCCGAGAACGGCACGGCCTTCCAGACCCAGAATACAGACTCGCTCGCGGTTTTCGGCAGCCTTGCCTATGACCTGACCGAGACCCTGACCGGCCAGGTTGGTCTTCGCTATACGGACGAAAGCAAGGACCTGACGGCCCGCCGTACCCTTTCGCCTTTCGGCGCGCCGAACATTGCCCCGCCAACGGTCAATGTAGGCGATGAGCAGCTCTCCTGGGATGCCTCGCTTACCTACGCCCTCAACGGCGATACCAACGTCTATGGCCGCATCGCCCGCGGCTTCCGCGCCCCGTCGATCCAGGGCCGCCTCGTCTTCGGCGACGCGATCACCACGGCCGATTCGGAAATCCTCGACAGCTACGAAGCCGGCCTCAAGACCACGCTTCTGGACGGCCGCCTGGACGCGAACCTCGCCGCCTACACCTACACGGTCGAGGACCTGCAGCTCACCGCCATCGGCGGCGCCGGCAACTTCAACCAGCTCCTCAACGCCGAGGAAGGCAAAGGCTACGGCTTCGAGGCCGACATCCGCGCACTGCTCATGGAAGGTCTCGCCTTCAGCGCCGGCGTTTCCTACAACAATACGGAAATTGACGATGCCGGTCTCACGGTCGGCGTTTGCGGCGCGCCCTGCACCGTGCTCGACGCGATTGATCCGGTCACCGGAGGCGCTCTGATTGATGGCAACGCCTTCCCGCAGGCTCCGGAATGGATCGGCAACTTCGCCTTCGACTACACCCGCGACTGGCGCGGCGGCGAAATCTTCGCCTCCACCGACTGGTCCTACCGGTCTGACTCGAACATCTTCCTCTATGAGTCCGTGGAGTTCACCGCCGAAGGCCGCTGGGAGGGCGGCGCCGCGCTCGGCTACCGCAAGGGCCCCTGGTCGGCGAAAGCCTTCGTCCGCAACCTGACCGACGAAATCGGCACGGTCTCGGCGATCGACTTCAACAACCTCACCGGCATCTTCAACCAGCCGCGCATCTACGGCATCGAACTCGGCTGGACCATGTAAACTGTCATCGCGGGCTCACGCTGAGGCGATAGCCCGCGATAACACGTCGCCACTGCGCGATAAAAAATGAGAATGAATGAGAAAGAATCGTCATTCCGTGTGCAAAGATTGCACATGGAATGACGCCTTTTGTGAGGATTGGCGAGTACCGGAGCCCGGACTTGCGCCTACAAGAACCACCCCGCCCAAAGAACAAAAATCCAGTCCCCTCAAGCCGCTATAAAATACATCCCCAATCCTTCCGCCACACCTCCGCCCACGGAGTTATACTCCGTGCATGATCAAAGAAGAATTTTTCCAAACCAAAGACCCTCACCTCCCATTGCTCCGCAATGGGCCCCACCTCTCCCGCGAGGCGGGAGAGGTGTTAGAGGCGGCGTGCCAACCCCTCTCCCTCCGGGAGAGGAAGGGCCCACGACCGAAGGTCGTGGGAGGTGAGGGTCTAGCCATGCCTCCCGCCCTTGCCGCGCCCGGCCCCGCATGGCAAATCCCGCACATGCCCGATACGCTTTCCCCCACCCCCAGCCTCTATGCCGGCGCGCCCGACTCCGTCAGCTTCAAGAAGCTGCGCAAACGCCTCGTGCGAGGGGCCCAGGAGGTCATCGATACCTACGGCCTGCTCGACCGGCGCGCGATCGACGCGGGCGAGAAGCCCCGCCCGAAATGGCTGGTCTGCCTCTCCGGCGGCAAGGATTCCTACGGCCTCCTCGCCGTCCTCATGGATCTTCAATGGCAAGGCGCCCTGCCGGTCGACCTGATCGCCTGCAATCTCGATCAGGGCCAGCCGGGCTTTCCCAAACACGTGCTGCCCGACTGGCTCGCGCGCGTCGGCGTACCCCACCGGATCATCACCGAAGACACCTATTCCATCGTCACCGAAAAGGTCGAAGCCGGGCGCACCTATTGCTCGATGTGCTCGCGCCTGCGCCGGGGCATCCTCTACCGCGTGGCGCGCGAGGAAGACTGCGAGGCGATCGTGCTCGGCCACCACCGGGACGACGCGCTCGAAACCTTCATGATGAACCTTGTCCACGGCGGCCGCCTCGCCGCGATGCCGCCGAAGCTGCTGAACGATGAAGGCGACGTGATGGTCTTCCGTCCCCTGATCACTTCCGCCGAAGCCGACCTTGCAAAATTCGCCGAGGCGATGGCCTTCCCGATTATCCCCTGCAATCTCTGCGGCAGCCAGGACGGCCTGCAGCGCGTCGCCATGAAACACCTGCTCGACGAATGGGAGCGCAAGAAACCCGGCGTGCGCCAGACCATGGCCCGCGCCCTCGCCAATGTCCGCCCCAGCCACCTGCACGACGGCCGCGTCTTCGACTTCACCGCCCTCGGCCTCGGCGGCGCCGGCGAGGAAGATCCGAACATGCCCTTCTGATTACTTCAGTATACGGCCTTTCAGAAGCCGGTCCACGACCAGCCAGATGCCCGCCAGCGACAGCATCAGCGCGCCGAAGGAAAACAGCTTCATCCACCAGGACGAGATCGTCTCCCGGTTCGTCCAGTCCATGATGTGCAGTCCCCAGAACAAGTCGAACGTGCGCCACCAATCGGTGCGGACCGCCGCCACATCGCCCGCCTGCGGATCAATCCAGAAGGTCGCCGTATCCTCGCCCTCGAACTCCGCCCGCCACATCGGACGCCCTTCCCCGCGCCCGGCTTCCGGCGGCGCTTCATCGATCAACGCGAGGCTCGCCAGCTTGCCTCTACCCGCCCATGCCGCCTCCGCCACAAGGCGCGCATCCGCTTCGGACACCGGCGACAGCGGCTGGCCGCTCGCATAGTCGAACATCACCTTGCCGGAATGCGTTTCCGCCTCCCAGACCGGCCGTCCGAGCCAGGGCTTCACCTTCAAGGCCATCACCGGCTCGCCTGCCGCGGCGAGAATACCGCTGACCGGCGCCTCGCTGTCCGGCAGCTCGGCAAACATCGCATGCACCTCGCTGCGAAGATGCTCGCCCCGCACTTCCTCGATCGGCCGCAGCGAGAAATAGAGGCCAGACGCGACCCACAGCACGACCTGCGCGCCAACAATCAGCCCCAGCACATTGTGCAGCCGCCGGAAGAAATGCGTCAGCCGGTTCATGCAAAACCCCCACGGAATCCGGTGACATGGATGCCGCAATCCCGCCGCAGCGGCAAGCCTGCTAGTCGCCGCCGCTCTCGAGCATCAACGTGTACGGAATGAAAATCTCCAGCTCCAGCGGACCGGAAGGCTGCGTGATGATCCGGTTTTCAAGTCCCGTCAGAACCACTTTGGACCCGCCCATGCCGAATTTGGTTCTCAGGCCCGACACTTCACTGGCGATATCGTTGATCAGGTCGGCCCGGTGCTTGGTTACATCGCGGGCGCCGATGAACTGGTCATCGCCGAGATAGGCTTCGGAACGGCCCTGCGTCTCGATCGACGAGACGAAGTCTTGTGCCCGCGCCATCAGGCGTTCGAAGGACTCGTTCGGCTTCGTGTCAATGCTGAGGGTGAGCGTGAAGCGGCCCGTATTGTTATAGTCCGTCGTATAAACATCCGTGAACAGAACAGTGTCTATATCCGCTGTCGACTGGCCGAGCGTGCCGCCGGCGAGCTTGTATCCGTCCGTCTTGGCCGCCTTGGCCTTCAGACGGTTGAACATTGTCTCAAGTTCCTTGGTGCGCTCGGCGGTATCCCGCGACGCACTCTGATAGGTCACGGCGACCATGACGAAATCCGCCGGTATCTGGCGGTAGACCGCCGGAGCGCTGCGGCGCTCGGCTTCCTCGACGCGGTTTGATGTCACCATCATCCGCTCCATGTCCTGTGCCAGCGCGGGCGCGGCCGGAATGGAGGTGAGCAAGGAAAGTGCAGCAAAAACAGACTTCAGACGCATGAGCAGTTCCTCCCGATTATGGCGTCAGCGTCTGCCTGTGCCCGGCTGGTGTCAATCCGCTGCGACCTCCTTCCCGCACCCGTTGACAGGCTCCGGATTTTAAATATTATCACCGTTATGCCAAAAATAGTGGACCATGATGATCGCCGCCGCGCCCTGGCCCGCGCCGCGGTCGATGCTGTCGCCGCGAGCGGGCTGGACGGGGTGAAGCTGTCGGACATCGCGCGGGCGGCAGGCGTCACGACCGGAGCCCTCGCCCACTATTTTCCGGACAAGGACGCGGTCCTCGCGGCCGCGCTTGAAGAGGTGTGCTCGCGCCTCCTGTTGCGGCTTGAAGCAGACGGCGCGCGGATCCGGATCGAGGACATTGCCAATGCCCTGCCGCTGGACAAGGCGTCGATGAAGGACTGGCGCGTCTGGCTCGCCTATTGGGGCCGCGCGCCCTTCTCGGAAAGCCTGAGAGCCATCCACCAGCAATACTATCAGGAAATCGAAGACGCGCTTACCGCCGGATTCGCGAAGGCCTCGAAAACGCCGCGCCTGGTCGCCGCCGCGATCATTGCCGCCGTGGACGGGGTCGGGACGCGTGCCACGCTCGAGCCGGAGGCCTGGCCGCCGGAGCGCCAGCGCGCCCTTCTGTCTACCCTGCTGGGCCCATTGTTTGCGGGCCTCAAATTCAAACCTGCCTAGAGGAGGACCGCCATGCCCAGTCTCAAGCATTTGCCTGCCACAGCCACTCGTGAGGATGTGCTGAAAGTCCTGGCCGAAGACGCCGCTGTGATCATCGACGGCCTGATGACACCGGACCTCCTGAACCGGGTACGGACGGAAATCATGCCTTTCGTCGAGGCGACCCCGCCCGGCAGGGATGACTTCACGGGCCGGCTGACGACCCGCACCGGCGCCCTGGTGGCGCGCTCGCCCGCCTGCCGGGACCTGGTGAGCGATGCGCTGATCAACGCGGCCACTGAAGCCTTCCTCGCGCCCTTCTGCGACCGCTACCAATTGCACCTGACCCAGGTGATCCGCATCAAGCCCGGACAGGGCGCACAGGTTCTGCACCGCGACCGCCTCGCCTGGGGCGGTTATCTCCAGCGAAGCATAGAGCCGCAGCTGAACATGATCTGGGCCGTGACGGATTTCACGAAGGAGAATGGCGCAACCCGCGTTGTGCCCGGCAGCCATCTCTGGGAAGACGGGCGCGGCGCCCACGAGGAAGAGATCACCTATGCCGAGATGAAGGCGGGATCGGTGATCATCTATACCGGCTCCGTGATCCACTCCGGCGGCGCCAACGTCTCGGGCGCCGACCGTGTCGGCATCAACATCACCTATTCCCTCGGCTGGCTGCGGCAGGAGGAGAACCAGTACCTCTCCTGCCCGCCGGAGATCGCCGCAACGCTGCTGCCGGACCTGCAGCGGCTGATCGGCTATTCGATGGGCAGCTATGCGCTCGGCTACTTCAGCCCGCCTCTGCCGCCCGGGATGGGGCCGGAAATCGTGCCACCGGAAACGCTGTTCTCGGGCGAAGTGAAAGGATGGGGGGATGATCTGTATGCGAAGGTTTCCCAGCGCGCGTCCACCGCATCCTGACACACTAGAGCGAGGAGCCGGCATGCGAACCCAGACTATTCGGGTGATCCCGCGCGGCGCAGGCCGCGTCTTTCTGGCCGCAGCGATCTGGACCCTCGCCTCGTGCGCCTCCGCCCGCGACACCCGCGTCGAAATACAAGACCAGGCACAGGACACCCTGCCGATGACACCGGCCATGACCTATTTCGAAATTCCCGCCACCGACATGGACCGGGCCGTCCGGTTCTATACGTCCGTATTCGGCGTTTCCCTGACCCGGGAAATCGTCGACGGTTACGACATGGCGCTCTTTCCTCCTACGGAAGACGGATGGGGCGCGAGCGGCGCGCTGGCCAAGGGCGACGTCTATGTTCCGTCGAAGACCGGAGCGATCCTCTATTTTCGCGTCGCCTCGATAGACGACATCCTTGCCCGGGCGACCGCGGCCGGCGCGGCCATACTTTATCCCAAGAAAGACATCGGCGAGCTCGGCTTCGTGGCCGAGATCGAAGACAGCGAAGGCAACCGGATCGCACTGACCGAGCAGAAGATATGAGGCAGCGCGCCTGAAAAGCAAAGCGCGCGGAAGTTGCCCTCCGCGCGCCTCTGATTTTCAATCCGTTCCCGGACTTACTTGCGCCAGATGGCGGCCAGCGAGGGGTCTTCGACGCCGCCTTCGTACTTGCGCAGTTCGTGGCGGCCGACCACCATGTGGTGGACTTCGTCCGGGCCGTCTGCGAGGCGCAGGGTGCGCTGGCTGGCATACATGCGGGCGAGCGGGGTCCATTGCGAGACACCGGTGGCGCCGTGGATCTGGATCGCCTGGTCGATGATCTGGCAGACGCGTTCCGGCACCATGGCTTTTACCATCGAGATCCAGATGCGGGCTTCCTTGTTGCCAAGGACGTCCATCGCCTTGGCGGCTTTCAAGACCATCATGCGCATCGCTTCGATCTCGATGCGGGCGCGGGAGATGATCTCCGTATTGCCGCCGAGTTTTGCCAGCGGCTTGCCGAAGGCTTCACGGCTGAGGCCGCGGATACACATCAGGTCGAGCGCGCGTTCGGCCTGGCCGATCGAGCGCATGCAGTGGTGGATACGGCCCGGGCCGAGACGGAGCTGCGAGATCTCGAAGCCGCGGCCTTCACCGAGCAGCATGTTTTCCTTCGGTACGCGGACGTTCTCGAAGCGCAGGTGCATGTGGCCGTGGGGCGCGTCAGGCTCGCCGAACACGTGCATCGGGCCGACGATCGTCACGCCCGGATGGGGCAGCGGCACGAGGACCTGCGACTGCTGGCGGTTGACGTCCGGGCCTGTGTTCGAGCGGCACATCACGATCATGATGCGGCAGCGCGGATCGCCGGCGCCGGAGGCGTAATACTTCTCGCCGTTCAGCACATACTCGTCGCCGACGAGTTCGCATTTCATCGAGACGTTCTTGGCGTCCGAAGAAGCCATGTGCGGCTCGGTCATCACGTAAGCCGAGCGGATCTTGCCCTCGAGCAGCGGCTTCAGCCACTTCTCCTTCTGGGCGGGTGTGCCAACGCGTTCCAGCACTTCCATGTTGCCGGTGTCCGGCGCCGAGCAGTTCATGGTTTCCGA
>JBBSDJ010000120.1:0-8070 GCA_038249555.1 Caulobacterales bacterium
GACGGCGACCGCCGTTTACCGGATCACGCCGAAGGCCTAGGCTGGCCGGGAGCAACCCCCGGAGCCTCCCATGCCGACTACCCTGATCACCGGTGCCAATCGCGGCATCGGCCTCGCCCTCGTCCGGGAATTCCAGTCGAAGGGCCACACCGTCATCGCCACCGCGCGCGATCCCGCCTCGGCGAAGGACCTGAAAGCGACTGGCGCCGAACTTCACGCGCTGGATGTGTCGGACGCATCCTCGATCAAGGCGCTCGCTGAGGCGCTCAAGGGCAAGCCCATCGATTTCCTGATCAACAATGCCGGCCTCGGTGACCGGGCGGATATCTCCCGGCTCGACTATGACAGGTTCGAGGAAATCCTGCGCGTCAACACGGTTGCCCCGATCCGGGTGCTCGACGCGCTGACGCCGAACCTCGCTGCCGGCAAGGACAAGATCGCCGCGGCGCTCTCCAGCCAGCTGGGCTCCATTGAGAACACCGACATGGGCTTCGGCCTCGCTTACCGCGTCTCGAAAGCCGGACTCAACATGGGGCTGCGCACGGCGGCGCATACGCTGTCGGCCAAGGGAATCACGCTGCTGGCGCTGCACCCCGGCTGGGTGAAGACCGACATGGGCGGCGACGGCGCACCGGTCGAGCCCGCCGACAGCGCGGCGGGCCTCTACAAGGTGATCACCGGGGCGGGCCCTTCCAAAGAGCTTCGCTTCTACGATTTCGAAGGCAAGACGCTGCCCTGGTAGCGGCCGGTCCATCATTGCCGCGGCGCTTTCGCGCCAAGCCGCATATCCTGTTGCGCGCGCCCTATTCGGCGGCAGGCAGCATCCGTTCACGAGCGTGCAGCGGCGTCGGGTCATAGGGATCGTCCTGCGGCGCCGGCATAAAGCGTTTGGCCAGCTCCAACTTTCCGTTCACCAGCCTGTAGGCCTGCACCGGAAGGGCGGCCGGCCGCTTCAGGCTTCCGGCAAGCTCCGGCGCCCAGACATGCACATTGCGGGCAATCACGAACTGACGCACCGCCCAGCTCCTGATCCGTTCCGGTGCCAGCAGCCAGGCCGGCGTGACCAGCAGGATCATCGTCGTCGAGAAGCCAAGGCCGAACACCATGGCCGTTGCCAGCTGCACCCACCATTCGGAGCTGGCGCCGCCGAAGTTGATGGCGCCGTCTGCAAAGTTGACGTTCATCTGGATGATCATCGGGAACAGGCCGAACATCGTGGTGCCGGTCGTCAGCAGGATCGGCCGGATACGTTGCGCGGCGGTTGCGATCACGGCGTCCTCGGGGGAGCGGCCATCTTCGAGCAGGCGGTTATAGGTGTCGATCAGGATGATGTTGTTGTTCACAACCACCCCGGCGAGCGCCACGATGCCCGTGCCGATCATCAGGATACTGACATAAGGCAGCAGCAGGTTGATTCCGACCAGCACACCGGCCGTCGACAGGATCACGGCCGACAGCGTCAGCGCCACCTGCCAGAAATTGTTGAACTGCCAGAGCAGGATCACCGCCATCATGAACAGGGCGGCCAGCGCCGCGCCCATGAAGAAGGCGCCAGCCTCGGCGGTGTCTTCATCGGCGCCTTCGAAGCGCACTTCGAGGCCGGCCGGAATGTCCTGGCTGGCGATGAAGGCTTTCAGCTCGGCGACAATCGCGCCGCCGGTGCCTTGCTCCCTGGCATTGCCGCGCACATCGACGACGCGCTTGCCTTCGCGCCGTTCAATCTGGCTGACCCGGGGGGCGGCTTCGCGTGTCACGAACAGAGACAGCGGCACGTTGCCTTGCGGGGTCGAGATTTTCAGGGCGTCGAGGGCGGAGGCCGAGCGGTCGCCTTCCGGGAACCGGACGCGGATATCGACTTCTTCATTGGCGTCGTCCGGGCGGTAGCGGCCGACGAGCACACCATTGGTGACGAGCTGCACCGCCGCGCCGATCTGGGCGACGTCAACGCCGAACTTGCCGGCCTCGGCGCGGTCAACGGTCAGCTGATATTCGACGCCGGGCAGGGCGCGGGAATCGTCAACCTCGATCACGTCGTCGCGCGCTTCCAGCCAGTCGCGAATGAGCGTCGCCGTCTTGTCGAGGGCGACGGAGTCGTTGCTGAGCAGGGCAACCTGCACATCCTTGCCGCCGGGGGGGCCTTGCTCGCGGGCCTTGATTTCGAAGCGCAGCGCCGGCACCGCTGCGAGGCGGGTGCGGACTTCATCGAGCGTTTCGCGGGCATTGAAGTCGCCGTCGGAGGTGGTGTTCAGGTCGAGCAGGATCTGGCCGATCGTATCGAGCGGCACGCCGCTGACGCCGTCGAAGCTGAAGCCGGACGAGGACACGCCGGTCCGGGTCGAGATGGCCGTGATGCCGGCAACATCGTCGATGGCCGCTTCGGCCCGGCCCACGAAGGCGGCCTTCTCGTCCGCCGACAGGGCGCCCTGCGCCTGCACGAAGATGAAGGCCTGTTCCGGTTCGATATCGAGGAAGAATTCGGTCTTGTGCTGCTCCGACCCGAACCACATGAAGATCGCGACCACGGTGCTGAGCACCACAGCGGTGGTCATCAGCGGGCGGCGGATCGTCTCCGACACGACCTTCACATAGCCGCCGATGAAGCCTTTGGCGCGGCGCGGATCGCCGTTCGCGGCGAGCGCCGCGAGGTTCTCGTCGGTGCCGCCTGCGCGGCCGCCGAGGACGCTGCCGAGCACCGGGAGGAAGATCAGCGCGGCGATCAGGGACGACGACAGTACGAAGATCAACGTGATCGGCAGGTAGGCCATGAACTTGCCGGGCATCGAGTTCCAGAACAGGAACGGCACGAACGCGGCCAGCGTGGTCAAGGTCGAGGAGACGATCGGCCAGAACATGCGTTTGGCGGACAGGCTATAGGCCTCTTTCCGGTGCATGCCTTCAGCCATCTTGCGGTCGGCATATTCGGTCACCACGATGCCAGCATCCACGAGGATACCCACCGCGATGACCATGCCGAACATCACCATCATGTTGATGGTGAAGCCGAAGGCGCCGAGGAACAGGAAGGCGATCATGAAGGTCGCCGGGATGGTGATCCCGACGAGGACCGCCGAGCGCAGGCCGAGCGCCGCGACCACGATGATCATGACCAGCAGGATCGCGGTCATGATCGAGCTTTGCAGCTGACCGAGCTGGTTGCCGATCATTTCCGAGGCGTCGGACGTGATCTCGGCGCGCACGGTCGGCGGCCATTTCTGGCTCTCGTCGGCAATGATGGCGCGCACGTTGTTGGCGGTGTCGAGGATGTTGGCGCCGGTGCGCTTCACCACTTCGACGAGCAGGGCCTGTTCGCCGTTGAAGGTGGCATGGCCAGTCGCGTCCTTGAACGTGCGGCGCACTTCGGCGACATCGCCGAGCGTCACGACAGCGTCCGCCGAGCGCTTGATCGGCAGGCTGAGCGCGTCGGCGCCGGTACGGATGATGCCCGGAACCTTGACGGCAAAGCTGCCCTGTCCGGTGTCAATCAGGCCGGCCGGGATCAGCTGGTTGTTGGAATTCACAACCGAGAAGATTTCCTGGTACGAGATATTGTAAGCTTCGAGCTTGACCGGATCGATGACGATCTCGAGCAGGTCTTCGCGCTTGCCCTGGACGCGGGCTTCGAGGATGCCGGGATCGGCTTCGAGGCGCTCACGCAGGTCTTCCGCGATGCGTCCAAGGCCGCGCTCGGGCGCGTCGCCATAGATGTTGATCACCAGCACGGGGAATTGCGCGGCGTTGAACTCGGAGACGATGGGTTCGCGCGCGTCGGCGGGGAAATAGCGTTTCGCCATGTCCACCTTGTCCTTGACGTCCAGCACGGCCTGGTCGACGTCCACGTCGATCTCGAACTCCAGCACGAGCTGGGCGGCGCCTTCGCCGGCATAGGAGCTGAAGGTTTTCAGGCCTTCGAGGGACTGGATCTCTTCTTCTACCGGACGCACCAGCAGGCGCTCGGAATCTTCCGGCGTCACGCCGGCGAGCGGGATGGTGATCGCGACGAAGGGGATCGGTATGTCCGGGTCGGCTTCCTTGGGCAGGCCGATATAGGTCGCTGTTCCGGCCAGCATGGCGCAGATCAGGATGGCAATCACCATCCTGGCCCGGCCAATGGCACCATCAATCAGACCATTCATGGACGGGCTCCGCCTTGGGCGACGGGACGCACCTTCACGCCGTCATTGAGATAGTCCTGGCCGATCGCGACGAGGGTCGTCTTGGCCGGCAGGCCGGTGACCCAGGCGCCGTCCGGCGTCTCGTCGATCACGCGGATCGGTGCGAAGGAAACGGTATCGTCCGCGAGCACCTGGCGCACGCCAAGTTGTCCGGAGTCGGACAATGTCAGCAGCGAGCGGGCAATCAGCGTGGCCTGCACGTCGCCGGCGGGAACCGTCAGCGTGGCGGTCACACCGGCAGCAACCTGCGCGTCACCGGTGACCAGTTCGGCCTCGACCGGAAAGGTCCGGGTCTGGTCGCTGGCGGTGCGGGCTACATAGCGCAGCTTGGCGGGGAAGGTGCGGCCGTCGGCGAGCAGGACGCTGGCGGTCATGCCGGGCTTCAGCAGGCCGGCTTCGGCTTCGGTCACTTCGGCGGCGACGATCACCGGGCTGAGGTCCACCAGCAGGCCGCAGGGCGAGCCCGGGCCGAGATAGTCGCCGGCTTCGGCGAGGCGTTGTTCGAACACACCGTCAAACGGCGCGCGGATCTGGGTGCGGCCGAGTTCGACCTTGGCAGAGTTCACGGCGGCTTCGGCAGCATCAAGGCTGGCGCGGGCGGCGGCTTCGCGGTTGGCCGGCGAGAGACCCTTGGCGGCCAGAGAGGCGGCGGCGTCATAATCGACTTTCGCGGCGTTGCGGTTGGCTTCGGCCTCCTTGACGCGGGCGCTGCGGGCTTCGACGTCCACGCCGCAGAGCAGGGTGCCCTGTTTCACGAACGTGCCTTCGCGCACCGGCGTCGAAATGACGGTGCCGGCAGTGCCGGACTTCACGATGACCGACTTGTCAGGCGCCGTGCGCCCTTTTGCCGCCACGCGAAGCTGGTGCAGCTGGCTTTCGGCGGTCACGACAATCGCGTCGGCGATGGGCGCAGGGCCCGTTGCCTCCGGCGGCGCCACTTCGGAGCCCAGGCTGCCACGCATAAGGCTGCGGCCGCCAAAATACACAACGATTACAGCCAGTATGACGGCTGCGATCATGACGGAACGGTTCACGGGCGGGATCTTTCCTGGGAGGAGTACGCAACAAGATAGTGTTTAGTGACGCGAGAGTCATCTTTCGCGCCCGCAATATTTAGCGCAGCACCTCTTTCCGCCCCGCAAAGAACGGCGAGATCTTGGTTAATCTAGCACGTCCCGGCCTTCAGGTTCAGGCCGTTTCGGTGCGTCAGATGGCTGAAACCGGCGGCCTCCGGTCGGCCCAGGGGCGGGCGGGTCTCCCGATTTATCGTGCAAAATCGGATATAATCGGATATAATCGGCTATGAAATCGGATAAGGGCAGTCGGACCATGAAGCCGCCAACCATCGTTCTCGGCCAGGACCTCGTCAAACTCATCGCTGAAATCGATGAGTTCAAAGGCCGCTGGGAAGCCCTCAAGACGCTTTCTCCCGATCGCCTGCTGGCCTTGCGCCGCGTGGCGACCGTCGAGAGCATTGCCTCCAGCACGCGCATTGAAGGTTCAAAGCTTTCGGATGCGCAAGTCGAGACGCTCCTCTCCAATATCAGGATGCAATCCTTCAAGACGCGGGATGAGCAAGAGGTCGCCGGCTATGCCGAGGCGATGGACCTCATCTTTCAGGCGTATGATGACATGCGTCTGACCGAGAACCATATCAGCCAGCTTCACCTCACCTTGCTGCGTCACAGCGACAAGGATGAGCGCCATCGCGGTGCCTACAAGAAGCTTCGAAACGACGTGGTCGCGTTCGATGCCGATGGCCAGCAGATCGGAGTCGTCTTTGAAACCGCAACGCCGTTCGATACGCCCCGCCAAATGGAAGAACTCGTCGCCTGGACCAAGAAGGCGATCGAGGAAGAAAGCTTCCATCCACTCCTGATCATCTCGGTGTTCGTGGTTCAGTTTTTGGCCATTCACCCCTTCCAGGATGGCAACGGACGGCTTTCGCGCGTGCTCACCACGTTGCTCTTGCTGAGGGCAGGCTACGTCTATGTGCCCTACGCGTCTCTGGAACGCGTGATCGAAGAGAACACGGACCTCTACTACAACGCCCTTCGCCGCACCCAAGGGACGCTCAAAAGCAACACGCCCGATTGGGAGCCGTGGATCGGGTTTTTCCTGCGAGCTTTGAAAAAGCAGAAGGACTCGCTCGCGCGGCGTCTCGATGAGGAGAAGGTCCGGCAGCAAGGCGATGATGATCTTCCCGCCCTTTCGGTCGAGATCCTCGCGCTGTTCAAAGACAATGCGAGGCTCGATGCAAGGCGGATCGAGGCGCTGACAGGTGCCAACCGGAATACCATCAAGGTACGCTTGCGTGAACTCGTTGCGGCAGGGCGCCTTCGCAAGCATGGCAAGGCGCGCGCGACCTGGTACTCTGCCTAAGGCCCGGTTGAAAAAAAGAAAAGTACAGGGCGCTAAGCGAGGTACTCGCAAACCGTGTTCGAGGCGTCGGGGTCCGGGCGCGTCAGATGGCTGAAACCGGCGGCCTCTGGTCGGCCCAGGGGCGGGCGGCTTCCAGTTCGAGGGCGAGTTCGAACAGCAACCCGTCATCTCCCTTGCGGCCCGAGAACATCGCCCCGATCGGCAGGCCCGTGGGCGACCAGCCCAGCGGCACACTCATCGAGGCCGCCCCAGCGACGTTCATGGGGGCGGTGTAGGATGCAAAGCTGAGCACCCGTTCCATCAGCGTGTCGTAGTCCGCGTCAGGGGACTGTTCGCCGATCGGCACCGCCGGGCTGCCGGTGACCGGCGACAGGATCACGTCCAGCGACTCGAACATCGCATGATACGCACTCTCGAATGCCAGCAGGTAGCTGATCGCGTCCGGAACTTCGGCGATCCGGCGCGCCGCCATGCCGGCAAGGCCCAGCGTCCAGGGCTCGACGATCTCCGGCCCGATGGACTTGCCCGAAAAGGCCGCCACCTGCTGCGCAAACATTCCGGCGCCGGCGGCCCAATAGAGAAGGAACGCGTCGGTCAGCTTCGGCCCGTCGATCGGCATCGTGAAATCGATCACGGTATGCCCCAGTTCGCGGCATAGCTGCGCGGCGGCCTCGGTCGCGGCGCGCGTGTCCGGATGCAACGGCGTTCCGGTTGTCGGCTCCGGCGCAAAGCCGATGCGCAACCGCCGCTTGAGCGGTGCGATCTCGCCGAGCAGCGGATAGGTCCCGTCATTCGCCTCGGCGGCGCGGAACAGCGCGAGTGAATCGCGCACGCTCAGCGTCACCGCATGGTTCACGGAAATCTGCAGAGGCGGGGCCTCGCCCGGCTCGCTGTAAGGCAGCCGGTCGCGCGAAGGCTTGAGACCAAACACGCCGCATGTCGAAGCCGGAATGCGGATCGAGCCGCCGCCATCACTCGCATGCGCAAACGGCACCACCCGCGCCGCGACCAGCGCCGCCGCCCCGCCGGACGATCCACCCGGAAAGCGCGACGCATCCCAGGGATTCCGCGTTGGTCCGTTCGACAGCGGCTCGGTCGACGAGATCAGCCCCGCTTCCGGCGTCGCCGATTTGCCGAGCGCTACGATGCCGGCGCCGCGCCACTTCTGGGCAAACGGATTGTCGGTGGTCGCCATGTGTCCCGCGAGGCCCCGGCTGCCGGCCAGCGTCGGGGCGCCGCGCCAGTCGATCAGGTCCTTGATGAAACTCGGCACGCCCGCGAACGCGCCGGACAGAAGTCCCGCCGCATCGGAGCGCGCTATCTCGAACGTCTCGGTCACGATGCCATTGATCTGCGGCTCGACAGCCTTCGCCCGGGTGATCGCTGCTTCGACCTGTTCCAGCGCCGTCGTCTCGCCTGCCGCGATGCCCGCGGCCATCGCCGTTCCGTCGGAATAGGCCGGCACGGTCCGCGCGGGGGCCACGTCTTCTTTCGGCGCCCGCGAACAGGCGGCAAC
>JBBSDJ010000121.1:0-8048 GCA_038249555.1 Caulobacterales bacterium
ATCTCTTCGGCGGTATAGCCCTTGTTCATCAGGCGGACGGACTGGTCGTGGAGGTATTTGTAGGCGTCGCGGTGCGTGGCCATGAAGGATGCCACGTTCTCCTGCCCCCAGCGCGGCCAGCCGTGGGAGACGAACATCACGTCGGTGCGGGCGCCGTAGAGGTGGATCGACTCGGTCAGATAGTCCGCCCACGCCTTTGAATCGCGCACGAGCGCGCCGCGCGGCGGGAGGATATTGTGCATCGTCGGGTTGGCATTCTCGGCGAGGCAGAGGGCTTTCAGGTGCGGAAGGTAGAAGTTCATCTCGGACGGAGCTTCGGTGCCGGGCGTGATCTGGAACTCAATCTCGATACCGTCGATGACGAGCTTCTGGCCGGTCTCGGTGATCGTCACGGTGGGCGCGATCAGGCTGAAGGAGCCGTTCGGCAAGCCGGTGCCGATACCGGCGCCGCCCTGCCCGGCCGGGCCGGGTGTCAGGCGGGTGCCGAACTGGTAGTTGGCGCGGCGGCTCATGGCGGGCCCGGCGATCAGGTTCTCGCTGACGGCGTGCTCCATGAACCCGTCCGGCGCGATGATCTGCACCTTGCCGGCGGCGACATCCGCGTCGGAGACAATGCCTTTGACGCCGCCGAAATGGTCACCGTGGCTGTGGGTGTAGATGACCGCGACGATGGGCTTGTCGCCGATATGCTCGCGCACCAGCGACATCGCGGCAGCGGCGGTCTCCGTGGCGGTGAGCGGATCAACGATGATGTAGCCGGTTTCGGTGGCAATGATGCTCATCACCGAAATGTCGAAACCGCGGACCTGCCAGAGGCCCGGCGTGACTTCGAACAGGCCATGATTGTTCAGGAGGCCGAGGTGGCGCCAGAGGCTGGGGTTCATCGTGTCAGGCGCGGCGCCTTCGGCGAAATCATAGGCACCGGCGTCGAAAACGACGCGTCCGTCCGCAGCGAGAATCTTGGTGTCTTTCAAGGTGGCGATGAAGCCCTGGCTTGCCAGTGCGTTCTCACTCTCGTCCGACCAGGGAAGGCCGGCCGAGAAGGCCTGATTGGTGGAGACCGTGGCTGGGGTTGCGACACCGGCCGGCGCGGTGACCTGCTGCGCGCAGGCTTGAATGCCCAGACAGATGGCAATCGCCGCCAAGGCGGACCTGGATTTCAACATAGACGTCTCCCCGTTTGTGCCGGATTTTGTCAACCAGCTTACATTGGCGACCCTAGCGCGGAACGCGCGCCGCGCAACGGGACAATCGGCGGAATGCCGCAAGGGTATTTGGATTGCCCTCTGGACGCTCCGGCCATGGGCCGTCTATCTGCTTGGCATGATCACCGGCCCGACTTCCCACAGCTATATCTCGCAGCGTGTGCGCCTTCATTATGTCGATTGGGGCAATCCCGATGCGCCGCCCCTGATCCTGCTGCATGGCGGGCGGGATCATTGCCGCAGCTGGGACTGGGTGGCAGAGGAGCTTCGCCATGACTGGCATGTGATCGCGCCGGACCTGCGCGGTCACGGCGACAGTGGCTGGTCTGCGGATGGCGATTATTCGGTGCGCTCCTGCGTCTATGACCTCGCGCAACTGATCCACCAGAAGAAGCTGGCGCCGCTGACGATCGCTGCTCACTCGTATGGCGGGAACATCTCGCTGCGCTATGCCGGCATCTATCCGGAAAACGTGCGCAAGGTGGTCGCCATCGAGGGGCTGGGGCCGTCGCCGCGCATGCTGAAGGAACGGATGGCCGAGCCGATTGCCAAGCGGATGCGAACATGGATCGACGCCAAGCGGGCCGCGGCTGGTCGCAGCCCGAAGAAGTACGCGACGCTGGAAGAAGCCTACGAGCGGATGAAGGAAGAGAACAAGTATCTCTCCGATGCGCAGGCCCGGCATCTGACGATCCATGGCATCAGCCAGAACGAGGACAGCACCTATTCCTGGAAGTTCGACAACCATTTCCGCGTGATGGTGCCTTACGACCTGCCGCAGGATGACGTGGATGCGCTATGGCGCGAGATCACCTGCCCGACGCTTCTGCTCTACGGCCAGAACAGCTGGGCCTCGAACCCGGAAACGGATGGGCGGATTGCGAACTTCAAAAATGCGCAGGTCAAGGTCTACGAGAATGCCGGCCACTGGCTGCATCACGACCAGTTCGACCGGTTCGTCGCCGAGCTGAAAGCGTTTCTCTAAGCGCCGCGCTGCGCTCAGGAGAAATGCAGTCGGCGATACTTGCCGCGGAAATAGAGCAGCGGGTCGCGGCGCGGATCGAAGGTGGCGCGCAGGACTTCGCCGACGAGGATGACGTGGTCGCCGCCTTCGTGCATCTGGTGACGGCGGCATTCGAAGTTCGCGAGCGCGTTCGACAGGACCGGCGCGTCATGCCGGCCGCGCTGCCACGGCGTCTGGCGGAAGCGGTCTTCGCCGGGCACCGCAAACAAGGTGGAGGCGGGTTGCTGGCCGATATGCAGAACATTGACGGCAAAATGCTCGGCCAGTTCGAGGGCCTTGAGGCTACTGGACGTCTTGGCGATGCAGACGAGGAGCAGCGGCGGGTCGAGCGAGACGGAGGTGAAGGAGTTGGCCGTTAGGCCGACCGGATCGCCGCCGGCGTCGAAGGCGGTCACCACCGTTACGCCCGTCGCGAAACAGCCAAGCGCGTCGCGCAGGGTGCGCGCATCCGAACCCGAGCGGTATTCCGGCACGAAGCGCGGGATGCGGCGTTCGAGGAAGTCCAGCAGCGTCGCGCTGAAGAGGTCGCCGCGGTCAGAGGCGACAAGGTGACCCGCCTCCCCGATTTCGGCGTATTCGGCGCCGGGGATCTGCTCGACGATACGGCTGGCGGAGGCGGCGTCGGTGATGTCGCTGAGGGCGCCGCGGACGAACAGGGCGGGCACGCGGATTTTCGGCGCGGCGGCCTTGAAGCGCCTTAGCGCGTCTTCGAGATCGAACCGCTCGAGCATGCGCGGGTCCCAGGCACCTTTGGCGGTCTCGGAAGCGGCGCGAAGAGTGCCGGCGGCCTTCCGGATGTTCGTGAGGTCGAGGTCTGGCGGGGCGTCCGCGAGGATCAGGCCTGAGGCAAGGTGGCCGCCGTCTTCACCGACGGCCACGGCCGCGACCCATCCGCCGAGCGAGGCGCCGACGATGACCGGGCGGGAGGGCAGCTGGGCGAGGATAGCGCGGAGGTCTTCGACATAGGCGCCGAACTCATAGCGGCCATCGACCGGCCACTCGCTTTCGCCGTGTCCGCGAAGGTCCAGGGCGATCACTTGCCGGCCTGCGCGCACCAGGGCGGCGGCCGCATCGTTCCAGATGTCCCGTGTCTGGCCGCCGCCGTGCACCAGCAGCACCAGCGGATCATCGGGGTCGCCGCGCAGGTCACCGCGGATGACGACGCCGCCGAACCCCTTGAACTGCGAGAGTGGCATTGGCGTTCCTTGAAATCCGGGCCTGAGAAGGCGAAAAGCCAAATCGGACCATCAGAGTGATCTAGGGCCAGCCTCTAGCGCGAACATGCGGCAATTGCGAGACGGCTCGTCGCAGGGTCGGGCACCCGGGAAGCGCGAAACGGCGTTTGTTGCTCAGGCGACGGCGAGCGACGGCTCTCCAAGGTCCAGCGGCGCGACTTCCACCCGGTTGCGGCCGTTCTGCTTGGCGCGGTAAAGCGCCGTGTCCGCCCGCTCCAGGGCCGGCAGGATGTCGATGTCGGCAAAGCCGGGTTCGCTTATACCGACGCTGATGGTGACCGAAAACCGGCCCGTCTTTCCGGAGAACTTCAAATCGCTGACAGCCTCTCTGAGGCGGTTGGCCAGAATGGCGGCGCGCAAGGGTTCGGTTTCGGGCAGCACCATGGCGAATTCTTCGCCGCCGAGCCGGCCGAGCAGGTCTTCGTCCCGGATACTGGCGGTCAGACAGGCCACGAGCCGCGTCAGGACTTCGTCCCCGGCGGCGTGGCCATGCACGTCGTTCACCCGCTTGAAGTGGTCGATGTCCAGCATCATCGCCGTGACTGGCTTGACATGCCGGCTGGCGCGCAGGACCTCGCGCTCGGCAAACCGGGAGAAGGCCCGGCGGTTGAGCGCTTTGGTAAGAGGATCGGTCATCGCCAGGTCGAAGAGATCACACTTGTCGTGCTCGGCCTCAATGAGGTCGCGCACGGCATAGCGCGCGGCGCTCCGTACACAGATGTCCTGGCTGACGATTGCGGCAAAACTCTCCAGCAGGGCCAGCCGGCCTTCACCAAAGTCGTTCGGTTTGCTGTCGATCAGGCAGAGCGTGCCGAAACGCTTGCCGTCCGGGTCCCGAAGCGGCGCGCCGGCGAAGAAAACTATACTCTGCAGGCCAGTGACGGCCGGATCATTGGCAAAGTAAGGATCTTCCCGCACGTCCGGCACGGCAAAGGCCGATTCCGACAGGTTCGCTTGCGAACAAAAGGCCTGCAGAGCCTCAATTTCCGCCGGGCTTGCTCCGTGGGCTGACCGGTACCAGTTGCGGTAGCGCTCATTCAGGGAGGCGAGGACAATCGGCACGCCCAGGGCCATGGCCGTGGTTTTAGCAATCTGCGATGCGACGTGAACTTCCGAGCCATTCAGGATTCGATAGCGCTGGAGAACCTCGCTCCGCTGCTGTTCGAACCTTAGGGGCGGATAGATCATGTATTTCGTCTTTATCGCGGAACGATTTCAGACGCTCAGGCATAGTGTTATCGAGTTTAGCATTCGTTAGCGACGTTTTCCGCTAACGAATGCCCTGTTTTTGCTGGACTTCGGTTCCGGCACAAGGTGGCCGGCAGCAGAGAATCAGCGCGCCGCGACGAGGGTGCGCAGCTCGCGCCGAAGAATCTTTCCAATCGGAGATTTCGGCAATTCGTCGACAAAATGAATTGTCCGTGGGCGTTTGTAGCCGGTCAGGTGCTGCGCGCAGTGGGCCTGCACATCCTGCACGGTCAGTCCGTTCTCCCGGCGGACAACAAAGGCATGCAACTCTTCCTCGGAATTGGCGACCTTGATGCCGGCGCTCGCCGCTTCCAGGACGCCCGGGCAAGCGTTGAGGACTTCGTCGACTTCGTTGGGGAACACGTTGAATCCGCCGACGAGGACCATGTCCTTGGCGCGGTCAACGATCTTGAGATAGCCGTCCTGATCAATCGTGCCGATGTCGCCCGTGCGCATCCAGCCGTTGGCAAAGGCGGCGGCGGTTTCATCCGGGCGGTGGAGGTAGCCGGACATCAGCTGGGGTCCCTTGGCGACAACCTCGCCAACGTCTCCCGCATCGCCGAAACGTCCGTCTTCGAGCAGGATCCGGATCTCAGTGCCCGGCAAGGGCAAGCCGGCCGTACCCGGACGTTCACGCGCGTCCGGCGGATTGATTGTCAGCAGGGTCGTGGCTTCGGTCATTCCGTAGCCTTCGATGATCTGGGCCGATGTCATCTCGCGCCAGCGTTTGCCGATCAGCGGGTCAAGTGCAGCGGCGCCGGAAATGGTCAGCGAGAGCTTCGGCGGGTTCTGCTGGAACCAGGGCTCTTCCATCAGTTTGGCGAACAGGGTGTTTACGCCCGGGAAAATGTCGGGACGGAACTTCTCGAAGCTCTTCTTCAGGTTCGATAGCGGGCGCGGGCTGGGCACCAGGACGATATGGACGCCGTGGCGCAGCGCGATAACCGAGGCAAAGAGGCCGAACACGTGATAGACCGGCAACGCGAGCAGCATGGTCTGGCCCTGCAGCGTGGCGAGGCTGGGCGCCAGGGCGACGAACTGGTCAATGTTGGTGATCAGGCCCGCTTCAGTAAGGCGAACGCCCTTGGACGTGCCGGTGGTTCCGCCCGAGTACTGGTAGATGGAGTCCCTGCCCGCCGGCAGCTCTTCCGTGTACGCATGGACTGGGTTGGAGAACCTGGCGCCTTCGGAAATCGCCTTTCGAAGCGTGACGTGCGCAGCCTTCAGCGGACGCTCGAGACGCTTTACCTTGCGCAGCAGGAAATCGAGGCCCTGCCGCTTTACGGCCGGGAAGAAATCGGTCAGCGACAACGAGATGACATGCTTCACATCGGTGCCGGCAGTGGCTGCATCGAGCGTGTCCGCAAAGATGATCGATCCGATGAGAACCTGCGCCTTGCAGTCGCGCAGCTGGCGGCGCGTTTCGGACTCGGTGTAAAGCGGGTTGACGTTCGACAGCACGAGCCCTGCGCGCAACACGCCCAGAAGGCAGACAACGTAGCTGATGCAATTTGGCGACTGGACCGCGACGACCGTGCCGGGCGCCAGCTTCAGCACTTCGCGGAAATAGCGCGCAAGATTGGCCGACTGGCGCTCGACGTCGGCGAAGGTCAGCGAGGTCGAGATGCCGTTGGGTAGCGCCGTCGTCAGAAACGGCTTGTTTGCGTAGGCCAACGCGGCGTCCCGGACGATGGCTTCGAGCCGTTGCGGTTCATAATTCGCCATTGCGCCATGAAACTCCAGCGCTTCCGCGTTGTACGACAGCAGATGCGGTTGTGGCGTAGGCAGAGGATTGGAGGAGAGTTCACGGGCGAGCATGGTTGGATCCGGATCTTTGTGAGAGCCTGCATCCTCTCACATTTTGGTTTGCGCCCCATTCAGCGTCCTGCGTGAACTCCGCGTAGTCCGGTAACTCCTTGTAAAGAGCTTCAGAAGCTGCCCGCCCCATTGTCAGAAAGACATTCGTAGCTGCTGCGAACCTGTTCTGTCTTCTGAAAGCCGCCGCCGGAACAGATAGCGAGCGAACGTCATTGCAGCGCAAGCAACAACCAGGTGCAGCGGCTCAGAGGGACAGACAGATTCATAATACGAACCCGGAAGCGGATTGGCGTTTCAGGACTTCTGCGCTGTTCCGCGGCTTCCCCAACTGTCGGAACGCGCGCAGGTCGAGCCTCAAGGGCCCGTGAAGCGGATCGTGCCCGTTTCCAGTCCCGACAGCACTATATCCCGGCCACCGGACTTCATCATCCATTCCAGCCGGTGATCCCTGTACTGGCGTTTGAAAAGGCCCGCCTTCACAGCCTGGTCCACTTGCGCCATGCCGCCGATGGAGGCTTCGGACTCCTTGCGGGTCTGCGCCACGCTGGCACGTGCATTCGCCCGCTCGAACCAGCGCGCAAGCCGCGATCCTGCCGCTGGCGCGATGCCGAAGCCGGCGGCGCCGTTCAGGTAAGGCACAACGCTCAAGTCACCCCAGCCGAACTGCGCGCCGTTGAACCAGTCTGCGTCGCCGAGTTGGGTTTCCAGCATCGCACAGAATGCGCTCGCCTGGGCCTTTGCCTGGGCTTCCATGTGCGCCTTCAGTGAGGCTTCTGCGCGTTTGAAGAAGTTCAGCTCCCCGAGGCCCCAGGTGATGGCTTCGAACTGCGTATCCATCACGTCTTCGATCATGCGCACCTTCGCTCTGTGCGCAGGTTCAGCGGGCAACATCGGCGGCGCCGGCCAGACGTCTTCGATGTATTCGAGGATGATGGTGCTGTCGAAAATGGCGGTGCCGCCGTGGATCAACGCCGGAACCTCGCCGCGCGGATTGGCGCTGGCAAAACCGCCGCCTGTTGCGCCGGTACCAATCCCCTCCGGCAAGCGCATGTCGAAGGGCACGCCCTTTTCACGGAGCGATATCTTGACCTTCTGCGCGTAGGGCGAAAGCGGGTGTTCGTAGAGAAGCAGGTCTGACATCGTTCATCTCCCATGTGGCTTCGACTGAGCCATTCGGGCCGAACTTGCCATGGGTTCGGCTGGAAACAAGCCAGCGCTGCGATTGACCTCGCGTCTGAACGTGCTTGCAAACCAGAAATCCTACTATCGGCAACGACATCGAAAGCGAGCTGGCCCGACTGACGCAGCGGGCGCGCTGTCCCGGCACCCGGCAAAGAAAAAAGGGCGGACCGCAAAGGTCCGCCCTCATGTCTTCAGGGAACGGTCCCGGCCTGTCCGGCCGGGATTAGCCCTCTAGCTTCATTACAGGTCCGTACGGCCCAGGTTCATCACCTTGGTCCATGCGGCGACGAAGTCGCTGACGAACTTCGCGTGGCCATCGCTCTGGCCATAGACCTC
>JBBSDJ010000122.1:0-8025 GCA_038249555.1 Caulobacterales bacterium
TCTCGGCCTGATGTTCATTGCACTCGCCGCCGGACTTCCGGCCGGCGCCGTCAAGGGCAAGGGCGAGACGGACAAGTCCGACGTGCTCGGCAACTGGAGCTTCCAGACCAAGCCTTACCGCGAGGGCCAATGCGTGATGACCGGCACGATGAACCTTTCTCCGCACCCGGACGAAGGCCTCTATACCTGCGAGATCACGGCCGTGGAGATGTGCACGATGTGGGGCCGGTCCGTTGTGCGCCAGTCCTGCGAGGCGCGCCGGTTCGGGAACCAGGTCTCCGTGCGCTCGACCATCGAGGAGATGATCGAGACCAAGGCGCCGGACATGCTCTATGTGCCGGACAATTTCACCCTGACGATCCAGAGCCATGAGCGCATGTTCGGCGCGCTGGTCTCTGCCGTCACCGCGCCGGTCGAATTCCGCCGCGCCAATGACGGGATCTCCTGATACGCCGATGTTCGAGGGGGCAGATCACCGGGTGCGCGCCGAGGCCGGCGCGAGCGTCGACGTGCTCATTGTGGGCGCGGGGCTCGCGGGGCTGTTCCTTGCGCTGAAACTGGCGCCGCGCCATTGCCTCGTCATTTCGCCGTCGCTGCTGGGCCAGGCTGCCTCGTCGGCCTGGGCCCAGGGCGGTCTCGCCGCCGCGCTCGACCCGCTCGACAGTCCCGCGCAGCATGCCGCCGATACCGTCGCCGCCGGTGCGGGCCTTGTGGACCCTGTCATTGCCCGGCTGATCGCCGAGGACGGCCCGGCCCGCGTGCGCGACCTGCTGGCGCTTGGCGTGCCGTTTGACCGCACACCGGACGGCGCGCTGGCGCTGTCGCTCGAAGCGGCCCACTCGCATCCGCGAGTCGCGCGCGTCTCCGGCGACCTTGCGGGCAAGGCGATCATGGACGCGCTGGTAGCCGCCGTGCAGGCGACGCCCAGCATCGAATTGATCGAAGGCGCCCGCGCTGTCTCGCTGCTACAGGATGCCAACGGGCGCGTCGCCGGTGTGGTTCTGCGCGACGCCTCAGGCCGCCTTACGCCCCGTACGGCGCGCGCGACGGCGCTGTGCACCGGCGGCTCCGGCGGCCTGTTCAAGGTGACCACCAATCCGCGCGAAGCCCAGGGCGATGCCATCGCCATGGCCTACACGGCGGGCGCCCTGCTCGCCGATCTGGAATTCGTGCAGTTCCACCCGACCGGTATCGACATCGGCCGCGACCCAGCGCCGCTTGCCACCGAGGCGCTGCGCGGCGAAGGCGCCACGCTGCACAACGCCGATGGCCGCGCCTTCATGGCCGACTATCATCCGCTGGCGGAGCTTGCCCCGCGCGACGAGGTCGCCCGCGCGATCCATGCCGAGCGCATGGCCGGGCGCGGCGCCTTCCTCGATTGCCGCAAGGCCGTGGGCGCTCATTTCCCGGATCATTTCCCGACCGTGTTCGGCGCCTGCATGAGCGCGGGCATCGATCCCCGGACGGACCGCATCCCGGTTGCGCCGGCGGCGCACTATCACATGGGCGGCATCGTCTCCGACCTCTGGGGACGCTCTACGCTCGCGGGCCTCTCCGTATGCGGAGAATGCTCTTCGACCGGCGCGCACGGCGCCAACCGGCTTGCCTCGAACTCGCTGCTGGAAGCGGTTGTCTTCGCCGAGCGGATTTCGCGGCGGCTCATGTCGGCCACGCTGGATGCGCCTGCCGCCAGCGAAGCCTCCATTCCGTCTGCACTGACAGATCAGCGCCTCCTGCAACTTCGCGAAGCGATGTCGGCGCATTGCGGCGTGGTGCGCGAGGCATCCGGCCTGCGCAAGCTGCTCGACCTCTGCGCCCGGATCGAGCCTGAAGCGCCGGGCGCTCCGGCCCTGACGGCGGCGCGCCTGATTGCCGAAGGCGCGCTCGCCCGCGCCGAAAGCCGGGGCGGTCATTTCCGCAGCGACTTCCCCGAGACGGGCAGGCCGCAGCGCCAGTTCATTGCCCATCCGTCCCTTGAGCACGTGGCCCCATGACAATCGAAATTCCGCCGCTGCCCGCGGTCATCCTTGACCCGATCGTGCGCCTCGCGCTCACGGAAGATCTAGGGCGCGCCGGGGATCTCACGACCGACGCGACCATCCCCGCCGGCACGCAGATGCGCGCCGTGATCGCCGCGCGCAAACCGGGGGTTCTCGCGGGCCTCGACGCCGCCGGCCACGCGCTGCGCCTGATCGATCCGGACGTGCGCCTCACGGTGAAGAAAGCCGACGGCGCTGCGCTGGCGCCCGGCGATGTGATCGCCGAACTCTCCGGCGCCGCGCGCTCCATCCTGATCGCCGAACGCACGATGCTGAACTTCCTCGGCCGACTTTCGGGTGTGGCCAGCCTTACGCGCCAGTATGTCGATGCGGTCGCGCATACCAAGGCGCGCATCGTCTGTACGCGGAAGACGACGCCGGGCCACCGCGCCCTCGAAAAGCGTGCCGTGCGTTGCGGCGGTGGCACGTCGCACCGTTACGGCCTCGATGACGCGATCCTGATCAAGGACAATCATATTGCGGCCTGCAACGGCTCCATCGCCGACGCCCTGACACGCGCCAAGGCCTATGCCGGGCACCTGCGGATGATCGAGATCGAGGTCGACACGCTCGCCCAGCTGGGCGAAGCGCTGAAGCACGGGCCGCATGCCATCCTGCTCGACAACATGAGCCTTGAGACGCTGCGCGACGCCGTGGCGCTGACAGGCGGGCGTGTTCCGCTGGAGGCCTCCGGCGGCGTCACGCTCTCTTCGGTTGCGGCAATTGCCGAGAC
Organism: Caulobacterales bacterium; assembly: GCA_038249555.1. Classification (GTDB taxonomy): domain Bacteria; phylum Pseudomonadota; class Alphaproteobacteria; order Caulobacterales; family Hyphomonadaceae; genus Hyphomonas. The sequence goes on from JBBSDJ010000122.1 coordinate 2,773, forward strand.
CGGTGTCGACTTCATTTCCTCCGGCGCGCTGACCCATTCCGCACCGAACCTTGACCTCGGGCTGGATGTCGTCTGACAGTCGATCCCGCGCGCCAGCCCGGCGCAAGGGATTGGGAGACGTCAGCATGACCGCCGCAAACGGCCGCAAGAGCATTTTCATCACGGGCGCCGCCTCCGGAATCGGGGCCGAGACCGCGCGCTATTTCTCGAAGCGCGGATGGTTCTGCGGCCTGTATGACGTCAATGAGATGGGCCTGAAAGCCGTTGCAGCCGAACTCGGGGCCGGCAACTGCCACGCCGCAAAACTGGATGTCACCAAGCGCGCCGACTGGGCCGCCGCGATGGAAGGCTTCAGCGCCGCGACCGGCGGCAAGATGGACGTGCTGTTCAACAATGCCGGCATCGGCCGTCATGGCTGGTTCGAGGACGTGCCTGCTCAAGACTCAGATCTCGTGATCGACATCAACGTCAAGGGCGTGATCAACGGCGTTTATGCCGCCCTGCCGCTGCTGAAAGCCACGCATGGCGCGCGGATCGTCAACACCGCCTCCACGGCCGGCATTGTCGGTGCGCCGCAGCTGGCGGTCTACTCTGCCTCCAAATGGGCCGTACGCGGACTATCCGAAGCGCTGGATGCAGAGTTCCGCGACCTCGGCATCCGCGTCACCAGTCTGATGCCCTGGTTCGTCGATACGCCGATCCTCGACATGGGCGCCAAGGAAGGCTCGAACGAAAAGATGTCCGACCAGATGAAGGCCAACGGCGCGACGATCTACCCGGTCTCGATGGCCGCCGAGAAGGCCTGGGAAGCGGCGCACGGCGACGATATCCAGGTCATGGTCGGGCGCGAGGCCGAGCGCGCGCGCTTCATGACGCGCTGGCTGCCGGGTCTCGTGCGCAAGCAGATCAAGGCGCGCGTGCCGCCGCGGGACTAATTTTTCAGTCGTGAATCGAAAAGGCCGCCGGTGGGAACACCGGCGGCCTTTGCAATTGTGATGCGTGAGGGACCTAGAGCGAGGTGTCCGGCGACGCGACAGCGCTGACCTGACGCGCGGTGTATTCCGCGACCGGGTCTGCTGCCGCTTCGGTTTCTTCGGCGGGAACGGCCTGAAGGCTCATCAGGCGCGGAGTGCCCGACGAAATCGTGCGCGTGGAGGTCGAGACAGCGGCCGGCGCCGTGGACGGCGTGATCGTGTAGTACTCGTCGTCACCCGCCGAGGCGCCATCCGTGAACAGAAGGCTCTCATCCGCCGCGTCTGCGCCGACCGTGCCGGCATCGAGCGCTGCGAGTTGCAGGGCGACCGAGTCCTTGCGGGCCTGGAAGTTGCGCTCCACGCTCGCCCATTCGGCGCCGCGCGGGAAGCGGTAGAAGATGTGCAGGCCGACCTTGTTGGTCTGGATCAGGCCCGAGTTCCAGATCGGATCGACGTAGGTGGCGTGATAGTGCGTCGCGCCGCCGGTGCGTTCCTCATTGAGGTTCATCAGGACATGCGCCGCGATGCGTTTCGCGCGTTCCCAGTTCTCGCCCTTCGGCTTGACCTTCATGGCGCCGTCACAGGTGAAGGTGAACTGGCAGCCGGTCGTGCGCGTCGCGCCCTGGAACACCACCCCGCAGGCGGTGTCCGGATAGCGGTGGTCCTGCATCCGGTTGGCGATGACTTCAGCCACGGCCAGCTGGCCTTCCAGCGGCTCACGGGCAGACTCGTAGTACACAGCCTGCGCCATGCACATCAGTTCGGAATCGATGGTTTCGGCGCGCTGGACTTCTTCGGCGCGGAACGAGGCGAGCGTCAGCAGCGCGGCACCGTCACGGTCGCGCATCGCATAGCGGCTCATCGAGGAATCGGGGTCACGCTTCAGCGTGTATTCGACCGTGCGCAGCCAGGGCGTGTCGAGCAAGGCCGGCGTGTGTGCATCGGTACGCACGGCAAGGCCGGCATCCTGATACATCGCGAAGCGTTCGGCCTCGGCGCGGTATTCGGCCTCAGCACGCAGGCTCACCTGCTGGTTCGAAATCACCGGAAGCGAAACGGTCGCGGTCACAGCGCAGACGGCAATCATCCCGCCACGGATGAACACTTCGCGTTGTTCCTGATCCGTCATGCCTAGCCACCACCGTTTGAGCTTGTTTTGCAGCTCACTGAGGGAGGCCAGAGTCATCTGGCTTGGTTGAAGAAACCTTAACATCACCGATCCTCTTTACCCGGACAGCGGTTATCGTTCCGCTTTGAACCCGGGCTTCCAGGGTTGTACGCATTGTCTGAGGACCGAACGCGTCCCTCCACGCCCGTCGGGCATGAGGGGACTTGGCCCACCCGGGAGTATCTAGCAATAATTCAGCCAACCTCCTGAGTTACAAAATCGAAACGGTCATCCGACCGTTGAAGACGCCCATTGATGCAATTTCAAGGAAAGTTGAGGCAACCACCTGAAACATAAAGGTTTTAATGCCTTCCGGCACTCAACCTTCACGATTCTGGCAGGGGGTCAGTGTTGCTGCAATACAACACTCAAGCGTCAGCGGATTCCGGCGTTTGGGGTCACTTGGCGCCGTCTTTGAGCGCTGCCTGTGCCGCCGCAAGACGAGCAATCGGCACCCGGTAGGGCGAGCAGGAGACGTAATCGAGGCCCGCGCGGTGACAGAATTCCACCGAGGCGGGGTCGCCGCCATGCTCGCCGCAAATTCCAAGCTTGATACCCGGACGCGTACGCCGGCCGCGCTCGGCCGCCATTTTGACCAGCTCGCCGACGCCCTCCTGGTCCAGCGTGACGAAGGGATCCTTCTCGTAGATGCCCTTCTCGGAATAGACCTGCAGGAAGCGCCCGGCATCATCGCGGCTGATGCCCAGGGTCGTCTGCGTCAGGTCGTTGGTGCCGAATGAGAAGAAGGCGGCAGACTGGGCGATCTCGCCGGCCTGCAGCGCGGCGCGCGGCAACTCGATCATGGTGCCGACGGTATAGTCGACCACGGTGCCCGTTTCCTTGAACACCTTCTGCGCGGTTTCATCGACCAGCGTCTTGAGGATCGCCAGCTCGCGCTGCGTCGCGACCAGAGGGATCATCACTTCCGGCACCGGCTTCAGCTTGCCTTCCTTGGCGACGTTCACCGCCGCCTCGAAAATGGCGCGGGCCTGCATCTCGTAGATCTCGGGATAGGTGATGCCGAGGCGGCAGCCGCGGTGACCCAGCATCGGATTGCTCTCGTGGAGGTCATGCGCGCGGCGGCGCAGTTCCTCGGCATTGATGCCGGAGGCTTTTGCCACGTTGGCAATGTCTTCGTCCGTATGCGGCAGGAATTCGTGCAGGGGCGGATCGAGCAGGCGGATCGTCGCCGGGCGGTCACCCAGGATGCGGAAGATTTCCTCGAAGTCCGAGCGCTGCATCGGCAAGAGCTTGGCAAGCGCTTCGCGGCGGCCTTTCTCGTCATTCGAGAGGATCATCGAACGCACTGCCGGGATGCGCTCCTCGTCGAAGAACATGTGTTCCGTGCGGCAAAGGCCGACGCCCTCGGCGCCGAATTCGACGGCGGTGCGGGTGTCCAGCGGCGTCTCTGCGTTGGCGCGCACCTTGAGGCGGCGCACCTTGTCGGCCCAGCCCATCAGCTCGCCGAAATCGCCCGACAGGTCCGGCTTGATCAGGGCGATTGCGCCCGCCATCACGCGGCCGGTGCCGCCATCGATGGTGACCACGTCGCCCTTCTTGAACACACGCCCGCGCACGCTGAACTCGCCGCGCGCCGTGTCGATCTTGAGGTCGCTGGCGCCGCAGACGCAGGGCCGGCCCATGCCGCGCGCGACGACCGCTGCGTGGCTCGTCATGCCGCCGCGGGCCGTGACGATCGCGCGGGCCGCATGCATGCCCTTGATGTCATCCGGGCTCGTCTCGACGCGCACCAGGATCACGTCCTCGCCCTTGGCCGCGAGCAGGAAGGCCTCGTCGGAATCGAACACGACCTTGCCGACGGCTGCGCCGGGGCTGGCGGGCAGGCCCTTCACGATCACGTCGTAAGGCTTGCCGCCGGCTTTCTTGTTTTCGTCATCGCTCGGGATGCGCGGATGGAGGAGCTGGTCGAGCTGGGCAGGGTCGAGCCGCAGCAGCGCTTCCTTTTCCGAAATCAGCTTCTCGCGCACCATGTCGACCGCGATCTTCACGGCGGCGGCGGCGGTGCGTTTTCCGTTACGGGTCTGCAGCATGTAGAGTCGGCCGGCTTCGACCGTGAACTCGATGTCCTGCATGTCCTTATAGTGATGTTCCAGCTTCGCCGCGACTTCGCGCAGCTGCTTGTAAACCTCAGGCATCGCGTCTTCGAGCGGCTTGTCGCCCGAGCCGAGCGTTGCGGCGCGTTCGCGCGAGATCGGCGCCGGCGTGCGGATACCCGCCACGACGTCTTCGCCTTGCGCGTTGATCAGGTATTCGCCGTAGAAGATCGCCTGCCCGTTTGACGGGTCGCGCGTGAAGGCGACGCCGGTCGCCGAGGTCTCGCCGAGATTGCCGAACACCATGGCCTGCACGTTGACGGCGGTGCCCCAGTCTTCCGGAATGTCGTTGAGCTTGCGGTAGATAATGGCGCGGTCGCTCATCCAGCTGTTGAACACGGCGGAGATGGCGCCCCAGAGCTGTTCGCGCGGATCTTCCGGGAACGGACGGCCGAGTTCTTTCTGCACCGCTGCCTTGTAGCGGACGATCACGGCCTTCCAGTTGTCGGCATTGAGATCGGTATCGAGGTCGAGGCCTTCGCGTTCCTTGTAGTCGTCGAGGATATGTTCGAATTCGTCATGGCCGAGGCCGAGCACGACGTTCGAATACATCTGGATGAAGCGGCGATAGCTGTCATAGGCGAAGCGGTCTCCGGCGAGGCTCGCGAGGCCTTCGGCGACGGCTTCGTTGAGGCCGAGGTTCAGCACGGTGTCCATCATGCCCGGCATCGAGGCGCGAGCGCCCGAGCGCACGGAGACGAGCAGCGGGTTGGCCGGATCGCCGAAGCCTTTGCCGGACTGGCGCTCGAGGCTTTCCAGCGCGGCGTTTACCTCGGCTTCGAGGCCGGCGGGGTAAGCGCGTCCGGTCTGGTAATAAGCGACGCAGACGGCGGTGGAGATGGTGAAGCCCGGAGGCACCGGCAGGCCGAGCTTCGCCATTTCGGCGAGGTTGGCGCCCTTGCCGCCCAGAAGGATTTACATCGAGGCATCGCCGTCCGCGGTGCCGCCTCCGAAGGCATAGACCCAGGTTTGCTCTGCGCCCTTGCGTGCCGCTTCA
>JBBSDJ010000123.1:0-7961 GCA_038249555.1 Caulobacterales bacterium
CCCTTGACGTAATCAAGGAGCTTCCGGCGGGTGGCGACCATGGTCAGCAGGCCCCGGCGGGAATGGTTGTCTTTCTTGTTGGCCTTGAAGTGGTCCGTCAGGCCATTGATGCGGGCCGTGAGGATCGCAACCTGGACTTCCGGCGAGCCCGTATCGCCCGGTTTCGTGGCGAACTTCTTGATGAGCTCTTGCTTGTGTTCAGCGGTAATCGACATCGGAAAAGCCTTCTTGCAACACGCCCGCAGGCGCTGGGTTCACTAATCGCCTGAATTGGCGGGGTTTTTTGGGAGCGGACCTGTACAGGTGGCCACGGCCGGGATGTCGTCCAGCAGGGTCAGAAGGCAGGCTTCCACCCCAAAAACGGGGTTATGACTCAAAAGGGGGGGAATTGGAAGGGCTTGGGGTGATTCCGGCAATGCCGTTGATCTCAGAACACGCTTCAATCGGCGGAAAACGCGGGTATTCCGGCCCCTCTACTTATGGCAGAACTCAAAAAACACTCAGGGGAGCAAACATTACCGACGCTTGAATCTGAATTCGATGCACTTCTGTAAAGGGCTTACTACACTGCCAAGACAGAAGCCGATTATCACGCGACCTATTTTATCCAGATGCTCCACCGGGACCGAGGCGTTTCAACTGCTCTATATTTGATCCGATCTTCAAAGGTATCGGAGGGATTTACAGCGCTCTGGGAACGGGGTCGCCTTGACCTCACTGTTGAGGCGCTCGTTTTTGACAATGAGCGCTTCCATCCGCTTTTCTCAGAGGCTGATGTAAAAAAGGCTCGAGCACGTTTGAAAGAGTATCAATACACGCCGGCGAAGTGAGATAAAGCGTGACATGCCCGAAATCACGCCCCTCCCCTCCGACATTGCCCACATCATCCAGCTCGCCATCGCGCCGGTGTTCACGCTGGCCGGCATCGGCGCGCTGCTGAACGTGATGGCGAACCGCCTCGCCCGCGTGGTGGACCGCTGGCGGGCGCTGGAGGAAGGCCTGGCCAAAGACGACGAGGCCGCCCGCCGCGCCCACCATACCGAACTCGGCGTGCTCGACCGGCGCATGGTCTACATCCACCGCGCCATCGCCCTCTGCACGCTCGCCGCGCTGATGATCTGCCTCGTGATCATCCTCTTGTTCACCGGCCAGCTGGTCGCCATCCCGGTGGCCACCGCCGTCTCCATCCTGTTCGTCGTCTCGATGCTGCTGCTCGTCGTCGCGCTCGTCTCCTTCTACATCGAGGTCCGCATCGCCAGCCGCATCCTGCGCGTCACCCGCGCGGTGCTGGAGGCGGGGAAGGCCCCAAAGTGATCCTTCGCCTCCCCCCACCTAACCCTCCCCACAAGGAGGAGGGGACAGATCGCTAGTCGCCGAAAGCAAACACCGCCTCAAAGAGCAACAGGTCCCTTCCCCATCTTGGGGCTTGCGAGGACCAGCAATCGTATACGATTGCCCGAGCAAGAGGGTGGGGCGAGGCAAAAACTGAGGCCGGACTTACGCAACAGAATCTGCCCCCTCCCGAAACAAATTCCGCAACCGCCTCAAGCGCCTGAAAGATTTCGCCGGAAAACGAGCGCCACACCCCTCCGCGCGGGGTTATGCTCAGCCCGTCCCGCAACTCGTAGCAACTCGGATAGAGGCCGCTGGCCGAAATCCGCTCGCCCCGAGAGCCAGCGATAATCGATCGATACAGAATGATAAAAAATGAGAATCCGTGAGAAAAAATCGACACGGGGAATACAAAGCCCGCAACAGGATGAGGCCGCCTGTGAGCGCAGCGTGGGCACTTGCGCCTACGAAAAACGCGGCTCCGGAAAAATAAAACCCTTCCCCGTCAAGCCCTTGTGAAATCCCTCCCCAAACCTTCCGCAACCCCTCCGCCCACAGATCCATGAAAAACACGGCCAAAACACCCTGAACTTCCATGGCAGAGGGGGGCGCACCCTGCCGCTACTCTGGACATCCCCTCCTCCCGGTGAAACGCTAGCGCCAACACGAGGGAGAGAAACACCATGCAAGTCGCCGCCTATGCCACTCAAGGACCCACAGACCTCCTGAAGCCCTTCGAGATCACACGGCGCGACCTGCAGCCCGATGACGTGCTGATCGACATCACCCATTGCGGCATCTGCCACAGCGACATCCACTCGGCCCGCAACGAATGGGGCCGCGCGAAGTATCCTTTCGTGCCGGGCCACGAGATTGTCGGTCGCGTCAGCGCTGTCGGCCCCAAGGTGACGAAGCACAAGGTGGGCGATCTGGTCGGCGTCGGCTGCCTGGTGGACGCCTGCCTGCAATGCACCGCCTGCCATGACGGCGACGAGCAGTATTGCGAGAAAGGCTCGGTCGGCACCTATGGCGGCACCGAGCCGGTGATCGGCGGGCCGACCTATGGCGGCTATTCGAAACAGATCGTCGTGCGCGACAGTTTCGTCCTGAAGATTTCCGAAAAGCTCGACCCCGCCGCCGCCGCGCCCCTGCTCTGCGCCGGCATCACCAGCTGGTCACCGCTGAAGCACTGGGCCGTCTCGAAAGGCGACAAGGTCGGCGTCATCGGCCTTGGCGGCCTCGGCCATATGGGCATCAAGTTCGCCGTCGCGCTCGGCGCAGAAGTGGTGATGATCACCACCTCGCCGGAAAAGGGCGCAGATGCCCGCCGCCTCGGCGTCTCCGATGTGCTGGTCTCGAATGACCGTGAACAGATGAAAGCCCACCGGGGCAGTTTCGATTTCCTGCTCAACACCGTGCCGGTCAAGCACGACCTCAACCCCTATCTCGGCCTGCTGGCGCGCAATGGCACAATGGTGATCGTCGGCGCGATCGAGCCGCTGGAGGAGATGCACGGGGGGCTGCTGCTGGCGAACCGCCGCAGCGTCGCGGGTTCCGGCATCGGCGGCATCGCGGAGACGCAGGAAATGCTCGATTTCTGCGCGGAACATAACATCGTCTGCGACATCGAGATGATCGACATGAAGGACGTGAACCCCGCCTATGACCGCGTGGTCAAGGGCGACGTGAAATACCGCTTCGTGATCGACATGGCGACGCTTTAGACCGCGAACACGCGCACGGGCTCGAAATGCCCGGCGCGTACTTCGCCGAGCGCGACCGCATCATCCCCTGCAAGGGCCAGCGCCATCCGGTCATCTTCCTCCGCGCGACCGGCGCGCCAGCCTTCGACGACGTGCGGCAGCAGCATGATCGTGCGCCCCTGACGCAGGTTGCCGGCATCGTTCGCGGTGACCTGCACTTGCGGCAGGGCCGTCAGCACGGCGTGCAGCGGCTTGAGGTGTGCGAACAGGCCGTCCCGGTCCTCGGCCAGCGCCTGCAGGTCGGCAACCGAAACGGCCTTCGCCGCCTCGAACGCGCCGACGCGCGTGCGCCGCAGCTGGCTGATATGACCCTCGGCGCCGAGATCGGCAGCGAGGTCCCGCGCCATCGCGCGGACATAGAAGCCCTTGCCGGACACGACATGGATCACCGAATGATCCGCATCCGGCATACCGATCACCTTGGCGGCGTGGACATCCACCTCGCGCGCTTCCAGCTCGAACACCTCGCCGCCGCGGGCGAGGTCATAAGCCCGCTCACCCGCCACCTTGATGGCGGAAAATTTCGGCGGCACCTGCCGGATCTTGCCAATATAGTTCTTCAACGCAGCTTCCACCGCCTCGCGTTCCGGTCGCACATCAGAGGTGGCAGTCACTTCGGCTTCGGCGTCCTGGCTGGCGGTGGAGATGCCCCAGCGGATGGTGAAGACGTATTCCTTTTCGGAATCCATCGCCCACTGGACAGTCTTCGTTGCTTCGCCCAGCGCGATCGGCAGGATACCGTCCGCCAACGGATCGAGCGTGCCGCCATGGCCAACCTTCTCGGCATTGAACAGGCGTTTGACGATCGCGACGGCCTGCGTCGAGGTCATGTCGACGGGCTTGAACAGGTTCAGCCAGCCCGTGACGGGCTCGCCCTTGCGTTTTCTCTGGCGGGACAAGGTATTCTCCAAAGGGTCCGGGCGGGCGGGTCGAACGCGCGTCTGGACCAGATACTGAAGGGCGCCGCTTATCCGGTAAGGGCCGTACGCGTCAATCCATGCGGCAGCGGGCCGCGCCCGGCCAGGTCAGCTCAGCTCAGGCCGCGGGAGGCGGCCCGTCTTCCTCGTCATCCATGACGTCCGCCACGGCCGGCCGGATCGGCGCCGCGCCGGTGCCCTTCGGCATGCGGAGGTTGACGATATCGAGGTTGAGGTCGAAGTCGCCGGTGATCGAGGTATCCCCGGAGTCCAGCTTGTGGCGGATCACGTCACGGATCTTGGTCAGCACGTCGCGGTTGTTGTCGACCAGCGGGATCTGGCGGCCATCCGAGGTGCCGATCAGGAGGCGGTAGTAGGGCTCCTGTTTCTTCAGCTTCATTGCAATCATCGCGGCGCGCACGCCGAGGACAAGGCCGAGCAGCATCAGCAGCGCGCCGACCATCAGGCCGATCACGCCATCGCCCTGCGCCGGGCGGATCGCCCACCAGGCAAAGCCGGCAAGGCCGAAGAACAGGAAACCGACACAGGCGGTCGCATACACGCTCTGGGTTTTCCGGTTGGCCGGCGTGTCCCAGGGAAAGAAATCATGCCGTTCGACGGTCATCGTCGCGATGCGGCGGATGGCGATCGTGTCATCCCCAAGCTGCAGCGAGGCGGCCGAGACTTCGCCCTGGCGGGCACCTTCCTGGTCGATGGTCTGGCGTTGCATGCCCTGATTCCCCGGCTTCTTGCGCACTGTTCGTGTCGATACTGGGCGCTGAGCTGTCAAATGACAAAGCATCAAGGCAGAAACGCGGCAATTCCCCCGCCGGGCTCAGCCTTCGACGTCGCGGCGGACGCGCGGATCGGACAGCAGCTTGTCGATGGCGGTGGCCTCATCGTACGATTTGTCGGCGATGAAGTGCAGTTCCGGCGTGAACTTGAGGTCAATCTCGCGCCCCAGGCGTCCGCGCAGGAAGGCCCCTGCCCGGTTCAGCGCGCCGGCAAGTCGGGCGCGGCCTTCCTCGGAATCGTCGCCCAGCGGGGTGACATAGACCTTCGCGCGGCGCAGGTCCGGCGAACAGCGCACTTCGCCGACCGTGACCAGCACGCCGGTGAGTTCCGGATCGCGCAGGTCTTCGCGCGCGATGACATCGGCGAGGGCATGACGGATGATCTCGCCGGCGCGCAACTGGCGCTGCGACGGCAGACCGGGGGTGGAAGGTTTCTTGGCCATTAGTGGCTTACCCTTGAAGTGACAAATTCAGTGAAGGTGGCCCGGCGGGCCGTATCGTTTCCGAACCAGGCTTCCGGGATGATCAGCGTGTCGGCGCCCTCGATGAAGACCGCCAGATGGCCCGGTCCGACGTCAATCTTGCGGATTCCGGTCCACCCGATCCGGGTTTCGACCGGACCGCGGCGCACCGAAAGGCAGTCTTCCGTCACCGTCACCTGCGTGTCGAGGGTGAGTTCGGTGCCTCGCCCGGGACGGTTGCGATAGGACCAGCGCATGAAGATCAGATACCACGCAATGCCTGCAAAGGCAGCCAGATTGGCCGAGACCAGGATCTGCAGCAGCGTATCCCAGCCCATCGACCGCGCCACATCTTTCGCCAGCAGGGCGACGCTGGCCGAGATGATCGGCGCGGTGAAGCCTGCATAGTAAAGCGCAGTCGGACCTATCGTGCCGCTCCGGCTGACCCGGACCAGCCGCTTGAGATCGCGGCTTGTCAGCCGTCCGGATACCGCCAGGGACTTGCTCATCCCGAAAGACTAGGCGAGCGTCCTTGCGATTTCCTCAACCTGGAAGCACTCGATCTTGTCGCCGGTACGAATGTCTTCGTAACGCTCGAACGCCATGCCGCATTCCATGCCCGAATTGACCTCGGAGACTTCATCCTTGAAGCGCTTGAGCGTCTTGAGCTTGCCTTCGTGGATGACGACGTTGTCGCGCAGGAGGCGCACGCCGCAACCGCGCATGACCTTGCCTTCGGAAATCCGGCAGCCAGCAACCTTGCCGACCTTCGTGATATTGAAGACTTCGAGGATGTCCGCGTAGCCGAGGAAGGTTTCGCGCTTCTCCGGGGCGAGCATGCCCGACAGGGTCGATTTGACGTCGTCGAGCAGGTCGTAGATCACCGAATAGTAGCGGATCTCCACGCCTTCGCGCTCAGCAAGATCGCGCGCCTGCTTGTTGGCGCGGACGTTGAACGCGAAGATCGGCGCGTTCGACGAACGGGCCAGCAGGACATCGGATTCCGAAATCCCGCCCACGGCGCCATGGATGACCTTGGCGCGGACTTCCTCGGTCGAGATCTTGTCGAGCGACATCGAGATGGCCTCGACGGAGCCCTGGACATCGGCCTTGAGGACGATCGGCAGTTCGCGGGTTTCCACGGTGCCGTCCTTGAGACGCAGCAGCAGCTGGTCGAGCGAGGCGCGGGCCGCAGCCCCTGCTCCGCCAGACACCTGACGCTTCGTCCGGATACGGTATTCCGTGATCTCGCGGGCACGTGCTTCGCTGTCGACGACAACCATCGGCTCGCCCGGATCGGGCGCGCCGTCCATGCCGAGCACTTCGACCGGAAGCGAGGGGCCTGCGCCGTCAAGCTGCTGGCCGCGCTCATCGACGAGGGCGCGGACCTTGCCCCATTGGGCGCCGGCCACGACAATGTCGCCGCGCTTCAGGGTGCCGCGCTTGATCAGCACGGTGGCGACCGGGCCGCGGCCCTTGTCGAGCTTGGATTCGATCACCACGCCGTCGGCTTCGCGGCTCGGGTTGGCTTTCAACTCGAGCACTTCGGCCTGCAGCGAGATCGCGTCGGTGAGTTCTTCGAGGCCTTCGCCGGTCTTGGCCGAAACCTTGACCGCGATGGTCACGCCGCCCATCGATTCGACCTGGATGTCGTGCTGCAGGAGGTCTGTCAGCACCTTGTCCGGGTTGGCATCGTAAAGGTCGGTCTTGGTGACCGCCACGATGATCGGGACGCCCGCCGCCTTGGCATGATTGATGGACTCGATTGTCTGCGGCATGATCGAATCGTTCGCCGCAATGACGAGGATCGCAATGTCGGTCGCGTTGGCGCCGCGGGCACGCATCGCCGTGAAGGCGGCATGGCCGGGCGTATCGAGGAAGGTGATCCGCTCGCCGGATTTCAGCTGCACCTGGTAGGCACCGATATGCTGCGTGATGCCGCCGGCTTCGCCGGAGACCACATCAGTCTTGCGAAGCGCGTCGAGCAGCGAGGTCTTGCCGTGGTCGACGTGACCCATGATCGTCACGATCGGGGCGCGCGGCTGCAGGTCGGTATCGTCGTCGGCGAGGCCTTCGAGGCCGATTTCGACGTCAGCTTCCGACACGCGTTTCACGGTGTGGCCGAATTCGGACGCGATCAGTTCGGCCGTATCGGCGTCAACGATATCGTTGCCGCGCAGCATCTGGCCTTCCTTGATCATGAACTTCACGACGTCGGCGACGCGTTCGTTCATGCGGCCGGCAAGATCCTGCAGCGTGATGGTTTCGGGAAGCGTGACTTCGATGGATACCTTGTCGCGGTCTCCGGCGCCGCCCATCTTGCGTTCGCGTTCGCGTTCGCGCGCGCGGCGCACCGAGGCGAGCGAGCGTTGGCGGTCGGCGTCGTCGCCGAGGGCCGACGCAATGGTCAGCTTGCCCTGACGGCGCGCACCGGTATCGCGGCTGCGGGCTGCGGCTTCACGGGCACGGTCGCCGGCGCCGCGGTCATCCTTGACCGGCTTGCCGCCGCCGCCGCGCTTGGCGCGGCCGGCCTCTTCATCTTCCACCGGAACGGCGGCCGCAGGCGACGCCGCGTCAGCGCGCGGGCGCACCTTGGTCGGACGATCCACCACCGGCTCTTTCGGCGCGGCTTCAGCGATCTTGCGGGCTTCTTCCTCGGCCTTGCGGCGCGCTTCAGCGCCGTCGCGGTCGCGG
>JBBSDJ010000124.1:0-7953 GCA_038249555.1 Caulobacterales bacterium
CAATCACGGAAACTATATCGGCAACTATCTTCGGACGGGAAACCGCCAGATCATCGGCAAGGGCCGCGTGGTCATCGCGGCCCGCGCGGACGGAACGGTTTTCCCGATTGACCTGAAGATCGGCGAAGCCCGGATTGGCGATCATTTCCTCTTTACCGCCTTCATCCGTGACCTGACCGAGCAGCAAAGCGCCGAACTCCGCATGCAGGAAATGCAATCCGAACTCGTGCACTTCTCGCGGCTCAGCGCCGTCGGAACAATGGCCTCTGCGCTCGCCCACGAACTGAACCAGCCACTGACGGCGGTGGCAAACTATCTGGAAGCCAGCCGCGACTTGCTTGATTCGCCCGATCCTGAAATCAAGGAAGTCCTGCGCGGGGCCCTCGCCGAAGCGGCGACGCAGGCGGTTCGGGCCGGTGAGATCGTCCGCAAGCTGCGCAGCTATGTGTCCAGAGGCGAAGTGGATGCACGACCGGTCAGTCTCCGGCCCTTGCTGGCGGATGCAATCGCCTTGACCAAGACGTCCCGCGACAGGGCGGACATACCGGTCAACATCGTCGTAGCTGACCAGGCAAACCGGGCGCTGGCAGATCCCATCCAGGTGCAGCAGGTGGTGATCAACCTGATCCGCAATGCCATGGACGCGATGACGGGCCGTGCCGATGCGAGAATCGAGATTCGCGTGTCGCCGGACGAAGACCCGGACTACGTGCAGATAGAAGTCTGTGACAACGGACCGGGCCTTTCGCCGGAGATCAAGGAAACCCTATTCAAGCCGTTTGCCACCACCAAATCTCAAGGGATGGGTCTTGGCCTGTCGATCTGCCAGACGATCGTGGAGGCGCACGGTGGCATCATCCGCGCGGTTGCGTCGCCCCAGGGGGGGACGTGTTTCAGGTTCACACTCAAGCGAGATACGGGTAAATCCGAACCATGAACGACACACGCCTCATTCACCTGGTCGACGATGACGAAGCTATCCGCCATTCGGCGAGCTTCATGCTCCGGCACTCCGGCTTCCGCGTGAAGACCTACACCGATGGTGTCGCTTTTCTGGAAACCGTGGCTACTGCCGAGCGCGGCTGCATCCTGCTGGACGTCCAGATGCCGGGGATGGACGGGCTGGAAGTCCAGGAAGCCTTGATTGCGCGTGGTGTGGCCATGCCGGTCATTGTGCTCACGGGACACGGCGATGTCGCCGTCGCCGTGCGCGCCATGAAGGCCGGCGCGGTGGACTTCGTGGAGAAGCCCTACGCCAAGCAAACCCTGGTGGACGCCCTGACGCGGGCCTTCGAGCGGCTGGAGACCCGTCGCAAGGAGGACGTAATGGCCGAAGAGGCGCGCGGGCTGATCGAGCGGCTGACGGGACGGGAGCGCGATGTGCTGATCGGCCTTGTCGACGGACAAACGAACAAGGCCATCGCCGAGGCGCTGGATATCTCGCCGCGCACCGTCGAGATCCACCGGGCCAACCTCATGGAGAAAATGGACGCGCCAAGCCTGTCCACCGTGCTCCGCATTGCCTTTGCGGCCGGTTTTGGCCGCTCTGCAGCGTCCTAGGAATTGTACTTAAAGACGCGGCCTGCGTCGCGGTCTTAGGATTCCGGTTCAGTTCAAATCGGCGATCGGCATGGATTTAGCAGAACCTGTGGCGCGGATGCGGCGGATCGCTATCGTGGATGACAGCGCCGCCGTGCGCCAGTCGCTCGCGTTGCTCATCGGCGCACGCGGCTTTGTGGTCGATGCCTTTCTCGGGAGCGCCGATTTGCTCGCGGCGCCCGATCTTCCGGGCTACGCCTGCTTTGTAATCGATCTAAAACTCGACGGCCCGAACGGTTCGGACCTGCTGGCGGCATTGAGGCAGCAGGGACTCGAGCAGCCGGCAATTCTCATTTCAGGCTGGGACGTTGATTCGCTGGAGCGTGTGGCCGTGAAATCCGGCTTTTCGGCGCAAGTCCAAAAGCCGATGATGGACAACTCGATTGTGGACGAGATTCTCAAGGTCCTGTCCGCTGCTGACAATCTCATAAAGCCAGCACCTGAAGGCAAGACCAGTTCGGGCAAATAAACCCCAAGCCGCTGGCAGCGAACGCCCACCGCTCAGCCCATCTTCATAATCCGCGAAAATGAGTTAGGATCACATTCTACGGGGAGTGATCATAATGAATGTCCTTCGGTCCTTGATTGTCGCGGCCATCCTCGCGCCGCTATCGCTTGTGGCTCAGCCCGAAACCCCGCCGCGCGACGAAGCGACCGAAACATTCGTACGCGGGTTCGTCCGTTTCCTCGCCTACCATGAAGCCGGACATCTGCTGATGGGACAGATCGCAGATATGAACAACAATCCGGACTGGTCCAGCGCGGACCGGGAGGACTATGCCGACAAGTTCGCGATGATCCTGCTGCAGCCGGATGCGGATGATCCAGATGGTATCGAGGAAATCATCAGTGCGGCAGGCGGTTGGCTGCAGGTAGACAGCTCCATCATCCGCAACGAACCTCACGCGCCGCCGCAACAGCGCGCGCTGGATATCATCTGCCTGATGTATGGCAGCAACCCAGTGGCATTCGCCGACTTTGCAGAGCTCGTTGATCCGAACACGGATTGCACCGCGTTGTACCAAGCGATGGAGAACGAGATCGACGAAGTGTTTCGCGACTATAGCGGCCAGACTGGGCAGTCCATCAATATCGTCTATGTCGCGCCCACCGGCGGGATGGAGGATGCACATCAGTTCCTGCGCGACAGCGGGGTGGTAGAAGACCTGAAAGACGATATCGAGGCCGAGTTCTACCTGACCAATCGCACGTCGATCCAGGCGATGAGCTGCGAAGGCAAGGCGAAATCAGACACCTTTTACTTCGACACGGTCCGCGGCGCCAATCCGGAGGATGATCATTTCATCATCACGCTGTGCTACGAGATGATCGATGCCCGGCTGAAATACGGGATGCGCGGGTTCGAGTGAACCATGAAGGCGGCGCGGTCCTGCGCTGCAAACGCACTGAATTTTGCCCATGTTCGCCTCTTCGAATTGGGTGTATCTTTAACCCTTAGTAGCTTCACAAAGGGGACTATGATGCGACAGGTTGGCAGAACACTTCTCACGGCAACGGCCTTTATGGCCGCGTCTCTCGTTTCATCCGTATCCGCAATTGCGCTCGCTCAAGGCGAGGATGTTGTAGAGGCGGAAGTGGTTGAGCCGGATGAAGAGTGGGTCGAGGAAGACGTTGAAGCAGAAGAACCCGCAGAAATGCTGCAGGAATCTGAAGCGCCGGTAGAAGCCGTTACCGAAGCTGCTGAACCGGAAGCTGCTCCGATGCCCGCACCGGTGGCCGATGCTGCCCCGTCCGATGGCGCCGTTCTCGCTGCCCCGGGCTCCACTGCGGAAAGCGATCCCGGCGGCTCGACCCGGCCGAGCACAACGCCTGACGACTAGAAAAGATTTTCCGCACCTTAAGGCGGGGGTGCTTGTCATTCGCCGGCACCCGGTGCCAAGCCGGCTGCTGCAAACAGATCTGAAATGGTTGGCGTACCCTGCACGCCCGCACACACATCCCGCGACGCGTCCGGCCACTCGGAGCCGAGAAGCTGGTCCGTTTCGATCTCCAGCCGGGAAAACTTGCGGCTGGCGGCGCTGAGGAGGTAGGTGCAGGCGTCTGCGGCAAGGGTGTCCCAGTCCTGCGTTGGGCGGGAAACATCCCAGATGCGGATCGTCCCGTCGCCGCTAGCCGCAACGATCCGTGATCCGTCGGCGGAGAACGTTGCACTGCGCACCTCGCTCCCAAACCCGGGCAGGGTCGTCAGCAGGCGGCCATCTTCAGCGTCCCAGATGTTTGCCGTCTGATCGAGGTTTGCTGTCGCGATCCGCTCGCCGTCGGGGGAGAACTGGACCCCGGACACATTTCCCTTGAGAGCGGTCAGGGTTGCCACCACGCTGCGATCCGCTGTGTCCCAGACCCGGGCTGTCCCATCCGCGCTGCCGGTCACGATGCGTTTGCCATCCGGCGAAAACGCCGCCGACCCGATGCTGCCGGTATGGCCTTCGAGCATGCCCAGCATTGATCCGTCCACGGCGCTCCAGATGCGCGCGATCCGTTCATGACCCGCAGTCACCACCAGCATGCCATCGGGCGAGAATTCCGCCCCGCGAACGATGTCGCCTTCCGCTGCCAATGTGAACAACAAGTCGCCGGATGCTGCATCCCAGATCTTTGCGGTCGTGTCCTCGCTGGCGGTGACAATCCGGTCGCCTTGCCGCGAATAGGATGCACTGGTGACCGGTCCCTGATGTCCAACCAGCTTCGCGATAACCTTTCCGGTTTTCCAGTCCCAGATCTTGCTGGTGCCATCCTGGCTGGCGGTCACGACATGCGACGCATCGTGCGAAAAGGCGACGCCGTAAACATCGCCCCTGTGCTCCGTCAGGATCGCGAGGCGCTTGGCCGTGGCGGCATCCCAGACCTGGACGGTGTCGTCCTGACCCGCTGTAACCACGAAGGCGCCATCGCGCGAGAGTTCAGCAAACGCAATCGCGTCTTCGCCGACAGCAAAGCTGGATATCAGATGGCCGCGCGCGGCCCAGATCTTTGCAGTGCCATCATCACTCGCCGTAACAATGTGCTGCCCGTCCGGGGAAAAAGTACCCATCCGGATCCGTTCCGCATGGCCCAGCAGTGTTCTCGAAAGCGCTCCCGTCCCTGTGTTCCAGAGTTTGGCCGTGGCATCGTTGCTGATTGTCAGAAGCCATTCACTGTCGGCTGAAAAAACTGCGGCGCGGACCGTCCTCTTGTGCCCGGTCAACAGGGATTCAAGGCGGCCGGTTCGGGCATCCCAAAGCCGTGCCGTCGAGTCGCCGCTGGCCGTGGCAATCTTCCGCCCGTCCGGCGAAAAGCTTGCGGCAAGAACGCTGTCGGCGTGTCCCTCGAGAGAGGCTATTGTCCGTCCATTCGTAGCGTTCCATAGGCGGGCGGTGTTGTCGCCGCTGGCCGTGACGATCCTCGACCCGTCTGGGGAAAACGCTGCGCCGTAAACGGGGCCGGTATGTCCCGTCAGAGTACGGATTATCCGTCCGTCCGCTGCATTCCAGATGCGCGCGGTGCCGTCTTCATGCGACGTCACAACCCGTTGGCCGTCGCTTGAGTATTCAGCGGTCCAGACCGTGTCGGCCGCATCGCCCAGTTTGTGACGTTCCGCGCCGGTCGCGGCGTTCCAGATGCGTGCAGTCCCATCCCGGCTTGCCGTCAGAACGGTGAGGCCGTCCGGTGAAAACGCTATCGTCTGCAGGGGCTGCATGTGCCCGGCCAGGCGGGCCACCTCACTGAAACCGTTCATGTCCCAGATGATGGCGCTGCCATCATTGCTCGTTGTGGCAAGGCGTGTGCCGCTGGGCGAAAATGCGGCCGAGCCGACGCGGTCTGCATGACCGACGAGCGTCGCCATCAGCGCCCCTGTCTGCGCATCCCAGACTTTTGCAGTTGCATCCTGGCTTGTCGTGACAACCGTCTTCCCATCCGGTGCATAGATGGCGCTGAAGATCGCCCCGTCATGCAGCAGTGCCGGCAGCGTCTCGCCAGCTTCAAACATGACCGCGCCGAGCACAGCATGATAGCTGCGCGCATTCTTTGTAGAAAGCTGCATCCCGGCCAGGGCGTAGCGCGCCGCGGCCAGCGTGTTTTCGCGGTCCAGGTTCTGCCAGGCTCTCTCAGCAAAGAAAGCCGCGAGATTGTCGTGCGCGATCCGCTCGTTCTGCCGGGCCTGAAGGCCCATGAAGACCGCCGTCGCGGCGAGCAAGGCAAATACGGAACTCAGCACCGTCAGCCCAAGGATCAATTGGCGCAGACGCGATTCATCTCGCCGCCGGTCCCGCTGCCAGAGATCGTCAAAGTCGGCATCCAGCAGTCCCGCAGCCAGTCGTGCCACGGCGCGGTCCCGGCCATCCTTGCGGATATCCAGCCCCAGAGGCTCGATCGGCAGATCGTTCGGATTGTCCGGATTGGCACTGCGGCGAAGGGCAGGGGGGAAGCACTCGGTCTCGGGGTCCCCCGAATTTGGAACGCCGTCGATGATGAACGCGAAAACCTTGCCGTCCCGGCCCCGGCGCCGGAACCGTTCGATCTCTGCCGCGACCCATTGGGATTTGGCAGAGCGCGGCGAGCAGATGACGATCATGCTTTCCGACTCGTCGATGGATTTCTCGACGATGCTGGCGATGTTGGAGGCTGCCGCCATCTCCTCATCATCGCGGAAAAAGCGGCCTAACCGATCGCCGGCGGGCACGCGGGCCGTGGTGCCGGCCGGCAGACGATAGCTCTCAAGCCAGCCATGCAGGCGTTTGCCCCACAGCTTGTCTTGCTGGGAATAGCTGATGAAGGCGCGGTAAGTCCTCGCTTCGTCCGCCATGCTGCGCCCGCCAACCTCCCATAACGCTTTGAATTCAGCCTATGCGGCGATGCCGGGCAAGTCGAGGCGCGGTGCGTTGACCGGCGGCGGGGTGACTTCGCGGAATGGATTGACCTCGCCTTCCAGCACCTCAAAGTTGGCGGCAATCAAACCGACGGATTGGCAGCGCCGCCGCGCGGCCTGTTCGAACAGGGAGGCCCGACATGAACCTTGATTTCTCGGACGAGCAGAAACAGCTGCGTGACCAGATACGCCGGTTTCTGAGCGAAAAGTGCCCGTCTTCCGCTGTCCGCGCCATCCTTGAAGGGCCGGACAGCTACGACAAGGCGCTGTATCGCGGTCTGGTAGAAATGGGCGTCCTGGGCGCCGCCATCCCCGAGGAATTCGGCGGGTCAGGCCTGACCCACCTCGAACTTTGCGTGGTGGCAGAGGAACTCGGCCGGGCGCTCGCGCCGGTTCCCGTATCCTCCTCTATCTATCTCGCCGCCGAATTCCTGATCCAGGCCGGCACCTCCAAGCAGAAGGAACTCTGGCTGCCCAAGCTGGCGGCCGGCGAAGCCATCGGCACCTTCGCCCTGAGCGAAGGCCAGGGCCGGACGACACCGGCGCAGATTTCGGCCAAAGTCGAAGGCGGCAAGCTGACCGGCGTCAAGTTTCCGGTGGCGGATGGCGACGTGGCCGATTTTGCGGTGGTCGCAGCGCGCGATGAGAAGGGCAAAGTCTCGCTCTACCTTGTGGAGCTTGCCGCGGCCGGTGTGCGCCGGGAGACGCTGGAGTCGATTGACCCGACCCGCGGCCAGGCCCGCCTCGTGTTCGAGCGTGCGCCTGCCGAACTCCTCGGCGCCAAGGGCGATGGCTGGCACATCGCCTCGCAGGTTCTGGACCGCGCCGCCGTGCTGATGGCGTTCGAACAACTTGGCGGCGCCGACCGCGCACTTGAAATGGCCCGGGACTACGCTCTCGAGCGGATGGCGTTCGGCCGTCCCATCGGCTCGTTCCAGGGCATCAAGCACATCCTTGCCGACATGTACGTGTCTGCCACACTTGCCCGCTCGAACTGCTACTACGGCGCCTGGGCGCTGGTCTCCGGCGCAGCAGAGCTGCCGGTCGCCGCTGCGACTGCCCGCGTGTCCGCGACCACCGCCTTCCAGCACTGCGCCAAGAACAACATCCAGGTGCACGGCGGCATGGGCTTCACCTGGGCTTTCGATTGCCACCTGTTCTACCGCCGGTCCAATGCCCTGGCGCTGGCACTGGGATCGCAATCGACCTGGGAAACACTGCTGATTGAACGCATGAGCGCAGGCAACGCCGAGACAGCGGCCTGAGCGTAGGAGAAGAGACATGGATTTCGAAGATACCGTCGAAGAAGCCGCCTTCCGCACGCAAGTTCGTGCCTGGATCGATGCCAATGCGCCCAGGCATCTGGAAGAAGAACTGAAGCGCGCCAGCTTCGGCTCGAACGGCGTGGTCAGTGAAGACCCCATCGCGGCCGGCAAGGCCTGGCAGAAGAAGAAGGCGGAGGCCGGTTGGGCCTGCCTGCACTGGCC
>JBBSDJ010000125.1:0-7823 GCA_038249555.1 Caulobacterales bacterium
CCGGGCGAGGATGATGCGGCTTCGCGGCCCTATCCACCCACAGTCGGGCGTTCCGGCGAGTGCAGACGACGCTTGGAGCGGAAGACTCTTGATCTGTCGGCAAAATTCGGCGATTTTGCCATCAAGCGGCAGGCCACTTGGAGAATGTCGGCTAAGGTGCTGCGAAAGCTGGCGGCGCAGAGCCGAAAATCCGGCGTGCGAAGTGGGTTCAAAGGGCGCCATATCGGGCGCGGGCGCGGCGCGTTGCCACTGGCGTCGCGGCGGCCGGGCGGACTGTCGGCGCGGCACATGCGGCGGGTAACGGTGAAAGTGCATATCGCCCGCACCGGTTCGGCGGGTGGATTTCGGGCGTTCGGCGCGCATATTCACTACCTCCAGCGCGACGGGGTGGACCGGGACGGGCAGGGCGGCGAACTCTATGAACGGGATGGCGCGCCTGCCGACGGAAAGGCGTTTCTCGCGCGCAGCGAAGACGACCGGCACCAGTTCCGGTTCATCGTGTCCCCCGAAGACGACACCGAAGTAACCGACATGCAGACCCTGACACGCCAGCTGATGGCCAGGATGGAACGCGATACCCGCACGCGGCTCGACTGGGTCGCTGCCGATCACCACAATACCGGCTATCCGCACACGCACATCGTGGTCCGCGGGAGGGATGATCAGGGCCGCGATCTCGTCATCGCGCCGGACTATCTCACGAAGGGCCTGCGCGGACGCGCCTCGCAGATCGTCACCGAAACACTTGGCCCGCGCCGAGACATTGATATCGCCCGCGCAGCTGGCCGGGATGTGAGCGCCGACCGGTTCACCGGGCTTGACCGGGAGATTGCCGGGCGGGCGATGGATGGCCGTGTCCGGATCATCCAAGGCGACGGTCCGGGCGGGCGGTTCAGGGAGGCGCTGGTGGCGCGCCGGATGAAGCATCTGGAAAGCCTGTATCTTGCGACGAAAAGCGGTGCCCGCGACTGGGCGTTGAAACCCGGCTGGGAGGCGGCGCTGCAGGCGATGGGACGGCGCGGCGATATCGTCCGGTCACTTGCAAAGGGACTGCCTGCCGAAATTGCGGCGTCCGGCGTGCGGTTCCCGGATGAACGGCTGGCGGATGCGGGACCCCTTGAAGGGATTGTGCTTGCACAGGGCCCGGGGGACGAATTGCGCGACACGCGCTTCCTTGTCGTGGAGGATATGCGCGGCGCGCAATGGTATGTCCCGGCGGACGGACTTTTGCCGGGAGACCTGCCGCCGGTTGGCGGGGTGGTGGAGATGGGGCGGGGCAAGGCCGCACCGCGGGCAGCGGACCTTGTGATTGCCGACATCGCGGAACGCTCCGGCGGGGCTTGGTCTGAAGCGCTGCATCAGGCCAGTGATCCGGCCTCGTCGGCTGCGTTCCGGCTGGCGCACAAAAGGCGGCTCGAAGCCCTGCGCCGGGCGGGGATTGTGACGCGCGAGGCCGACGGCGGCTGGGAGATTCCGCCGGACTATCTGCGGAAGGCTGCGGCACATGAAGCGGGCAAGGGTGCGCGCGTCGTCGTCCGATCCTGGATGGCGTTGGAAGCGCAGGCGAACGCGCGCGCCCTGACATGGCTTGATGAAGCAGAACTGGAATCCAGTGGGCAGGTGTCGGCGCGTCTCGCGACGGCGCGGCAGGCACGGCTCACTTTTCTCAGGAGCGAAGGACTGCTCGGCGAGGGCGAAGTGAGCCTGTCAGCGGCGACGCGGCTTGCCCTCCGGCATGAAGAATTTGAGCGAGTGATTGCCAGCGAGGCCGCACGGTCGGGACGGTCGGTGGTGACGCTTGATGCCGGTCAGTCTCTCGAAGGAAAGTTCGAACGCGCGATCGGTCTTGCGCAGGGCCGGATGGCACTGGTCGGCAATGAGAAGGCATTTGCGCTTGTGCCCTGGCGGTCCGGGCTGGATCACCGCCGGGGTCAAAGCCTCGTGATCGAACAAAAGTCCGGGGGAATCAGCTGGACGTTGCCGGGCGGGCGGCCGCGGGGGCTGTCGCGGTGACCGGGATGCGCATTTTCGGGCTGCGCGCTGCGACTGGTTTCGCGCTTCATCGATAGTCTTATCCAGCTGCAATTGACCCGGAACAGGCACGCGCCGCGCACCCCGTTCGTGGTAAATCCCGCAATGCCTGTCCTCCGCGTAAAATAATTCACCGGAGGTTCACTCAGCCGTCGCATCGCGCCGATAACCCGCCGGACTGAGGGATAAGGAACCGAGCAATGTCCGTTTACAACAGATTTTCCGCCATTCGACTGATGCTGCTGGGGTCTACGGTGCTTTCGATAGGGCTCGTGGGCAATGCTCAGGTCGCACCGCCTGAGGACGAGGTGAAACTCGAAACGGTAACCGTTACCGGCTACCGCTTGCAGAACGCGCTGTCGGTCGAGCGCAAGCAGAATTCCGACATCGCGGCGGAATTCCTGTCGAGCGATCAGGTCGGCCAGCAGCCGGACTACAATATCTCGGATAGTTTCCGGCGCGCGCCCGGCGTGGTCACGGTGTTCGATGAAGACGAAGGCCGCTATGTCGGCGTACGGGGCCTTAATCCGGACTTTACCGCTGCGACGATCGATGGCGCCTTGATGGCGGCGGCGGAGCGGGGCAATCGCCGGATAAATCTTGAGGCTATTCCGTCCCCCGTCGTCAAACGGCTGGAAATCCTGAAATCGCGCACCCCGGAAATGGACGGGACCGCCATTGGCGGCACGATTGAACTTGTCACACGGTCGGCCTTCGACACCGAAGGACGCTTTCTGGTCGGCAGCGCATTCGTCGGAACATATGACTCAACCGACGTTCCGGGCGAGGGGTTCAACCGCGACAGCGATGACGGGTTGTCCTACCGGGGCGACGTCACATGGTCGGACACTTTCGGCGCCAGTGATCAATTCGGGATCGTCGCGGCAGGCAGCTATAGCCGCAAACGGCGTGACCAGGAGCGCTATCTTCCGTCCGGCTTTACGAACTTCAATGGCGTGCCCGTGCCGGGCTCCACGATTTTCTCCTCTTACCCCAATACAGTCGATCGGTATGGCGGCTTCCTGAAGTTCGAATACCGACCGACTGATGCTCTGGATACAGAGGTTTTCATCTCACACTTCCAACAGGACGATAACGAACTTCGCAACACGCATATCGTCGATCGGCGCGGCACCGTCACCACGAACGGAAACGACGCATTCGCAACCCAGGGCCGGGCGGCTTTGCGCTTCAATGACTTCCCCATCGAAAAGCCGCTGACCACGATCAACGCCAGGGCCGAATGGCGCCTCGACGACAATCAGACCCTCGATGCGCGTGTGTCCTATTCCGAAGCAACGTTCCTCGAACCCTCGAATGAACTGAGGTTCACCTCGGCCAACAATAATCCGGGGCTGGCCTTCGGAACACGCGTCAATGGCGTGATCCCATCGATCAATTTCGTGAACCCCGCATTTTTCGCAGATGGCGCGAATTACGCCTTCACGTCCTATGACATTTACGAGGACGACAGCAACGATCAGGTTCAGGAATTCGAAGTCAATTATGGCATCAACTCCGCCCGCGGTGATCTTGGGTGGGGCGTCAAAGTCGGCGCGAAACTGCGTGATCTGACACGCGATAACGGTCGCTCCGGTTCGACCATTCGCCTCGCTGCAGGCCAAACGCTCACAGCGCGGGATTTTGTCCAGAGCAGCACGTACGCGCCGCTGGGCCTCGCAAACCCATCAATCTTTCTCGATTTCGGCGCTTTCCAGGAATTCCTGCGTGCCAACCCGTCGGTGTTCACCGTTACAACCCCCACAAATGCAACGACCGGGGATTACAGGCTTGAGGAGGAGATTGGTGCGGCCTATGTCCAGGCTTCTTATACTGCCGACCGGTACAAGGTCATTTTCGGCGGACGGTTCGAGCAGACTGAGACACTGGTCGAACGTACAAACACCGTTACCACGGGGACCGCGACGAGCATCGTTCCTGTGACCCGTGAAAACTCCTACGACAACTTCCTCCCGTCCGTGACGGGTTATTATGACCTGACCAGCCAGTTGAAAGTTCGCGCGGCCTATTACCAGGGCGTCGGTCGGCCGAACCCGGCCAATCTCGCGAGTGGCGAAACCCGCAACGACAACACCAATCCTCCGACGGTCTCGAGGGGCAACCCAGACCTGAAGGCCCGCACCGCCGACAGCTATGATGTCTCACTCGAATACTATCTGCCGGACAATGACGGTCTGATCGCCCTTGCAGCCTTCCGGAAGGAAATCAGCGACGAGATCTTTACCGGCACGCGCAGCGAAACAATCGATGGCGTCCTCGTTGACGTTACCCAGCCAATCAACGTGGCTGACGCCACCATCAGCGGCGTGGAATTCTCGGTTGTGAAGAACACGTTCGAATTCCTGCCGGGCCCGCTGAAAGGCTTGGGCGGTTCGTTCAATTATACATGGTTTGATGGCGAAACAGATGTGGTCGCCCCAAACGGAACAAGCCGCACGCTCGACCGTCTCCCCCAGCAGCCCGATTTCACACTGAATGCGTCGCTTTTCTACGCATACGGACCTTCTGAAACACGCCTGACCTTTGCGCGGGTCGGCGAAATTTATACGGCCGTCAATACAGGCGCGACCGGCGCGGCGGGCGACCGTTTCGATGTCGAATTCGATCAGCTTGATCTGCAGACCCGTTTCCGGCTGAGCGAAAGCCTCCAGTTGATCGGGGAGGTGCGCAACCTGACTGACGAGCGCCGGGAAAATTATGAGAACCCGTCCAACCCTCTGCCGCGCGACATCAACCAGTTTGGCCGGGCCTTCTGGATCGGTGCGACCGTGAAATACTGACCCAGATCGAAACCGGCCCCGCACCGCTCAGCGGGACCGTATCGAACATCATGCACATTGGGAGGGCAAGCATCATGAGACTGTGGCGGATGGTCATCGGGCTTCTGGCATTTTCTGTCGCGGCTGGTTGTGTCTCGCCCGCTCTGACGGTCCCACGCGAGGCGGACCGGGTCATTCCGGCCTCTCCGAACGACGGTGCGCAGCAAATCTGGGAGATGAACTTCGGCTTGTTAGCCAGCCTCGAATCAGATCCCGTTTTGCGGAAGATCGTGGCTTCGGATAACACGCTTGCTGCCATCAACCAGGCCATTGTCGCGCGGCTGCTCACCGCCGATGACGCCTGCCGCAAAACACAGGAGCTGCGTGCCGAAACGCCAGCGGCGACCATTGCGCCTGCGTGCAATATTTCCGGGCTGCGTTGGACCTCAGACGAGATGGTCCGGGCGCGAGCGGCTGCAGGCCAGCTTTTCGACACCTATCCGCAAGTCGCCGCCTTCACGAAAGAGCGGTTGCGCCAGAGTGGAGAATTCAGCCGTTACGCCTCTCGCAGCGATCGCGACCTCTTTCTCGCGGCGTGGGATGATGCTCATACCGGTATCGACCGGATCACAAGGGTCTATGGTCTCGGCGAGGCGCCCTACTTCGCTGATATTGATTCAGCTATCTATCCGGTGGCCGATCGTTATTTTCAGGCCCTGGTGGCCGGAACGGTTGTTGACATTGCCTTGACCGAGCGTGCGGATGGTCTCGTCTGGTCTGTTCCCCGGCGGCTCTCGATGGGCCTGATGGTCATCCATCGCCGTGATGATGCGCCGCGTCAGGCAGCGCTTGCGGCCATTGAAAATGCACCGGCCCTCGCACGCGCAGCCGGGCTTGACTGGACGGAATGGACCCACAGCGTGATCCTTGTGCCCGGGCATTCGCCCGAAATCGCCTACGAGCCACTTAACCCCAATGCAAAACTTCGCATCCGGCGCGGCGTCGAATTATACCGCGCGGGGAAAGCGCCGTTCCTCGTCGTTTCCGGCGGAACTCTGCGGCCCATCGGCACCGAAACAAATGAAGCGCTCGCGATGAAACAATACCTTATGGCAGCATGGAACATCCCCGAGGATGCGATCATCATCGATCCCGTGGCGAGGCACACCACGACCAATATCCGCAACACCGCACGGATCATGTTCGATCTCGCAAAGCTCAGTCGCGACATGCCTGAAACGGCGATGATTGCAGGCAACAGCGTGCCATATATCGCGTCCGAACGGTTTGCCGCGCGATGCCGAAAGGAACTCGGCTACCTCCCTTTCAGCGTCGTCAGCAGGCCGGACTCGGAGATATTGATTTTTCGCGCCGAGCCGATGGCGGAACATCGCGATGCGACCGACCCGATGGACCCATGACGTGCATTCCAGCCAGTTGAGAACATTCACAATGAAAAAAACCCTGTTCGCGATTCACCTGCTCTTGGTCGGCATTGGTTGTGCGGCTTTTCCCTCGGCGGCGTTGGCGCAGAAACCCGTCCTCGATTCGAAAACCGGGTCAATTTCAACAACCGATGCTCCCATGCTCGCCGGCACGGCCACACTGCTTTCGGCATGGCCAGCCGAAGAAGCCGGTCAGGGCGCAGCGATAGACGAAGATCATTTCTATGCCGTCGTTAACACCCGTATCGGCAAGTACGATCGTGCGACCGGTCAGCGCATCTCCCAATGGTCCTCGCCCCGCGGCGGACCAATCATCCATATCAATTCCTGCTACGCCAATACACGACAGCTTTTTTGTGCGCACTCGAACTTTCCCGAAATCCCGATGGCGAGTTCGATCGAGATATTCGATACAGCGACGATGACCCATGCCGGCACGCATAGTCTGGGGCTGATGGATGAGGGCTCGCTGACCTTCTTTGACAAGATCGACGGCGGATGGATCGCCGGATTTACCCACTATGACGAAAAGGGCGGCGTCGGATTCAAGAAAAGTGAATATTCCTCAGTCATTGTCTTCGACGAGGCCTGGCGCAGAACAGGCGGCTGGCTGATACCTGATTCGATCCGATCACGGATGGCGCCGCATGGCGCATCCGGAGGAGCGATCGGAAATGATGGCTGGCTCTATCTGATGGGGCACGATCTTCCGGAAATCTACGTGGTCGGCAAGCCGAAGATGGGCGGAAGCCTCGTACATATCACGACATTCGGTATCGCCGCCGAAGGGCAGGCGCTTGCGTTTGAACGCGGATCGAGCCGGAGGATGGTCGCGATCAGCCGGCCAAATCGCGAGGTCCGGCATTTCGAGCTTCCCGCTGCGCCGCAGACCATCGATACGGCAGTGAAGTTCGTTGGATCTCAACACCCAGCGGTCGGCGAGGTGTTTCGTCCCGCAGAGTGATGGATTCGCGGTGATTGGAGACCCGTTCGGGACGAAGGCCCTGTGCGACAGGTTGTGCATCGCGGCGTCGCTTGGGTCATCGCTCGGCCAGCGATGTCGATGGAAGTGCAGGTGAAGGCGCGAACCCTGACCTCACATGATGAGGCGAGGTTCGAAATCAGAGTGCAGCTGTCAGCACGTTTCGCGCGTGCGCAGTAGGCTCGTCTCGCTTTTCTCCAGAGCCAGAGACAGCTCGGCGTGGGCGACGTAAGCATGTCGGCCGCGACACCGCTTGCACTATGTCGCGCAGAAATTTCGTGGGTGGTGGCGGGCGAGGCTGCACGGTGGGGGCGATCGCCGGCATCGCTTGCTGCGGGTGAGTCTTTCGAAGGAGAGTTCGAAGGCGTGATCGGTCTCTAGCAGGGACGGAGAGCGCTGGTCGGCAATGAGAAGGCGTTCGCGCTCTTACACGGGCGTTCCGGGTTCAAGGATCACATGATTTTAGAAGCCCGAGAAGTTCGGCTTCGGCGGGGCGACCGCCAGAAGCTTGAAGCCCGCTGCCGATCGCCGCTGATTATTCAGCGAGATCTGAAACGCGCGCGGATTGTTCTGTTGGCTGGGCAG
>JBBSDJ010000126.1:0-7755 GCA_038249555.1 Caulobacterales bacterium
AAGCTCGCGCCGAACAGCGTGTCGGGCCGCGTCGTGAACACATCGATGCCGCCATCGAAGCCTTGCGGCGCCGTACCCGAAAAATGGAAAGTCAACTGCAGGCCTTCTGACTTGCCGATCCAGTTCGCCTGCATTGTGCGCACCTTCTCGGGCCAGCGCTCGAGCTTCTGCACCTCTGCCAGCAGATCGTCTGCATAGGCCGTAATCCGGAAGAACCACTGCGTCAGTTCGCGCTGCTCGACCGCGGCGCCCGAGCGCCAGCCCCGACCGTCGATCACTTGTTCATTGGCGAGGACAGTATTGTCGACCGGGTCCCAGTTCACCTTGGAGGCCTTGCGATAAACAAGACCCTTTTCTAGGAATTTCAGGAACAGCGCCTGCTGTGCGCCGTAGTATTCCGGATCGCAGGTCGCAAACTCACGGCTCCAGTCCAGCGACAGGCCGAGCTTCTTGAACTGCGCCTTCATCGCATCGATGTTGGCGTAGGTCCATTTGCCGGGATCAATGCCGCGTTCCATCGCGGCATTCTCCGCCGGCAGGCCGAACGCATCCCAGCCCATCGGGTGGAGGACATTATACCCCTTCGCGCGCCGATGCCGGGCAACGACATCGCCCATCGCATAGTTGCGCACATGCCCCATGTGCAGCCGGCCGGAAGGGTAGGGGAACATCTCGAGGACGTAAGCCTTCGGCGCCCCCGGCGCTTCGGCGGGAGATTTCGCGCGGAACAGGTCGGCTGCAGCCCAGGCGTCACGCCATCTGGGCTCCGCAGCCTGCGGATCATATCGGGTTGCCATCCGGCGCTCCCATCAAGGCATCAGAAGTAAGGTCGAAGTCCGGCGCTTTAGCCGATCTCGGAGGCCTTAAGAAGCCGGGCCCGCTCAAGAATCTTGTTCTCGAGTTGCTGGCCGGTTTCCACATCCACAGCCGCGTCAGCCCAAGCGCCGTCGGTATTGACCTGACGATAGACGCTGACCTTGACGCCGTCGGCACGTAGCCGGGAATCGAGGATATAGACGGTGGCCTTGATCCGTTCGGCGGGTGCGCCGTCGAAGGACTTCCAGTCATAGATGACAAGCCCGCCGATGGCATCGGCGCTGACCAGCGGCAGCGGCGCCATCGTGTCGAGCGTGGCGCGCCACAGGTAGGGGTTCACGGCGCCCAGGGATTCTGCCGCAGCGTTTGCAGCCGAATTGGATTTGCCGCCGGACAGGCATCCGCTCAGGGCGATCATCGCTGCAAAAGCGGCGGCAGTCATCGGCTTCATCATCGTTGGTGTTCCTGCGTGCAAGACCTTGTTCACGGGGCGTGTATAACAACGTGGGTATGGCCTCGCCAGTGTTGTTCTGCGCATGGCCCGAACCAGACACATCGCATGGGAGTTTCTCGATGCAGCACCATCTGGCAGGTTTGGCCATCGCGCTTGTCGTTGGCGCAGCGCCCGCTTCGGCGCAGGATGTGTGGGATGAGCCGGGCGGCCTGGAAACCGAGATGTCCTACGAGGCGGCGGTGGTGGCGGCGGCGGAAGCAGACGAGTCCGTCCTTTATACTCTACGCGGCGCCTTCGCCGCGAACCTCGTTCTCGAGAACGGCGCCGAAGTCGGCTTTCGCGCCTCCGGCGGCCTCGACAAGGACAATCCCGCCCGTGCAGGCGTCAGCGGCGTGTTCGGTCCCGGCCAGCCCGTGGCAGTTCCGGCCGGCGCGTTCAGCGGCCTCGCGCGCGGCCCCGCCGCCGAAGACGCCGGCCCTCGCGGGCGTATCGAGACGGGATACATCTATATAGAGGGCGGCTACGGCGAACTGCGTGCCGGCCTCGACGAAGGCGTCGCGGCCCGGTTTTTCGAAGGTGCCCCCACGCTGTTGCGCTATGCCGCGCTGGTCAATCCGTCACTTGACCCCACCGGTCGCACGATAGCGCGCACCGACCATGACCTCACCGGCCCGTCCCTCAAGGTCAGCTACGCCACCCCCCGTATCCTCGGTGCGCGGGCAGGGGTGTCCCTGACCCCGGAGGCCAATGCCGGGGGCCTCGACCGGGATCCGGTCCGCGACCTCGGCGGCGCGCCGGGTCCGGACATCGAGAACGCCATCGAAGCCGGCTTGAACGTCTCCCGGCGTCTGCCGCGCAGCGGAGTCCGCCTGCGGGCGGGGGTCGCGTGGAGCCAGGCTGACGCCGCTCAGGCGTCGCTGCCCGGCGTCTATGACACGGTCGAGACATGGTCCGCCGGAGGGTCTGCGGAATTCTCGTCGCTGGCCTTCGGGGCGAGCTACCTCGAGAGCAATAACGGCTTTGCCCTTGGCAATGGGGACTACACGGCCCTGTCGGCCGCCGTGCGCCTGACTCTCGACAAAATCGACGCCGGGTTCGAGCTGGCCAACGCCGAGGACAAGGCAATTGGCGCCGAATCAGAATCAATTGGCCTGACGCTTGGACGCAATTTTGGAGAGCAGCTGCGCGTCGTGGGCGGCTGGCAGCGCCGCGACACCCGTTATACGGGAAACGCCCTCCCTCTAGCGCCCCGCACAAGCGAACAGACCGAAGGCATTGTGATCGAAATCACACTATCAGGCTAAAAGCCTCGAGTATCGGAATGTTAATCTTTCATTAGCGAACTGCGCGGACTATCCACGGAGCTCAGGATGTCTGACATGCGCGCTCGTTTTGCTCTTTCCTTTGCCTTCGCGGCGGCGGCCTTCTCGGCCCCGGCGCTCGCACAGGTGCGCGCGGGCGAAGATGCCATCCGGATCGAAGCGCCCACCGCCTCGGAAACCCCATCGGCCCGCGCTGAATGGTACCGCCAGTTCTCCGAAGCCAAGCCGGCCGAAAACCGCCCGCAATGGCAAGCCGAACCGTCGCAGGATTTCTCGATGCGTCTTGGCGGCGATTCACGTTGGGAACTCAGCGTCGACAAGTTTACCCGTCTCGGCACTTCGCCTTTGCCGCGCGAAGAAGTCCAGGCTGGCGCCTCGTTCAAGATCACGCCCCGCTTTTCGGTCGGCGGCGAAGTCAGCATCCGCGCCGATGAACTGAACGGATTGAACGATTCCAGCCGTTGGGAGAATCAGGACGTTGAAGCCGGTATCCGGCTGAAATCGGCTTTCAAGTTCTGATTTCCGGCCCGAAACCCGCCATTCCGTCTACGGCAGCAAATCCGGCCGCTCCGGCGACGCGCCCCGCATTTCCCGGCCCGATGCCGCCCAGCGCGTAAACGGGCAATGGCGCGGCTTCCACCAGGATCCTGAATCTCAGCGCGCCCAGCGCCGCCCCCGCACTTGCGCTGCGCGAGGCAAACACTGTGGACAGCAGCACCGCGTCGACCGGGACTCGTGCCGCAACCCGCAATTCCCGGCCCGAATGCGCGCTGACCGTCTGCAAGGCGAACCGCGACTGCCAGCGGCGGGCCCGGCTTCTTTGCCGGTAGGGCCAATGCACGCCGTCTGCGCCTACCTTTGCAGCAAGCTCGGGATCTGCCCCCACCATGAAAACCACCCCTCGACGGGCGCATATTCCGGACAGCGCTTGCGCCACGTGGACCCGGTCCGCCGCACCAAAATGGCGGTAGATCATGCCAAACCCCGCCGGAAGGCCAGACGCAATGGCTGCCGGGTCGGGGGTCCGCGCCGGATCCGTGATGAACCAGGCCGGGGGCAGGGCAGGGGGAAGGTGCGCCGCGCTGATCCGCGCAGCGGCGATCAGCTTGCGCTGCGCCCGGCTTTGGGGTTCTAGGCTCATCGCCATGACCGATACGCCGGATACAGGAATTTCGAAACGCCGGGATATGATCCTCGCGCAGCTCGCTGCAGCGGCTTCGCCCCCGCCGGGGCTGGTCGCCGTCTCCAAGACGCAACCGGACGAAGCGCTCGAAGAAATTCTGGCCGCCGGCCAGCGCGTGTTCGGCGAAAACCGCGTTCAGGAGGCGAAACTGCATTGGGAGGGGCGCCGCGCGCGCTTTCCGGACCTGGAGCTCCACCTGATCGGTCCGCTCCAGTCCAACAAGGCAGAAGACGCTGTCCGTCTGTTCGATGTGATCCAGACGCTCGACCGGCCGAAGCTCGCCGACGCGCTGGCCGCTGCCATGGCGAAGACCGGCTGCCGCCCGCGCCTGATGATTCAGGTGAACACCGGTGAGGAGCCGCAGAAGGCCGGCATTTCGCCGGCCGATCTGCCGGCGCTCCTGGAACATGCGCGCAGCAAGGGTCTCGAGATCGAAGGCCTGATGTGCATTCCTCCCGTTGGTGAGCCGGCAGGGCCGCACTTTGCACTGCTCGCCAAACTCGCCCGCGTCCACAGACTGGCGGCCTTGTCGATGGGCATGAGCGGAGACTACGAACTCGCGGCACGCTTCGGCGCGACGCACGTCCGCGTCGGAACAGCGCTGTTCGGGGAGCGCGCCTAGGCGCGGATCTCGATCACCGACCCGCCGCCCAGCAATCTCAGCACGGCACGCAAATCCGCTTCCGCCAGCGCGATACAGCCCTCGGTCGGCGCATACTCGGCCCGCGCCACATGCAGGAAGATCGCGCTGCCCATCCCCGACACAACGGGATCATCATTATAGTCCAGTTCCACGATCAGGTCGTAGAGCCTGTCCTCCCGCCAGAGCCGTTCATGGCTGCCGCGGCAGGGAAGGGGTACGAGGCGGTTGTAGCTCGGTTCGGCCGGGTCGTCGCTCCACCCGTCTTCCGGTTTCAGGCCGATGACCGGCAATCCGGTTTCCGGCGGCGGACCCTTGTCCGGCCGATAAAGTACCCGCCGAACCGGCCAGGCGCCGATGGGGGAGGCCCCGTCGCCTTCGCGTTTGGCAGCCGCCGGTTTCACCCCGCCTTTTCCGAGCGCGCAGCGAAAGACGAGCCCTTCGCCTTCAAAACGCCCGTCTGCGAAGGCAGTGAATTGGCTTGCCAGTCTTGGCTCCCGGGATTGTTATTGGCGTCAGGTAACGCCCCGAACTATGCAGCCCGCCATGCCCGGCGCCAAGGGGCGCCGGACTTAAGCCCATGCGGGCATTGAAGGATTTTCGTGATGTCGGCCAAGAAACACATTCTCATCGTCGATGACGAGGCGGACTTTCGCGACACACTCGCCGAGCAGTTCGAGCTCAGCGAGGGCTTCCAGGTCACAAGTGCGGGAACCGGTGAAGACGCGCTGACGCTCGCCGCCGCCCAGCGCGTCGACATCATTGTGCTGGATGTCGACATGCCCGGCATCAACGGCATCGAGACTTGCCAGCGCCTGCGCGCTGCCGGCGTTCGCGCGCCGATCATCATGCTCACCGGGCGCACCGGCGAAGCCGACACGGTCGCGGGCCTCGATGCCGGCGCCAATGACTATGTCGCCAAGCCCTTCACCTTCTCGGTCCTGCTCGCCCGCGTCCGCGCCCAGCTGCGCAGCTTCGAGCAGACCGAAGACGCCACCTTCGAGATCGGCCCCTATGAGTTTCGCCCGTCGACCAAGACGCTGCGCACGAAGGAAGGCAAACGCATCCGGCTGACCGAGAAGGAAACCGAGATACTCAAATACCTCTACCGGGCAGGCGGCAAGGCGGTCGCCCGCGAGACGCTTCTTTCGGAAGTCTGGGGCTACAACGCCGCCGTCACGACGCACACGCTCGAGACCCACATCTACCGCCTCCGCCAGAAGGTCGAGCCCGATCCCGGCAACGCACGCCTGCTGATGACCGATCCGGGCGGGTACAGGCTGCAGGTTTAAGCCTTCACCTCGACACTGATCGGTGCGTGGTCGGACGGTTTCCAGCCCCCGCGCCAGGCGAGGTGGACGCGGTAGCTGTCCACCTTCGTATCGCTGAGCGCTTCCTTGTTGGCCCAGATATGGTCCAGCCGGCGGCCCTTGTTGGCGGCGGCCCAGTCGGCCGCGCGGTAGCTCCACCAGGAGTAGAGTTTGTGCTCGGCCGGAACGGCGAGACGGGCGATGTCCGCGAATCCGGCGGCTTTCCGCCCATCCTCCAGCCGCTCGGTTTCTTCCGGTGTGTGCGAGACGATGCCGAGCAGCTGCTTGTGCGACCAGACATCATGCTCGTGCGGCGCCACGTTCAGGTCGCCGACGAGAATCCGTGGCACGCCCTTTTTCAGTTTCTTGTAGCCCGGCCCCAGCCTGTCGAGGAAATCCAGCTTGTGCGCGAATTTCTCATTCACCGCCGCGTCCGGCAAATCGCCGCCGGCCGGCAGGTAGATGTTATGGATCTCGAGGCCTGATTTCAGCCGCGCCGCAATCACGCGCGCGTGGTTCTCGCGGCAGAGGTCCGGCGTATCGACCGCCTCGATCGGCGTGCGCGAGGCAATCGCGACACCGGCATGCCCGCCGCGCTGCCCCCGCATCAGGACATGGCCGAAGCCCATCTCCCTGAACGCCTTCAGCGGAAACTCTGCGTCCTGGCACTTCGTTTCCTGCAGGCAGATGACGTCCGGCTTCTCCGCCGCGACAAAGCCTTCGACGTTCGGCGCACGCAGGCGCACCGAGTTGATGTTCCAGCTGACGATTCTAAGGGGCTTGGGCATCCGGATGGAGTAGAGCGCCGCCCCACAAAGCGAAACCCGGTTCTTGGGGAAAGGCGTGAAATTTCGAAAGCCCGCTTCAAAAACGTCAACGCGCCCGAACGCGGGGAGTTCGGGCGCGCCGGACGCTTTTGACGGCGTCTTTGATTTGACCCTGGCAAGTTGCCACTGGTCTCGGCGGATCGGAAGGTTCGCAGCGGGGGGTCAATGCTGCGCGGGGTTTCCTTGCCGTCGATAGTGGCAATAATGTCACTGCCGATCAGATTCGCAAGTTAATTGAAGGTAACTCCGCCCACCGGTCAGCGGTTGTCGAAATCCTTCAGGATGAACAGGCGCGGGTTCAGCTTAGCGCCGGTTTCCACGCCGCTGAGCAGCACCGAGGTGCGCCCGCCATTGGCGTCCACCGTCCGCCAGCCGGTCAGCGCATTGTCTGCCAGCACCACGGTCAGCGTGCCGTCCATCTCGCCGGTCTTGTCACGCACCGTGATGTTCGTCTGGCCGCCCGTCCGGCGCACATCCACCACTTCGGCTTCCTTCTCGAAATCCAGCGTGCTCGACAGCAGCAGCGATAGCGGCGTCGAGGCGAGCGGCACCCGGTCGGTCGTCTCCAGGTCGGAATCCTGCAGCGCCACGGTCGTCCCGTCGCTCACCAGCACCAGCGGCACCGGATCGTCGTAGTCAAACCTCACCTTGCCGGGACGCGACATCGCGAACTGGCCAGTGGAGTAGGAGCCATCCGGCGAATATTGCTCGAACTTGCCGCGTGCGGTTTTCACCGTCGCAAGCGCCTTGGCGGCCTCCTTCAGCAGTTTCGAGCGCTCGGCGGCGGTCAGCGGCGCGGCGGCCGGGGCAGGGGCCGAAACGGAGGGGCTGGTCGGGACCTGTTTCAGGCCCATCGTCAGGGGCGCGCCCATGATAAGGGCGGCGGCGCTGATACTGGCGATCAAGTTCATCATGTGTCGGGTCTCCTTATGACCTTGAGCCGGGGTTTACAGGTAGGCGTCTGAACCCGGCCTAAACAGGGCAGTTGGCTGGCGTTTATGCAATAACCTGCGCCGATCCCAGCTGTACCAGCCCCTCCGGCTTGCAGATTTTCCGCCGGCGTCCCATCTTGCGGCCTGAAACTCACGGTATCGCAAGGGACACCCGACATGGCCACCGCAGGTCTGCAACACACATCAGACGGCACCGATCAGGGCTTCATGGCCGATGTGGTCGAAGCCTCCATGACCCAGCCCGTCATCG
>JBBSDJ010000127.1:0-7685 GCA_038249555.1 Caulobacterales bacterium
GAAGCTCACCCGCGCCGCGCCATACTCGCGCGCATCGATCAGCGTCCAGCCCGGAAACATCAGCATCTCGTCCGCGCCCGTTTCCGCCACCACAAGCGCGTCCTCCGCCAGCCATCCGCCGCCCGCGAGGCAGTCCAGCGCCGGCTGCACCAGCCCCTTGTGATAGGGCGGATCAAGGAAGGCCAGCGAGAACGGGCCGCCGACACCCGCCGGTTTCGGCCCCAGGTCGGTCGCCGAGCGCCGGTGCAGGCGCGTCGCGCCGAACAGGCCGAGCGCCTCGATATTGTCGCGGATCGCGCCGCGCGCGGCCGCCTCGGTTTCCACGAACAGGCAGAAGGCCGCGCCCCGGCTCATCGCCTCCAGCCCCAGCGCGCCGGAGCCCGCAAACAGGTCGATCACCCGCGCCCCCTCGATGGCCGGTGCCCAGTCGGCATGGGCGATCACATTGAACAGGCTCTCGCGCGTCCGGTCACTGGTCGGCCGCGTGCCCATCCCCTTGGGGGCAATCAGGGCCCGGCCCTTATGATGTCCGGCGATGATGCGCATGCAAATGTCCTCTGTCCGGCGCGCGCTTTATCACGCCCAGCGCGAGTTGAAAGCCTTGCGGACTTCAAGGCCCCGGCGCACTCTGCCGCAAAAGTCCGGGAGACCCATATGGCGAATGTCACCACCGAAACCCACGGCGCCGTCCGCCTCATCCGCTATGCCAACCCGCCGCGCCATTACATGACCGCCGAAGGCGCGGGCCTCATGCTCGCGGCAGTGCAGGCCGCTGTCGCCGATCCCGCCATCCGCGTCCTCGCCCTGACGGGTACGGACGATGTGTTCGTGCGCCACTATGACGTCGCCGAGATCGTCGCCGTCGGCGAAGCGGTGCAGGCGGGACAGCTGAAGCCGGAAGACTTCGAGCGCGGCGGTTTTGCCGACATGATCCGCGCGGTCTTCGAGTCCCCCAAGCCCGTCATCGCCGCCATCAACGGCGTCTGCATGGGCGGCGGCTTCGAACTCGCGCTCGCCTGCGACCTGCGCATCGCCGGCAACCAGGTGCCGCTGATCGGCCTGCCGGAAACCCGCATCGGAATCTTCCCCGGCGGCGGCGGCACGCAGCGCCTGCCGCGCATGATCGGGGAGGCGCGGGCGCTCGAATTCATCCTCCGGGGACAGACGGTCGACGCCGAAGGCGCGCTCGCGCTCGGCCTCGTGAACGCCGTCGCGGCCGATGCCGTCACCGAAGCTCTCGCGCTCGCCGCCGAACTGTCAGCCCGCGGCGCCGAAGGCCTCGCCCACGCCAAACGCCTCGTGCGCGGCGCGCTCACCTGGGGCCTCGAAGCCGGCACCCGCGAGGAACAGCACGGCTTCCACGCCGTCCTGAAATCCGAAAGCGCCATGGCCGCCATGAAGGACTTCCTCGCGACCGGCGAAGACATTACACGGTAGCGATGACCGCCGCCCAGCCTCCCATGTCCCGCGCCCTCGAACTCGCCCGTCTCGCCGCCGCAGCGGGCGAAGTGCCCGTCGGCGCGGTCATCGTAGACCCCGCCACCGGCGAGATCGTCGGCGAAGGCGCCAATGCGCCGGTCATGGCGCACGACCCCACAGCCCATGCCGAAATCATCGCGCTGCGCTCCGCCGCCGCCAGGCTCGGCAACTACCGCCTCACCGGCCTGCACCTCTACGTCACGCTGGAGCCCTGCGCGATGTGCGCCGGCGCCATCAGCTTCGCCCGCATCGGCAAGGTCATCTTCGCCGCGAGCGACCCCAAGGGCGGCGCGATCCTCCACGGCCCACGCTTCTTCGAGCAGAAAACCTGCCACTGGCGGCCACAGGTCGAAGAAGATGACGCCAACGCCGTCGAGGCAGGAGACCTGCTGCGCGCTTTCTTCCGGGAGCGGAGGGAAGATCCAGCACGCGGATTTCTGGCGAAGGAATGAGAGCCAACCGGATCCAGATGATAAAAAATGAGAAGGAATGAGAGGAAATCGATAGCAAACATACACTGTTTGCATCGCGATAACGCCCGGTGGCCGCCGTCAGGAACGGAACTTGCGCCTACAAGAACCACCCCTCCCGAATAATAAAGTCCATCCCTCTCAAGCCCTTAGAAAATACTTCGCGCATCCTTACGCTACACCTCCGCCCACGGAGTTATACTCCGTGCATGGCTCCAGAAAATTTTCCAATCTCAAAACCCTCACCGTCCATTCCTTCGCAATGGAACCCGCCGCGCGAGCGGTGGGGCCCCTTGCTTTCCCCAATGTCACGCGGTCCAAATCGCCCCAAGCTGCAGGAGCCCCCATGACCGCCACCCTCAAGATCGACAACGACATCGCCCTCATCACCATGGATGACGGCAAGGCCAACGCCATCAGCCTGACCATGCTGGACGCCGTCAACGCCGCCTTCGACGAGGCGGAAAAATCCGCCAGCGTGATCATCCTCACCGGCCGCCCCGAGCGTTTCTCCGCCGGCTTCGATCTGAAGTTCCTGGCGACCTCGGCGCCGGAAGACGTGCGCCGTCTCGTCAATGGCGGCGGCAAGCTCGCCTTCCGCCTGTTCACCTCGAAACAGCCGATCATCATCGCCGCCACAGGACACGCCATCGCCATGGGTGCCTTCCTGCTGCTCGGCGCCGACACCCGCATCGGCGCGCGCGGCGCCTACAAGATCGGCGCCAACGAAACGGTCAACGGCATGACGCTGCCCGGCTTCGGCGTCGAACTCCCGCGCGCCCGCCTCAACCCCATGTACCTCACCGAAGCCCTCGTGCAGGCCCGCCTCTACACACCGGACGAAGCCGTCCCCGTCGGCTGGCTCGACAAGGTCGTGGAGCCCGGCGAGGTCCACGCCGCCGCGATGGCCGAGGCCGAACGCCTGAAGCCGATCGCGAACGGCGCCTACTGGCGCAACAAGATCCTGGCCCGCCAACCTGCCATCGATGCGATCAAACCGACCCTGGAGGGCTGACGGTCAGACTACAGACGCAAAACTGCAAAAGACAAAAAGAAATTATTGTCAGACAATAATTTTAGGCTTATGTGTCTCCCTAACAAGGAGATCCTCATGACCCGCTCCGACGCCAGCCCCCCTCCGGCCTCTGCCCTGCGCGACACGTCCTGGCTGTCCATCGCCGCCATCGTGCTCATCGTCATGATGCTTGGCTCGGTCGCCGCCGACATGACCGGCAAGGTCGGCATGCGCATCGTCACGCAGGAGAACTGGAAGGACGTGCTGCAAGCCTTCCTGCTTGCCCTGCTGGTCAATACGCCGACGCTGATCATTATCGGTGTCCTCGGGGATTTCGCCGGCCTGTTCAGCCGCACAGGCGAGGGCGAAGTCTTCTCGGACCGCAACCTGAAGGCCCTCCGCAATGCCGGGGGCGGCCTCATCTGGGCGGCCGCCGCCAGCGCGATCATCGTGCCGAGCGTCCTCAGCTGGACCACCGGCGACGGGCGCGGCATCCTCTGGGACATCAACGATCTCGCCCTCGGCACGGCCGCCATGGGCGCCGCCATCCTCGGCCTCAGCCATGTCCTCGCCGAAGGCATCCGCCTGAAGGCCGAAAGCGACCAGATCATCTGATGGCGCGCGACATCATCGTCACGCTCGATGTGATGCTCGCCCGCCGCAAGATGAAGGCGAAAGACCTTGCCGCGGCCATCGGCATCACCGAGGCGAACCTCTCCCTGCTGAAATCCGGCAAGGTAAAGGGTGTACGCTTCGAGACGCTGGCAAAGCTCTGCGAGGCGCTGGACTGCAAGCCCGGGGACCTGCTGGACTTCGGTGAGTGCGCCTCCGGACCTGCGATTGCCCAACCCGCGGAAAGTGACGGCCTCGCCTGACCTGATTTGAGGCGCTGCAGTCATTCCCGGCGCGGCAATCTACCTATTGTGACACGCCGGGGTGTCAGGCGAGTCCGGGCTCGCTTAGGGTCTGTCCAGGGATTCCGCTGAAAGGGGCGCCGCATGGAACAAGTCATCGATCACGCCGCCGCCCATGGCCCCAGCCCGACGCTGATCAAGGATCTGCTGGTCTTCCTCATTGCCGCCGGCATCCTTGTGCCGGCCATGCGATTTATCAGGATCCCGACCGTCATCGGATTCATGCTGGCAGGCCTCGCCCTCGGCCCCTTCGCCCTTGGCCGTCTTGCCGAAGATGCCCCGGTGCTCGAGTTCTTCTCGATCTCATCGCCCGAGGCGGCATTGCCCTTTGCCGAACTTGGCGTGCTCTTCCTGCTCTTCCTTCTGGGGGTCGAGTTTTCGTTCGAGAAACTCTGGGCCCTGCGCAAGGTTGTTGTCGGTACGGGCGGCCTGCAGGCGATTGTCAGCGCGGTCGCCATCGCCTGCGCCGGCCTCGCTTTCGGTCTCGACCTGCCGGTTGCCATGATCCTCGGCCTTGCCTTGGCGCTTTCGTCCACGGCCATCGTCATGCAGGTCCTGATCGAACAGAAACGCGCCGCCCAGCCGGTGGGCCGGGCAACCCTCGGCGTGCTGCTGTTTCAGGACATCCTTGTGGCCCCGATCCTGATCTTTGTCGGTTTCGCCAGCATGAAGGCCGACGCCAACATGGGCGGCGTCCTTATCGATGCGCTGGTTCGCGGGCTGATCGCGATCGCCGTGATCTGGGCGATCGGCCGCTATCTTCTCGGCCGGATTTTCCGGCTTGCCGCTTCTGCGGGCGGGCGCGACTTCCTGATGGCCCTGATCCTGCTCACCGTCGTGGGCGCGGCGGCCATCACTTACAGTGCCGGCCTGTCGCTTGCCCTCGGCGCCTTCCTCGCCGGGCTGCTGGTCGGCGAGACCGAGTTCAAGCACCAGACCGAAGTTGACCTTGAGCCCTTCAAGGGCCTGCTGCTCGGGCTTTTCTTCATGACCGTCGGCATGAGTCTCGACCTGCCGGTGATCGCCGGAAAGATCGGCTGGATACTGCTGGCGCTGGTCGCCCTGATCGCCGTGAAGTTCATGATCGCCTATGTCGCGTGCCGGCTGTTTGCCGGCAATCATGCCCTGTCGCTCGAGGCGGCACTGCTGCTGGCATCCGCCGGCGAGTTCGCGTTCGTCGTCCTGACGACCGCGGGCGCCAGCGGCGCA
This sequence comes from Caulobacterales bacterium, assembly GCA_038249555.1. Classification (GTDB taxonomy): domain Bacteria; phylum Pseudomonadota; class Alphaproteobacteria; order Caulobacterales; family Hyphomonadaceae; genus Hyphomonas. The sequence continues at coordinate 5,088 of JBBSDJ010000127.1, forward strand.
GTTCCGGATGACGCAGTAACCTTCGCTTCCGCCGTTGCGGGCCTTTCGATGCTGCTCGCCCCGCTGCTCGGCCTGCTCGGGCGCAAGCTCGCCCGGGGCCGCAAGGCCGCGGAAGACAACCTGCCGCCGATGATGGACCTCACGCACCTTACGGACCACGTGATCCTCGCGGGTTATGGGCGCGTCGGCCAGTCGGTCGCGCGCCTGCTGGTCGATGAAGAGGCCGCCATCGTCGCCATCGACCGCGAGCCCGACAAGATCCGCATGGCCCGGAAAGCGGGTGTGCATGCCTATGTCGGCGACGCGGCAAGGGCCGAGTTCCTGATCGCCACGGGCATCCACCGCGCCGCCATGCTGATTGTCACGGTCGACGATCCCGACCGGGCCGAGTCGATGGTGCGCTGCGCGCTGGAACTGGCGCCGGGGCTGACAATCCTCGCGCGCGCGCATGACGGCGACCACATGGTCAAGCTCAGCGCCGCCGGGGCCGGGCATGTGGTGCCCGAGGCAATTGAATCCGGCCTCCAGATGGTCGGCATCGCTCTGGAGATCTTCGGCTACGACACCGAAACCGTCCGATCCCGGATTGCCCAGGCGCGGGACGAGGAATACCGGCGGGCCTGAGCGAGGGCCTTCACATCCCCGTCGCAATCTCTCCGAACACGCCGCGCAACCAGATCAGCGCCGGGTCCTCGGAATTCTCCCGCCGCCAGTAGAGCACGCTCGCCAGCATCGGCGACGGGATCGGCAGGTCGCGCACCACAAGTCCCGACGCTTCCGCCATCGGACGTGGCGCCACCAGCGCCAGCTGCGTCTGGCGCACCGCTTCGATGGCGGGCTGGTGGTTCGGCAGGCGCAGCGCCGGGGTGATCCGCCCGCCCGCCGCACGTGCCATTTCCTCCACCAGGCTGCGCCCCTCGCGCCGGCTGGAGACGGCAATGTGGCGCAAGGCGAAGAAGCGCTCGGCCGTCAGCTTCTTGTCCGCCATCGGATGATCCGGCGCCAGCATGCAGGCATAGGGCGTCGAGAACAGGACTTCGCGTTCAAGGTTCGGTCCGCGCAGCTCCGGCACGTCGATGGCGAGGTCAAGGCGCCCGGAGGCGAGTTCCGTCGAGATCGCGGAGCGGTCGATCTGGCTCCAGGCGATGCGCAATCCCGGCGCCACGGCTTCCAGCTTGCGCGCCAGCGGCGGCACCAGCATGTAGGCCGAAGCATCACGCGCCGAAATATTGAACACCCGGGTCGAGCGGGCGGGGTCGAACTCGGAGCGCGGCTCAAGGCCGCTGCGTAGCCTGTCCAGCGCCTCGCGCACCGCCGGCATCAGCGCCTCGGCCATCGCTGTCGGCTTCACGCCGCGCCCCTCTCGCACGAACAGCGGGTCTTCAAAATGCAGCCGCAGCCGGGCCAGCGCATTGCTGACGGCGGGCTGCGTGATGTGCAGGCTCTCGCTCGCCCGGGTCAGGCTGCGCTCGGTATGGATGGCTTCCAGAACGGGAAGGAGGTTCAGGTCGAGACTGCGCAGGTTCATCTATGGTAAATTCCCTACATCACTAGTGGTGATGAGCGGACTTCATAAGATAAAGTTGCCGAATAGTCGAGACTGGGGCAGAGGAGCGCGCTGGGGAAGTGGAGTAACGCGCATGACCGCCGTGCTAAAGCCATCCCGCCGCCTTCAGCAGCATCGCCGCGCCAATCGCGGTAACGAGCCATTTCATCGCCCGCTTGAAGTCGACATCACTCATGCGCTCGAGCAGCTTGCCGCCGAGAGTCGTGCCGAGCATCGAGAGCGGGACCGCCAGGACAAAAAACCAGACGGGCGGAAAGGCCGCCTCGCCGGCAGCGGCCATCACCGGAACGCCCCAGAAAACAATCTTCACAAGATGGGCGAGCACCTGCGTCACCGACTTGGTGGCCACGATCGCGCGCCGGTCCATCTTGGTGGTGACAAAAAAGATATCGAGCAGGGGGCCGGCAACGCCCCCCAGCGTATTCAGGGCCTGTACGGCAAAACCCGCCAGTTCCGCCTGGCCTCGCTGGAGTATGTCCAGGCGGAGCCAGCCCTTCGGCAGCCAGACGAGCATCGCGGTGAGGCCCAGGAACAGGTAGACTGCGCGCGCCTCCGGGCGCCAGGCGACCACCAGCAGGACCAGAAAGCCCGCCAGCGCGCCGAGCGCGTAGCGGCGGAAGACGCGCCAGTCGATATACTGGCGCCAGAGGAAAGCCCGGTAGCCGTTGGAGACCATCTGCACGGAGCCGTGGACGACCATCGCGGTCGCGACGGGCAGCATCGCGGCCAGCACGCCCATCAGGATCAGCCCGCCGGCCATGCCGAAGATGCCGGAAATGAACGCGGTCACCAGCACGGTAACCAGGATCACGAGGGCCGAAACGGAACTCATCGCAAGCGCCTTAGCCGAGTCCCTTCGCCAGCGCGAGAGCCAGAAAGAATTTGCGCGCCCCCCGGCGCGTCAGCTACCCTGCTGAAGAAGACCAGCAGAAAACATGAACCTTGGGAGAGGAAACAGACCCATGCCTGATACACAACGCACCGGCGACGAGCACGCCGACCTGAACGACCTTCGCATGTCCGAGGGCGTC
>JBBSDJ010000128.1:0-7679 GCA_038249555.1 Caulobacterales bacterium
ATCGGCGAGGGCATAGCCGATGGCGGCGAGTTGGCGGTTCAGGCCGCCCGGATCGCCGCCCATCCAGACACAGCCGGCGCCGGCATCTTCCGGCGGCCAGAGGCCGATGCCAGCCTGCGCAAGGCGCGGCCAGGGGAAGTGCTCACCCGGATCAATCTTGCGCAGAGGCGCAATGTCCGAATGGCCCACCACGCGGACCTGCGGAATGGCATGGCGCAGGAGAATCTGTCCCGAGAGCTCGATGACAGCCGCGATCTGCGCGTCCGGATAGGGCGGCAATTGCTTGCCGGGCAGGGGAAAGTCATGGCCGCCGTTGACGATCTCGATGCCGACGGAGCGCGAGTTGAGGTCGTCATCACCCTGCCAGCTGGATAGGCCCGCATGCCAGGCTCGCCGGCTTTCATCGACGAGCTTCGCGATGCGTCCATCTTCCCAGATCATGTAATGGGCGGCGACCTTCGCCTCGGGATCGCGCATCCGGTCGAGCGCCGCCTGCCCGGATTGCATGCCGGTATAGTGCAGCACGAGCAGGTCCACCTTGTGGCGGCGCTCGTCGTGATTGGGGCTCGGCGTCTCTTCGAGGCGCATCAGGAATCTCCGGAAGCGTACTTCTTTCCGAGGGCCGCTTCGGGAAGCACGCTATTCGGCCTGATCGCAATGAGGAAGACCCCGGCGAGCGAAACTGCGCCGCCGATGACGAGTTTCCAGGTGAAAGGCTCGTTCAGCAGGGTGACGCCGAACAGCACGCCCCAGAGCGGCGTCATCAGCGTCAGCGGCGAGAGGAGCGAGACGTCGTGGCGTTTCAGCAGCGTGTAGAAGGCCGAGTGCGCGAAGATCGAGACGCCGACGATGGCGAAGAGGCTGGCGAGCCAGACCTGCCAGCCGCCGGCCACATAGGCCTCGACCTGGCCGGTTTCGAGCACGGCGGAGATGGCGAACAGCGGCGCGAAGCTGAACAGGCCGACCCAGGCGGAGAGGTTCAGGGGGTGCATTTCCGGCATGCGCTTCATGATGATGCCGCCCGCCGAGCCGAGCACGGCGGCGAAGAAGATCAGCAGCAGGCCGAAGGACAGGCTGAAGGAGCCCGGATCGAAGGCGATGACGACGACGCCCGCGAAGGCGAGCGAGATGCCGAGCGCGCGGCGCCAGCCGATCTTCTCGCCGAGGAAGATCATGCTCATGATCGTCGACATCGGCACGCCGAGCTGTCCCGTCACGGCCGCGGCGGAGACATCGGCGTTGGCGAGGCCGACGAAGAGGAGGCCGAAGTTGAGGCAGCCGATCAGCATCGCGATCAGGAACAGGGTGCCGAGATTCTTCGGCACCGGGCGCAGGAACGGGATCAGGAAAACCGCGACGCCGAGAAAACGGATCGCGGCGAAGAAGAGCGGCGGAACGGCGAAATCGGCGACGACCCAGCGGGTCATCACGAGGTTCACGCCCCAGACGAAGCAGATGAGAAAGAGAAGGCCGAAGTCACGCAAAGACATGCTTCGGCCCTATCAGTCTTTTCCCGGCCCGGGCAGGGGGGACGCGGCGTGAATGTGGTAGGGGAGCTATGCTTGTTCGCGGCGTTTTCCCGAAAACCGGTTCCCACTTTTCGGAACGCCGCTTTATGCAGCCCCGAGCCGGTTCACCGGAAGTTTCAGGTAGACCTGGCCGTCGGCCTCCGCAGGCGGCAGGGCGCCGGCGCGGATGTTGACCTGCAAGGACGGCAGGATGAGGCGGGGCGCGGCGAGCGTCTTGTCGCGGGCCTCGCGCATTTCGACGAAGTCATCCTCGGTGACGCCGTCATGGACGTGGACGTTGCGGGCGCGTTCCTCGGCAACGGTCGTCTCCCAGATGAAGGTGTCGCGGGACTGGGGCAGGTAGTCGTGGCCGACGAAGATGCGGGTCTCGGGCGGCAGGGCGAGGATCTTGCGGATGGAGCGGTAGAGGGTTGCCGCGTCACCGCCGGGAAAATCGGCGCGGGCGGTGCCGTAGTCCGGCATGAATATCGTGTCGCCGACGAAGGCCATGTCGTCGATCAGATAGGTGACACAGGCGGGCGTGTGGCCGGGCGTATGCAGCACGCCGATCTCGAGATTGCCGAGCGGCAGCCGGTCGCCTTCGTTGAGGAGGACATCAAAAACCTGCGCGCCGGGGGCATCACTGGTGGCGCCGAAGAGGGGCACGAAGGCTTTTTGCACCTTGGTGATCTGGGCGCCGATGCCGAGTTTCGCGCCGGTCAGACGGCGCAGGTAGTCGGCGCCGGACAGGTGGTCGGCATGCGCGTGGGTGTCGAGGATCCAGTCGATGCGCAGGCTTTCTTCGGCGGCCGCAGCGAGGACGGCGTCGGCCGATCCTGTGGTCAGCCGGCCGGCATTGGGATCGAAATCCAGCACGGGATCAATGATCGCGGCGGCGCGGGTGGCGGGGTCCCAGACCAGGTAGGTGACCGTGTTGGTGGCCGCGTCGAAGAAGGATTTGAGCATCGCCATTGGGCGTCTCCTGTAACTGCTGAGACCAATATATATAAACACTTGCTAATTTAACAAGATCTAATATATTGGCGTCATGAGACAGACGACCTTTGACCCCGCCCTGTTCCGCGAACGTGCCGGTGAAGCTGCCAAGCTGCTGCGCACGATGTCCAACGAGCACCGCCTGATGATTCTCTGCCGGCTTGAAGGCGGGGAAGTTTCGGCTGGTGATCTGCTGGCCGGGACGACTCTGTCGCAATCTGCGCTTTCCCAGCACCTCGCGGTGCTGCGGGAGGACGGGCTCGTGGCGACGCGCCGGGTCGGCCTCAACATCTACTACCGGATCGCGGACCCCTCCGCGCTCCGGGTCATTGCAACGCTGGCAGAAATCTTCTGCCCCGAGGAGTGAAAACCATGAGTACACTGACGAAAATCAAACCTGCCGATGTCGCTGAAGGCCTGAAGGCCGGGCGTTTGCACCTGATCGATATCCGCGAACCGGACGAACACGCGCTTGAGCACATTCCGGGCGCCGTGCTGATCCCGCTGTCCAGCCTTGAAGCGGCGGACGTGAAGATCGAAGCGGGCCGCACGGCGGTGTTCCATTGCAAGTCCGGCATGCGCACCGAGAAGAATTGCGTGCGGCTGGCAGAGCGGGTGGACGGCGAGGCCCTCGTGCTTGAAGGCGGGCTGGATGCCTGGAAGCGGGCCGGCCTGCCGGTCGCGGGCAGCGCCAGCTAAGCCGGGCGCATGATCGAACTCACCGCCTCCGTGATCGTCGCGGCCCTGCTCAGCGGGGCGCTGATCGGCCTGTTTCTCGGCACTTTCGGGGGCGGGGGATCGGTGCTGGCGGCGCCGCTGCTGCTCTACGCCGTCGGCGTCACCGATCCGCACCTCGCGATCGGTACGTCGGCAGCGGCGGTCGCAGCGATTGCGCTTGTCAGCCTGACCGGGCACTGGCGGGCCGGCCGCGTGAAGTGGCCGTGCGCCACGGTGTTTGCGCTGGCGGGGATCATCGGCTCCCTGATCGGCTCCACCCTGGCCTTGCGGATTGACGGGGACACGCTGCTGTTTGCCTTCGCGTTTGCGATGGCGGCGATCGGCCTCTCGATGTTGCGCAGGCCCAGGAGCGAGGGCGACCCGGACGTGCACATCACGGCGAAGCTGATGGCGCGGATCGCGCCGATGGGCCTCGGCGTCGGCGGCGCAGCGGGCTTCTTTGGGATCGGCGGCGGTTTCCTGATCGTGCCCGGCTTGATGATGGCGACCGGCATGACGCTGGCGAATGCCACCGCGTCGTCGCTTGTGTCGGTTGCGGTGTTCGGCGCGGCGACCGCTTCGAACTATGCGCTGCACGGCGAAGTCGACCTGCCGCTGGCGGGGCTGCTGCTCGCGGGCGGGGCGGTCGGCGGCGGGCTAGGCGTGTTGCTGTCGCGGGCACTGGCAACCCGCGTGCGTCTGGCGCGTTCCGCCTTTGCTGTCCTGATTGTCATCGTTGCGGTCTATGTCGGGTGGAAAGCAGCGAGCGCGCTGGGCTGGACGGGTTGAAGCAAGCGCAGCGGCGGCTGTGGAAGGTTGCTAATTCTGCCTTAAAGCGCTGATATAAGTCCTGAGTTGGGTTGACCGGCCCGCGCAGCCTTGCGCGGCCATAAGGGAGAGAGCTGATGAGCCTGATCTGGTGGATACTTCCGTCTGTTGCAGGCGTTCTCGGCCTGATTCTCCTTTTCGCGGGCTTTGCGAAGATGGCCGGGCTGAAACCCTTTGCCGGCGTGGCGCGCCTGGCGTTCGGGTCCGGCTTTCTGGGTCTGGCGGGCGTGATCGCCTTCGCGGGCCTGAACATCCAGACCTACAAGCGCCTCACCTATGAGCGCCCGGTGGCGACGGTGAAGTTCACCGCCGTTCCCGATCAGGCCAATGCCTACCGCGCGGACGTGGTGTTCTCTGATGGCCAGACCCTGCTGCAGGCCGATGGCAGCGCGCCGGTTTTCCGGGGCAACGAGTGGCAGATGGGCGCCAAGGTCATCAAGTTCAAACCGATGGCCAACATCCTCGGCTATGATTCGATCTACCGGCTCGAGCACATGCGCTCGCTGGACGCGATGCAGTTTTCCTCGGAAGTCGTCACCGAAGGCAAGATCGACGGGTTGAAGATTGTCGAGACCGAACCCGGCATTGATGTCGGCGGCCTCGCGGCGAAGTATGGCTCGCAATTCGGGATCGACGCCGAGTATGGCTCGGCCACCTACCAGCCGATGGGCGACGGGTTCGAGTATGAAGTCTCGATCACGCAGGACGCGCTGATCGCGCGCCCGAGCGAGGCGACGAAGTCCAAGATCCAGGACGGCGCCTATCCGGGCTTCCGGCCAATTGGCGGATCGGGCGGATGAACCCTTGGGAGCGGTATGTCGTGCCGAACCTGATTTCGTGCGCGTGTTCCTCGCGTCCGATCATGAAGCAGCGGGCGAAAGTTGTTCCGAAGGCGGACGGTGTGGTGCTGGAACTCGGCTGCGGGTCGGGCACCAACTTCGCGATGTATGATGCCGGCAAGGTCGAGAAGCTCTACGCGCTGGAGCCGGCCCCCGGCATGATCGTCAAGGCGAAGCGGACGGCGGGCGAACTCGGCATCGGCAAGAGTATCGAGTTTCTCGAGACCGGCGCCGAGAATATTCCGCTGCCGGACAAATCGGTCGACACGGCGGTGATAACCTTCGTGCTGTGCACGATCCCGGACTGGGCAGGCGCGCTCGCCGAAACGCGGCGCGTGCTGAAGCCGGGCGGTAAGATCCTGTTCACCGAGCATGGCCTTGCGCCGGACGAAGGCATTTCCAAATGGCAGCGCCGGGTGGAGCCTGTCTGGAAATCCCTCGCGGGCGGATGCCATCTGACGCGCGACACGCTGGGCCTGCTGCGCGAAGGCGGCTTCCGCAGTGATGACGCCGAGACGATGTACCTGCCGAATACGCCGAAGATCGCCGGCTTTGTCAGCTGGGGCTCGGCGCGGCTCGCCTGATGCGGCGGCCGCCTTATCTGCCATTCCTCAACGGACCGCTCAGCCTTGCGCCGGGCTTGAAGCCGATTGCGCCGGAGGCGTGGCTCTCGCCGGATACCGAGGCGCACGCGCTGGCGGACAAGCATGCCGTGATGCGGCGCCATCGCAGCGACGTGTATGGCGCGCGGGACGGGAGTGAGATGGCCGCGCTGGAGCTGGCGTCTGCCGTGCACGCGGTCGCCGGGCCGGGCGAGGGGACATGGGCGAGCGCGCTGGAAGGCGCGGCGAGTGCGGTTTCCGACGACCTCTGTGTACTGATCAAGGACGGCGAAGGCCTGTGGCGGCTGGAGGCGGCGAGCCTGTGCGCACCGACGTTCTGGCGCCTCGGCGAGAAGCTCGGCGAGCCGCTCGGCGGTCTGCACGGGCCGGTGCCGGGGGCGAACCCGGGCATGGTCTCGCGCATCCACCGGATGTTCGATGCGGTCCAGCCGGGGCAGGTGCTGGAACGGTTCAACTGGACCGTCCAGCCGGGCACGGCGCGGTACACGCCGGAGCAGACGCCTTTCAAGAAAATCGCGGCGGACCTGCCCTCGGCCGGCGCGCTGGACGCGCTGTGGTTTCGTGTCGAGCGGCAGACGATTTCGAAGCTGCCGGTTTCCGGCGCCGTGGTGTTCACGATCCGCGTGGCGATCGATCCCTTGCGGGCGGCGCTGGCAGACGGCGCGCAGGTCGCCGCGTTCCGCGCGGCCTGGGACGGGATCGATCCGGTGCTGGCGGACTACAAGGGCTGGCCGCATTACGAGCGGCTGGTGCGCGCGGCGCTTGCAGAAGCGATCTGAGGCATCCGGCCTTTCCGGCGCGCCCGCGATATCCTACATCGCAAACACACGGCCCATTTCAAACAGAAAGTGAGACACGCCATGGACTTCCAGCAGATCCTCCTCGACCTCCAGAAGCAGGCGAAACAGGCCGCCAAGGAACACGACCTCGAAGGCAAGCTGAAAAAGGGCAGGGACCTCGGCGAAGCGGCGCTGGAACGCCTGAAGACCGACCGGAACACGCAGATTGCGGCGGCCGGGGCGGGCGCGCTGATTACGGCGATGCTGCTGGGTACCAAGGGCGGTCGCAGGTTCATCGGCGGCACGGCGAAAACCGGCGCGGTCGCAGGCCTCGGCGCGCTCGCCTACCATGCCTGGATGAAATCGCAGGGGCAGAAGCCGGATGCGAGCGTGGAGCCCGCGCAGCTTGGCTATGTGACCGCGAAGAAGGCGGAGCCGGAATTTGCCGAAGCGCTGGTGCGCACGATCGTGGCAGCGGCCTGGGCGGACGGCGTGCTCGACGAAGCCGAGAAGGTGGTGATCGACGGCGCGCTGAAGGAAGCCGGCGTCGGCGGCAAGGACCGCGCGATCCTCGAGAACACACGGCCAGAAGCCGAGACGCTGGACAAGATTGCCGCCGGCGCGCTGTCGCCGAACCATGCGGCGCAGCTCTACACGGCGGCCTGCGTCGTGACGGGTGATCCGACGGCGGAGGAAGCGGGCTTCCTCGGGCGGCTGGCGGCGCGGCTTGGCATTGCCGAAGCGCATGCGGCAGCGATCCGGGCGGAAGCCAAAGGCTGATGCAGTATTGGTTGTTGAAGTCTGAACCTGACGCCTGGAGCTGGGACCAGCAGGTGGCGAAGGGCGCGACGGGCGAGATGTGGTCCGGCGTGCGCAACTACACCGCGCGCAATCACATGCGGGCGATGAAGCTGGGCGACCGGGCGTTTTTCTACCACTCGAACGAAGGCCTCGCGGTGGTCGGCGTGGTAGAGGTCTGCGCACTGTCGGCGCCTGATCCGACGACGGACGATGTGCGCTGGGACTGCGTGACAGTGCAGGCGCTGGCCCCGATGCCGAAGCCGGTGACGCTGAAAGAGGTCAAGGCGAACCCGAAGCTGGCCGCGATGAGCCTCGTCGCGTCATTCCGGCTCTCGGTGCAGCCTGTGCTGCCAGCGGAGTGGAAGGAAGTGTGCCGGATGGGCGGCATGGACTGGAAGACGCTGAAGCCTGCGAGCTAAGGTGTGTTCGCTGTCCGAGCGTCGCCTATTAGAGCAGATTCATCTCAACCACAGTCATAGCCGCAGGCGCTGAAGTAGTTGGCGCATTCTTCGGGCTCGATGCGGAGGATAGCGTCAGCGATTGCAGCCCAGAGTGCGGTGATTGTTCGCGCGGCAGTTTTCTTTAGGA
>JBBSDJ010000129.1:0-7628 GCA_038249555.1 Caulobacterales bacterium
CCTTCCTAATCGCCTTTTTCAAGAACAAGGGAAAATAGCCATGGTTCGATCGCCGCCATGACTTCGCAAACGCGTTCAGCGGGTGACCTGCCTCAGGATTTGCGGACCAAGCGCAACGCGTCAATGACCGTTGTCGGCGATAAATTGCCTGATACGCAAATCTGGACTCTGTCTGCCTTCGGCCGGATTGCTGCCACTAAGTCGCCGATTGCTCCATTGATTTCTGCCTGCAGCAAGACTTCCGTTGCTTCCAGAATGGCCATGGAATATTTTTTCTCTACCGAGCCAATGTTTATCTCCTTCGCGCCTCAAGGCCTCAAGACGCCTGACGTGCCCCTGCCGTCAGGCCGGCGTTGATATGATGCGCGGCTCCATTCCCGAATACTTCCCACCCGCGCCCGGATTGCCGGGCGATCCTGAGGCCTATCTGCAGGTCGTCGAGAACACTTATGTGACCGATGCCTTTCACTCGGTTTCTATAGAAGGATATCAGGTCAGTCTGCAGCTGATCAAACGCGTGCGCAGCGGAACCTGGAATCCTGAAGCAAACGAAGCTGACAAAAACATGCGCCACACGCTCGCCGCGCGGGGCTATTGGCGGGCTTTTCAGAAAGTCAAAGAGAGCCTCACCAATATTATCGAGGGCGGCAATGCCAGGGTAATTATCGATGAAGACCATGGTGGTTTATATCGAGAAATGTTCGCGTCAGGCGCAACGGCCGCCCTCGTCAAGGCATGCGACCTTGCAGGATATCGAAATGTGCCTGTCTACATCCGCCGTTCCAGGCATGTCCCGCTGAACAGGGACGCGGTACGCGATGCCGTGCCGGCTTTCTCGGAACGGCTCGCTCAGGAAACAGAGCCGTCCGCACACGTTGTGCTTGGTCATTTTGTGTTTCTACAATTTCTTCTGTACAGGGACGGTTTTTTCCGCATTTGCCAATTCCTGAAGAATGTCATGCTGACTGCGGGGGGGGGTATCCTTGGACGGTCATCCCTCTGGAATAGCTCGCCGGTCACGTGGCTGTCCTCGTGCCTGCCTGCTTGGATCAGGACATCATTCCCTTTGCACGATTTATCGCCAGACTCGTCAAAGGCGGACTGGAAGGCAACGCCGTCGCCAACTGCTCCCCGTCAGAAGCCGAGGTTAACTATTTCGCGACGCTGAAAGAAAACGCTATCGCTACATGACACCGACGAAACAGCCTTCTGGGCCACCAGCACGGTTCACTAGCCAGAATCGTAAAGGCCAGACCTATGCATATTTCATCATAACGGTTGCGGGGTGGGCCAAGCCCAGCTATCTCCACGTCACTACAATTTAGACGGTGGCCTATTGGTGGTTCGGCGTGTGAAGGGTGGGCAAGCGGTGGCCGAAAAACCACTTAATGCATTGTATTTACAGGGGTCTTGCGAAGGGCCAAAGCCACCGTTTGTCTGGTTTGGGACCAGAGGGTCGGAGGTTCGAATCCTCTCGCTCCGACCAAAGTTTCAAATCGGGCTTGAGAGTCGATACAGGTCATGGAAGCGCGGATCTACAAACCGGCAAAAAGCGCCATGCAATCAGGGCGCGGCAACACGAAAGACTGGGTGCTCGAGTTCGTCACCCCGGACGCCAAACGCCGCGTGGACCCGCTCATGGGCTGGACCGGCATCGACGACATGTCCGGCCAGGTCCGTCTCCACTTCGAAACCCGCGAACAGGCGATCGCCTATGCCGAGCGCGAAGGCCTGACCTTCAGCGTCGAGGAAGCGCGCGAAAGAAAGCGCCTGATCAAGTCCTACTCGGAAAACTTCTCGGCCTCGCGCAAACAGCCGTGGACACACTGAAGGCGCCCGCGCTACTCCGGGCTCACGACTCCGTAGCTCAGCTGGATAGAGCGCTCGCCTTCTAAGCGAGTGGTCGCAGGTTCAAATCCTGCCGGGGTCGCCATTCCCCCTAAAACTTGAAGCCCCCCGACACCAAACGGTCATACCGCCCCTGTGTCATCGGCACATACGCCGCCTCTTCGGGATCGAACATCCAGAGCGGCTCGTTCACCTTGTCCGGATCGAACCCGTCCGCCACCAGCTCCACCTTGCGGTACTTGAACGTGCCCGTTGTCTCCGCTTCCGGCTGCACACGGATGAAAATCGGCACGGCGTAGCTCGGCAACTTCGCCGCGAGCGACTTGTACAGACCCGCAATGTCCACCTCGCCCTCGGTCGTAATCGCCGCCATCCCGGCCTTGCCGTCCGTGCCCGGAATGGCCACGCCATAGACATTCGCCGTCTTGATGCCGCCCACGCGCGACAAGGCCTCGCCCACTTCGTTGGTCGAGACGTTCTCGCCTTTCCAGCGATACGTATCGCCAATCCGGTCGACAAAAAAGATGTAGCCATCCTTGTCCTTCCGCAGCAGATCGCCCGTGCGGAACCACAGATCGCCCTTGGTGAACACGTCGCGCAGCAGCTTCTTCTCGGTCGCCTTCTGGTCGTTATAGCCTTCGAACCGCTGGCGCACATCGTCGCCGATCAGCCCCAGCGCCTCACCCGCCTCGTCCACAGCCGCCGGAATGCACAGCCCGTCCGGCCCGCGCACCGGCTGCTCGGTCTCGATGTCGAATTTCACGAAGGCAATGTTGGCAAACTGCGATTTCAGCCAGCCCGGAATGCGCCCCACCGCGCCCACCTTGCCGTCAAAGTTCAGGAAGCTGACATTGCCCTCGGTCGAGCCATAGAACTCGCACAGGTGCGGAATGTTGAACCGGTCCAGGAACGCCTGCCACACTTCCGGGCGAAGCCCGTTGCCGAACCCCGTCCGTATACGGTGCGCCCGCTCCTTCGGATGCGGCGGCGAGTTTAGGAGATACCGGCACAGCTCGCCGATATACACGATCGCCGTCGCCTGCTCGTTGACCGCGTCATCCCAGAACGCGCTGGCCGAAAACTTGCGCCGCACGATCGCCGTCGCCCCGGTCATCAGCGCCTGGCCGATGCCGCACAATCCGCCCGTGCCGTGATACAGCGGCAGCGTGATGTAGATCTTGTCCTTCGGCGTGATCCGGCACGGCGCAATGAAGCTGCGCATCATGCCCTGCGTGCGCGCCTGCGTCAGCCGCGCCGCCTTCGGCAGGCCGGTCGTGCCGGACGTATAGACGTAAAGGCAAAGGTCCTTGCCCAGCATCCCCTTACGCACCGAGCGGTCGGGCCGCTTCTCTGAAAACGCCTCCAGCGCCCCGCCGAGATCGGCGCCAAACTTGCCACCCAGCGACCAGACCGGCGGCGAACCGGAGATCAGCCCCATCGCCGCACGGATCGGCGCATCCTGGTCAGACCCTGTGACGATCAGCTTGGCCTGCGCAATGTTCACGCAGTGCGCCAGCCCCTCGCCTTCGAGGTTGTGATTGATCAGTGCCGTGACGAGACCGGCCTTCGCAAAGCCCGCCCAGGCCGCCACGTATTCCGGCCGGTTCTCCATGTAGAGCGCCACGCAGTCCCCCGGCTTCAGGCCCTGCGCCATCGCCCAGTTGGCAAACCGGCTCGCCAGCGCGTCGAACTCGCCATAGGTGGTCGACTTGCCCTCGAACCGGAACGCAATGTTGCTCCGGTGCGCGTCCACGGCCCGCTCGAAATCATCGGCCACCAGGAAGTCGGAGTCCGGCGAAATGTCGCCCGTCCATTTCTTCAGGAGCTGCGCATCCTGAAAAAACTTGAACTCGCGCGTAAGAATGGCAACAGGATTCATGGTCGGCGCCTCCGGCCTTGGATGTCGTTGAAAACCTGGAAATCTGGATGCGCCAAGACAAGGGGGTTTCGCGCGCCTTGTCAAAGAAAACCGGCGTGATCACGCGATTGCTTTACCCTGCGTGACGGCATATTGCTGCGCCGCACAACAAGAAAGAGGAGCCGCACCATGGCGACCGATCCCGTAGGCGACCTGCTGACCCTGCTCGACATCGAGCGCCTTGAACTGGACCTTTTCCGCGGCCAGAGCCCGGACGAGGAGGAAAGCCAGCGCGTCTTCGGCGGCCAGGTTATCGCCCAGGCCCTCGTCGCCGCCTACCGCACCGTGCCGGACGACCGCACCTGCCACTCCCTCCACGCCTATTTCATTCGCCCGGGCGACCCGAAAGTGCCGATCATCTACCAGGTCGACCATTCCCGCGATGGCGGCAGCTTCACCACCCGCCGCGTCGTCGCCGTCCAGCACGGCAAGCAGATCTTCAACCTCGCCGCCAGCTTCCACGTCGCCGAGGAAGCCTGGCACCACCAGCACGAGATGCCGAAAGTGATCGGCCCGGACGAAGTCGAAGACCGCAGCGAATGGCGCAAGCGCTTTGCCGAAAAACTGCCCGAGCGCCACCGCGGCCATTTCCTCCGCCCCCGCCCCATCGACATGCGCGAGATCGCTCCCCTGCACCCGACCCGCCCTGTCATCGCCAGCGACCAGCACGACCTCTGGTTCCGCGTCGCACGCCCCATCGACGAGGCGCCCTGGCTGCACCATTGCCTCCTCGCCTACGCATCCGACATGGCCCTCCTCGGCACCGGCAACCGCCCGCACGGCGTCTCCTGGATGACCGGCGAACTGATGTCGGCCAGCCTCGACCACGCGATGTGGTTCCACGCCCCGCTGAAGTTCGACGACTGGCACCTCTACTCGATGGACAGCCCCTATGCCGGCGGCGGCCGCAGCTTCAACCGCGGCAAGGTCTTCGACGCGGCCGGCAACCTCGTCGCCTCCGTCGCCCAGGAAGGCCTGATGCGCAAGGTCGTCCGCAAACCGAAGGACTGATCCACTTCCTTACCCTCTCAGTGACCCCATTTGTCGTCATCCCGGGATTTGGAAAGCAAATGCCCGGGATCCAGACTGTCTTGCGCGAAGGCGATGACAAACCGTCACCGGGTGAGAAACAAGCGATGAAAAATGAGAATCAATGAGAAAGATTCGCCATCCCGTGTGCATTGACTGCATAGGGATGACGCATGATTTCGAGGATGGTCGAGCTCAGGAACCCGGACTTGCGCCTACAAAAACCACCCCGCTCGAAAAATAAAACCCAACCCGATCAAGCCGTTAAAAAATAACAGGCACTTCCTTCCGCCACACCTCCGTGCACGGAGTTATGCTCTTTGGATCCGCTTGCCGGATAACTGCAAGATAAAGCAAAACCCGCAGGCACCTGCGAAGAGGCTCGCCTCAAGTCACAGACCCATACTCCGCCCCCGCCGCGCCGAACCAGTCGCGCCAGAAAGCCTTCACCTCGCCGAGCGGCAGCGCGTATTCCTGACGCGGCACAATCCGCGCGACCACTTCGACGCCTTCCAGCCCGGCCCGCATGTCCGCCAACGAAGACTCCGCCCAGACATCGGCGTCCGCGCCGCTCTTGTACATCGAGAAGCCCGGCGAATGCTGCATCAGGTCAGACACGAGGATCAGGCGGCGCACCGGCACATGGCCCTGGAAATCCGGCCTGTCGGCCAGCGTATACATCGCCTCCATCAGCGGTGAGCTCGGCGCGACCGTATCGCGCAGCGACTCGTCCGCCTGCAGCATCAGCGGCGCATGGAACTTCCGCTCCCAGGCCGCCGCGATCATCTTCGGGTTCTGGAAGATCGGATTGGATTCCGCCGCGCTCCCTGGCGAGCAACCGGTGAACACCTGCACCGGATCATACGGCGAAGCGGAATTCGGTACCACCAGCGTCAGGCGCCCGTGCCGCGGCAGGCTGCGCGCCTCCCCGTCCAGCAGCGTGCGCACCCACTCGAGGTCGGTCGCGTTGAACGGATCGGACTGGTCGACCAGAACGATCGTGTGCACCGGATCTTCGCGGTCCAGCCGGCAGCCCGTCTCCTCATCGGTGGAGGGCGGCTGATGGATCGCGGCGGCGGCAAACAGTCCGAATACGGAGGTCAGCATCAGCGCAATCGCGCTGCGCCAGAACCAGGGGCCTTTTTCTCTGCGGCGCGGCATAGTCTATCCCGTCCTCTTGACTTCGCCGGAGGCCTTCGCCTCCCGCACCCGGCCGATTTCTTCGGCCACTTTCTTCTCGATCGACGACAAACCCTGCTGCACCTGCTGGATATGCGTCTCCAGCCATTCACGCGTCAGGTTCAGCGCGGTGATGTTCTGATCGATCACCTTGATCGCCGCATTCGCCTGCGCGCGTTCCTTCGCATAGTCGAAGGGCGGCAGTTGCGGCGTGATGATCTCGTCGAAATAGGCCGGGCAAGCCGCCTGCTCGCCCAGCTTGTCACGCAAGCTGTTACGCGTACGCCGGTGTGCCTGGCGATAAGCCACTTTGAGGCCGCGCTCCTGGTCCGCCGCCTTCGCCGCAATCGAGACGGCAATATCACGCCGCGATTCCAGCAGGTTCATCGCCTTCTCGATTTCCCGCTTCGCCATCGCATGGCGCGACAGCTGCGTCTCGAACCACATCCGGCTCGCCGAGAAGTATCCGGAAAGATCCCCTCGCAAATCCTCGCGCAGTTGCTGGCGGTGCTCATACGCCTTGCGCTCCTTGCGCCACACCCGGCCATAGCCCGGATAGGGATCGGAAATGCGGTCATAACCTTCGTAGACGGCGAGCGCAAAAACCGTCAGCCCAAGGATCAGCAGCGCCAGCGCCACGAAGCTCTCGAAGCCGATGATGTTCGGGAACATGTCGCGCACGACCAGTCCCGGCGGGATCTGGAACATCGAGAATTCGGCCAGGGTGCCCGCTGCTTCGGCGGCCACCAGCCCCTCTTCCACCGCGTCGCGGAAGTGCGCCACGAAGAAGTTGAGGAAGATGCCGGCGAGGATGCAGATGCCCGCAATCACCCCGCCCGCGACCTTGGCCGGCATTGCTGGATGGTTGAGATAGCGCAGGCCGAAGAAACCCGCCGTCACGCCGAACAATACGTTCACGGCCGAAACCCCGAACGCCACCAGCAACCCGCCCAGCAGGCCGGCGCTCTGCGCGTCCTTGAACAGCAAGGCGTTGAACGCGCCTTCCACCAGCATGATGAAGACAAGGATGGCGATCGCCTGCTCCACGTTCTTCTTGATGTCCGGCGTGCGCTGGCCAATTCCCGCGCCGTGACGTTCCTTGAACGATTGCAGTTCGATGATCGCCGCCGAATGGCGCTCCTTCGCGTCATTGGAATCGTCGGTCTCGTAGTGGCGGAACTCGTGCTCCTCCGCCTTGATCGCCTCGCGCAACTGGTCGGGGTGAATGTCGGCCGGCGCGGTATCGTGGATATAGTTGCGTACCCCGGCGGCAGTCGTCGACATCCATGTCGTCAGGCCCCGGCGCACTTCCTCGGCGCGCTCGGCGATCAGCTGTTCGCGCTCGCTCCACTGGTCCTGGGTCATCGCTTCGGACGAGGGCAGCGCATCCTCGGCGTCCCGCCGGGCGTCCTTGCGGGTCATGCCCCGGCTGAGGCCCAGCTCGCCCTTGGCGCGCTTGCCTTTCAGTCCGTGGTCTGACAATTCATTGCGACCCTCGAGCGGCTTGATCTGCTTCGGGCATCCGATGTCCGTGCCCCAGCGCACAGTCTTCTTCATCCTGTCTGTCCTTGTACCGTTATCCGAAAGCCTCCCATCAGGCCTGATGCGAAGCGTGGGCGCCGAGACTTGACAGAGTCTGAACGTGGAAGGCTCC